>CAYMMF010000095.1:0-7918 GCA_964391475.1 uncultured Propionibacteriaceae bacterium | reverse complement strand
GGTCAGAAAAACGGGACGCAGCGCACGCTCACCGTCCCGAAGCACGGTAAGCCACGGGCCATCTGGCAGCGACATGACCATCTCCTGTTCTGCCATCGGGTTACGCACCGGAGGCTCGCCGGGGATAGCTTCCAGGCCCAGGTCGTGGGTGTCACTGCCCACCTCGTATCGGAACGCCCAGTGAACCGATGCTGTGGCGTCGCCAAATTCCACTCGACATACCAACTTGGGGGCCCTCACTTGTGGCAGTTGGACGCCCTGCCCAACCCGAACTGGCAATTGCGACCGCAGCCTGGGCAGGAACCCAGTGGTGAACACAGGCACGTCGTCATCAGGGATTGAAATGGGTTCGTTCACCCTAAACAGGCGTGCCTCCTCGACAGTGAGTGGACGTGGAAATGGTGCCAACAGAAGTTCATCACCCCTATGCAATGCCACCCCGTGGGGCGGATTACCCACCAAATCGCGGTAGTTGAAAGGAAGGAATTCTGACTCCAGTTCGAGGACGGGAGTCAAAATCAGCGACCCGGCGGAGTCGCTAACACGATCCAAGGTGAACGAAGGATTTGCAACGTCAGACAGCACCGGGGTGCCCATAGGGCGGCGTGTCACCCGTTCACCAGCCACAAACTCGATGCCGAGGCTTTGGGCTTCACGCAACAACCGCCAAACGTCAGGGCGAAGCTCACCAAGCGCAAGCGCGTCCGACCGATAACCATACGAGTAGCCGCCTTGCTTACGGCTGGCTTCCAGCGCCAACAAGACCTGGTGCTGATCGGGATCGACATCATGGCTGTTGCGCAGGTCATCCCAGGTGGCACCCGTCTTGATCCAACGACCAGATTTACCCAACTTGAGGGGACGAAGCGTGATGCCGTAACCATTATCGTTGAATTGAAGGGCGAGCGGTGTGATCGCTTCTGGGGTTGCCGTGGGTTCGACCAGTGGCCTTAGCATCTGCTGCCACCGAGGCGTTGCCTGGTCAAGCAATGCCTGACGGAGCGACACCAGCAAGGCGACAATGTGTTTGCATTCGCCGCCAATCGGGCAGGTGCACGTCGTTGTTAACCGCCCGGACCGGTCGCCCACAATCATCGTGTTGTACGTGAAGCTACGACTGCCCCTTACCGTGGCTCTTACGTAGTAGTCGGAATCCACCTGAATGCGACCAACCCGACGCTGAGCCACGTACTCGACGCCACGATGGAATGTCAGCTCACCGAACCGCCTGACGAGCCGCTCTTCGTCCCACAACAACACCCACTCAGACGCAAGCACTCCACACCTCCTTCGGCCCCTGCGCGTGGCAAGGACGACAACGGTCACCCTAGATGGTGCACCTGACAATCGCTGCGCTGGGGACGACCTCAACCGTCATCCGCGCGACCATCAGAGCCGGATGTCTCATCCCTCAAGCCCAGCTTCGAAACCAGCACGTGTGTTGGCAGAGAACGTGGCTACAATCATCCCTGCAAGCCGGAGTGGTGGAATTGGTAGACACGCGGGATTTAGGTTCCCGTGCCTGAGGGTGTGAGGGTTCGAGTCCCTTCTCCGGTACTAGATTTGTGGCCTCTGACTAGGTATTTCAGTTTCAGCCCCTCTCCAAATGGCCCAAACGTGCCACAAACGTGCCACAACGAAGACGCGGAAACGGCCCGAGACACCGGCCGAACGCGCCGGCAGTTGAGGAACCTCTGCTTCACCAGCGGTTGAGTCGCCGGGTCTCGACGGGCTCGATCAGGCCAAGGGCGCCATGCTGTATCCGCCACTCAGGTCGATGTCAGCAGGCCGGATGAGTGGCTGCCTACGGGCGGAAAAACTCGTGGGGTATCAGATGTACTCCGACGAGCTGCTGATCGGGCAACTGTAGCGGGGTCTGCCTGACGGCGTTCAGCGTGGTGGGATCGATTCGGACGATCCGTCCGATGTCGGCTCGACCATCCGCTGTGACGGTGCGGTCGTAGTCGCGGACGAATACATCGATGAAACCCGCTCCAACGGTCACCGTTTCGATGGCCTCATTGCCACGAGCCAGTGGGAGTTCGAGTTCCACCTTCGTCAGGTCGACACTCATCAAGTTCATCGTTGACCAGGTTGCGACGTAGACCCGGTTCGAACTGGTGACAATGTCGACGCCGTCGTGCTCGAGACTGATGAGTTCGGTCTTCTCTCCAGTCGTCAGGTCGACGCGGACCAGATGGTTGGACAAGCGTGCGCGGGCGCCATCTTTGAAGCCTTCGGACTCAAGGCAGATGATGGATTCGCCGTTAGGTCTGCACACGTCCAAGCCACCCTTATCGGGCCAGTCCCAGGAGTCGCGCACCGCCAGCGACATCGGGTCCAGAGTGATCGTCCGGGATCCGTCCTCATCGAGATCGGGTTGGCTGATCTGACCGGTTGCAACCAGCACGTCACCCACCTCCGAAACGCTCGTGAAGTAACCCTGCATCTGTGTCGACCGCAGCACCTTGCCGGAAACGTCGTGGATGACCAGAGGGTTGGAGTAGCCGGTTTCAGTGTTGCCCACATTCACCAGAGAGGCGATGGTGCCATCACTCACGAAGGTGGTTGCTGTGACTCCGGTTCCGTCGGGGTAGTCGATGAGCCCGGCCTTCACCGCGCCGTCCTTGCTCACCTTCACCATGTCGCCCGCGCGCTCCCCGATCAGGACGATCGAGTCTTCGGTCTCCGTCCTATGCTCCAGACCCAGGGCTGACATGCTGGCCGACTGCAGCACTGCACCGTCGGCGGTGATGGTCGCCACACCTGCCTCACGGGTAAGCGAATCGGCGTAGACAACCGTGTAGTCACCGCGGGTTAGGTCGATCCCGGTAGGGCCTTTGGGCCCACTGTCGGGCAGTAGAGAACAGCCGCCCGTGGCCACCATCACCGCGAGGTAGGTCACGAGGGCTGCTCCCAGCTGCCTGCCAGTCATCGGCTGAGGCCGGAGTTTGAGGCAGGATGAAGAAAACTAAGATTGCCAGAGCGCAACTCAACCATCGTCGGGGGGCGAATATGAGTCCTCCTTGATTCATTGGGCGCGCGGATCTGCGTACAACGGGGATGCTAGCTGGACGTAGTCTGACCCGAAAGACATCCGATACATCGATGCTTGTCAGAGCGAGATATCGAGCAGTCTCCTGACTGCGCCTCGGGCGAACAACAGCGTGACGACGAGCGCGGTGACTGGAAGGAACCCACCCAAACTGACCGAGTCACCAAAAACCAACTCAACCAGTTTCAGGACCACAAATTTGCTGCCAGCGGCGACAACCCACAGCGTGAGAGCGATCGCAACCTTGACAGGACGCGATTTAGCGGCGCGTAGGCGGACGATGATGTGAGCATTGATCCACAGCACTACCTCGAGAGCCAATTTGAGCAACAGCGCAGTTAGCAGTGACAAGGTGAATCCCTCACTGATAACCGCTGGAAGGTACTCCACAGCGAGGTTGAGCACGACGACATAGACAAAGACGTCGATGATGTCAGCCGGGTGAGTCCGCGCCCATCGGCGGACAGGGCCCCGAGGCTGGTGTCGCCCGCTGCGCCAGCTCGAGCCGCTCTTCGGCGGTGGGGAGCCGACCGGGCTGGCGGTGTAGGCCTCGGACAGGGTGACCTTCGCCGCGTACAGCACGGTGGCGTCGTTGACCGCCGCATCGTGCACCGACCGAATCGTCGCGGCCAGGGGCCGTTCGGCGATCGCCGTCATGCACTGCCTTAAGCCGCCAGAACAGGTCGACCCGGACACCCCCGCCCGCAGTTCCCCCACCGTTCACGTTTCTGACCGGTCTTTCCGGTCCGGGCACGAATCCACACAACCAAGTTGTGTCCACTGAGTAACACAGGCATTTGGAGGAGGAGTTGGAGATGGCGACGACCGTGGCTATTCGGCAGTTCCGGGCCGGGCTGGCCGACTACATCGATTCCGATGAGCCTGTCGCGGTGACCCGGCACGGCCAGACCGTCGGATACTTCATTCCGACCCGTACCGAACAGGTTGCCGAGATCGCGGCTCTGCGTGCCGCGGCTGCCTCCCTGGACGAACTGCTCGCCCAGCAGGGCATCGACCCCGAACAGGTGGTGGCCGACTACACCGCTGCCCGCCGGGCCGCACACAAATAACCGCCGCCGATGCCCGGCAAGCAGCGTTGGATCGTGCTCGACGCCAACATCCTGATCCGGCTCGTCTTGGGCCAACGTGTCCGCCAACTCGTCCTGGACCACACCGGCACGGTCGCGTTCTTCACTCCTGACGTCGACTACGCGGACGCTCGAACCTACTTGCCGGGCCTCCTCGTCCGGCGCGGGATCGACCCGGGTTCCGCCATGGCTGTGCTCGATGGGTTCGAGTCGATCGTCCATTCCGTGGAGGGCGACGCGTATCGGCCCGCTCGGCGGGCATCTCTCGCACGGATCGAGATGCGAGACCCTGCGGACTGGCCGGTGGTCGCGACGGCCCTGGCGCTCGGCTGTCCGATCTGGACCGAGGACGATGACTTCTTCGGCACGGGTGTGCCGACGTGGACCACCGACCGCGTCCTGCTCTATCTGAGCACCGACCAGCCGTAGACGCGGGATCCTCCGCACGAGTATCAACGTCAGCCCCAGAGGTGTCCGATCGGTCGGACGGTGGGGATGGCCCGGAAGAGACGGTCGAGGTCTCGGGCGCGGACACAGATGAGGCGTTGGCCGAATCGTGAGGCGGGGATCTGGCCGGTGGCGATGCGGCGGCGGAGGGTGCCAGGCCGAGGATGGTGCCGCCGCTGGCGGTCCAGGCGGTGGCGAGGGCGCGCATGGCGGCGGCCTGCCGCGGCACCGTCGCGGTCGCAGCCAGACCCCGGTCGGCCCGCCAGGCGGCCAGCCGTTGGCCCAGTTCGGTCTCGAACGCGGTCGGCGCGTTGGCGTACACGGCGTACCGGTTGCCCAGTTTCGCCGCGGTGACCGGGTTCAGCCCGGCGCCGAACAGCAACTTCATCTGCTCGCCGGCCACCACCTCCCCCGCGGACACCCCCAACCCGGCCGTCTCTCGCTATCCCTAGGCGAACCGATCGCGAGAACGGGACACTTCGGGCTGTACTGCCGCCGGGCCCGGGAGCCTTGGCAGCCATCCCAGCCCGATCCCCGCCGAGCCCAGTAATCCGGTTGACTCAGCAGAGCACACCGATGTCCCCCAGGATGTCCCCACAGCCCTCCCGCCGGTGGTCACGGCACCGCCCACGTGGGCAAATGCCCTTGTCGCGTGCATGTCCCCCAACGTCCCCCCACTTGTTACGGGCACCGATTGACATGCGCCTCAACAGCCCTTCTCGGCCGCAACATGCTGGGCGGGAGCATCGCAGTGCGCTGTTCTAAACAGTCGCAGAATGCTGTACCCATCTTCCGCAGAGTGCTGTATGGTCGTGTCATGAAGTACCTGCCACGGGTGGTCGACCCCCGTATCGACCGGCTCCTGTCCGCGATGGGTGGCGTGGTGCTCGAAGGACCTCGCGCCTGCGGGAAGACCTCCACGGGCCTGGAACACACCCGCAGCTCGGTCCGACTCGACGCGTCCCCGGCCGCGATCGAGTTGGCCGAGCTTGACCCGGCCGGCCTGCTGGCCGGGCCGGTGCCGCGGCTGATCGACGAATGGCAACTCGCCCCGTCCCTGTGGAACCTGATCCGCCACGAGATCGACCACCGGCAAGCCCCCGGCCAGTTCATCCTCTCCGGGTCGGCCACCCCAGCGGACAACCTGCGCCGCCACTCCGGCGCCGGCCGAATCGCCCGACTCCGGATGAGGCCCATGGCGCTGGCCGAGAACCAGCGTTCCACCGCCCAGGTCTCCCTTGCCGCCCTAGCCCACGGGGGCCGACTGTCCGGGATCCGCAGCCCCCTGTCCTACCGGGACCTCGCCGCCGAAGCCATCCGGGGCGGCTGGCCCGCCCTGATCGAGGCCACCATCGCCGACGCGATGGAATTCAACGCCTCCTACCTCGCCGACCTGGCCTCCACCGACCTGCGCCAGGCCAGCCCGACCCGCCACGACCCCGTCCGGGTCCGCCGGCTCCTGGCCAGCCTCGCCCGCAACATCGCCAGCGAAGCCACCCTCGCCAGCCTCGTGGCCGATGTCGCCGCTGACGGCGGCCACCTCGACCGCAACACCGTCCGGGCCTATCTCGACGCCCTCACCGGCGTGTTCGCCTACGAAGAACAACCGGCCTGGGCCGTCAGCCTGCGCTCCCGGGCCCGGCTACGCAGCCAACCCAAACTCCACCTCGCCGACCCCGCCCTGGCCTGCGCCGCCCTTCACCTCACCCCCGACCGGCTTGCTGGCGACCCTGCCTACTTCGGCCAGGTCTTCGAAGCTATGGTCATCCGCGACCTGCACGCCTACCTCGACGCCACCGGCAGCCACCTGTACCACTACCGCGACGAAACCGGGCTCGAGGTCGACGCCATCATCGAGTTCGCCGACGGCGGCTGGGCGGCTATCGAGATCAAACTCGGCGAGAGTCGCCTCCCCCAGGCGGAGACCAGCCTGCTCAAACTCCGCGACGAACGCGTCGACCTCGACCGGATCGGATCCCCACGCTTCCTCGCCATCATCACCGGCGGCGCCAACGGCTACACCCTGCGCACCGGCATCCACGTGATCCCCCTGGCCACCCTCACTGCCTGACCCCGAGCATGCCCATAGCCTCTCTCCGTTCATCTGCCATACACCCGGTGCAAGTCGGACGGCCTCGGACTTGAACTGAGCGCTGGATTTCCTGCGCTTGCTGGACATGGATTGATCCTCTCCTCAGAACCGAACCGCTGCCGAAGATCCTTGATACACCTCAGATCCTCGCGTCGCCTTCGGTCTGGAAAGTGATGGGAGCGGTATACAGCGTGCTGGGAATGCCGCCGTGCCGGTAGCTGTCCTGGTAGTTGCCGGACGCCTTCGCCCATACGCTGCCCTACCGTGAGCGGGTGCGCGGACGCCTCCCTCGCCTGGCCATGAGCAATTCCCTTCTCCAACGCTCACCCGTCTGGTCCGGGCCCTTATCGGGCCCCTAAGCACCCTTGACATGCCTAGACACGAGTACGCACAAGGGTTCGACCTGCATGCATCATACCTTGTCGGAGCCATCTGAAGGCTTGTCAGCCATCAATCTCGGACGGCCTCACGTCGGATTCAAGTCTCTTCTCCGGTACCACGCGAATGCTGGGCGAGTGGATGCCCAGCGGTCATGCTGCTGGTTCGATACGCAAGGTTCCGCCAAGAGTCACGAGCGATGCGTTCCAGCATGACCCCACCAGGGGCCTGCACGCTGGCTCGAACACGTGGGTGATTCGCCTCGCCATGCTTTCGCACGTAAACCTGAATTCGTACAGCCCCACACCCAGTGAACGCGAGTGCGGCACCCTCAGCATATGTCCTTGCTCAGCGAGACTCACCGGCGTCGTCGAGCAGTCTCCTGACTGCGCCTCGGGCGAACAACAGCGTGACGACGAGCGCGGTGACTGGAAGGAACCCACCCAAACTGACCGAGTCACCAAAAACCAACTCAACCAGTTTCAGGACCACAAATTTGCTGCCAGCGGCGACAACCCACAGCGTGAGAGCGATCGCAACCTTGACAGGACGCGATTTAGCGGCGCGTAGGCGGACGATGATGTGAGCATTGATCCACAGCACTACCTCGAGAGCCAATTTGAGCAACAGCGCAGTTAGCAGTGACAAGGTGAATCCCTCACTGATAACCGCTGGAAGGTACTCCACAGCGAGGTTGAGCACGACGACATAGACAAAGACGTCGATGATGTCAGCCGGGTGAGTCCGCGCCCATCGGCGGACAGGGCCCCGAGGCTGGTGTCGCCCGCTGCGCCAGCTCGAGCCGCTCTTCGGCGGTGGGGAGCCGACCGGGCTGGCGGTGTAGGCCTCGGACAGAGT
>CAYMMF010000094.1:281-7968 GCA_964391475.1 uncultured Propionibacteriaceae bacterium | reverse complement strand
GGATACGACGGACGCCAGGGCGCCTTCGCCGAGTATGCGGTCGTAGAAGCCAACCGCCTCTACCCGTTACCCGCGGGGATCGATCCGCTTATGGCGGTGTCCGTGCTGCACACCGGAGCCACCGCGTGTATCGGGCTTGACCGCGTAGCCAACAGCAAGGGCGGCGAGACGATCCTCGTCGGGGGAGCGGCAGGAGGCGTTGGCAGTGCCGTCGTCCAGATCGCTTCAGCCCGGGGGGTTCGAGTGATCGCCACCGCCTCCCCACGAGACGCCGACTGGTGCCGCGCCTGCGGTGCCAGCGTGGTATTGGACTACAATGCACCGAATCTTGCGGAGCAGATCCGCGCGTTCGCGCCTAAGGGGATCGACATCTGGTGGGACACCAGCGGCCACCACGACTTCGAAGCAGCCCTGGCCCACTTGCGGTTAGGCGGGCGGATCATCGTAATGGCGTCTATGGGCGCCACCCCCACCCTGCCGATCGGTGCGCTCTACACCAAGGACGCGAGCATCCGCGGTTTCGCCATCAGTAACGCCTCGGTCGACGATCTCGCGGACGCAGCGAGAACCATAAACATGCTGATACCCATCGGAGGGCTGAGGGGTCGGATCGCGGCAACTCTCCCATTGAGCGAGGCGCCCAGGGCCCACCAGCAGATTGCGTCAGGGCGTCCGCGCGGTCGGATCGTCATTACCCCCTGAACCCGGACGCGGCGTTGCCGTCAACCCAACAAGGACGATGGCCGGTAAGGGTTTGTAGCCGCGACCGGTAGACTGTCTCCTCGTGGCCGTTGTAGATGTGCAATCCCAGATCACCAGCCTCGACAGGGCTCTCGCCTCGATCGAGGCTGTCGTCGACCCCGAGACCAAGCGTGCTGAGATCGCGAAACTTCAGATCGAGGTAGCTGCCCCCGACTTGTGGGACGACCAAGAAAACGCGCAGCGTGTCACGTCCCGGCTCTCCGCTCTCCAGGGAGAACTGGAGCGAGTCACCGGCCTGCGTGAGCGGCTGGACGACCTGGGCGTCCTGCTGGAGTTAGCCCAAGAGGAGGGCGACGAGGACGCCCAAAGCGAAGTCGACAAGGAGCTCGCGTCGTTGACCGGCGAGATCTCTGCGCTCGAGATCCGCACCTTGCTGTCAGGGGAGTACGACGAGCGGGACGCCGTGGTCACGATCCGTTCGGGTGCCGGGGGCGTGGACGCCGCAGACTTCGCCGAGATGTTGCTGCGCATGTACCTGCGTTGGGCCGAACGGCACGGGTATGCAACCAAGGTGCTTGACACCAGTTATGCCGAGGAGGCGGGCTTGAAGTCTGCCACGTTCGAAGTCAGCGCCCCGTTCGCTTACGGCACCCTTTCGGTGGAGGGCGGCACGCACCGCTTGGTTCGCATTTCCCCGTTTGACAACCAGGGACGCCGCCAAACCTCGTTCGCGGCGGTTGAGGTGATCCCGTTGATTGAGTCGACCGATCACATCGATATTCCAGAGGCAGATATTCGGGTTGATGTTTTCCGCAGTTCTGGTCCGGGCGGTCAGTCGGTGAACACCACCGACTCGGCTGTTCGGTTGACTCACCTTCCAACCGGAATTGTCGTTTCGATGCAGGACGAGAAGTCACAAATCCAGAATCGGGCGGCTGCCATGCGCGTCCTTCAGTCGCGGCTGCTACTTCAGAAGAAGCAGGAGGAGGACGCCAAGAAGAAGGAGTTGGCAGGTGATGTGAAGGCGTCTTGGGGCGACCAGATGCGTTCATATGTGCTGCACCCCTACCAGATGGTGAAGGATCTGCGCACGAGCTTCGAGGTGGGCAACACCGAAGGTGTGTTCGACGGCGACATCGACGGTTTTATTGGTGCCGGAATTCGTTGGCGGATGAAGGAACACGCCTGACACTTGGCGGCGTGGCCTCCCAATATGGCGCTTGACGTCGCTTAGACTCGAAAACGGCCGACTGAGAAACTCTCAGGAACCCATTATTGTCGACCCCGGCCTGGAGCCACCGTGATCACGTTTGAGCATGTCTCGATGACGTACCCGGGGCAGCGCGTCCCAGCATTGAATGATGTGAACCTCACAATCCAGGAGGGGGAGTTCGCCTTCCTTGTCGGCCCATCCGGGTCGGGAAAGACGACCTGTCTACGGTTGTTGCTGCGCGAGATTCGTCCCGATTCAGGACGCATCGTGTTGGACGATTTGGACGTGACGCGACTGCGGAGGGGCAAGATCCCGCGGTTGAGGCGACATGTTGGCATCGTCTTCCAGGACTTCCGTTTGCTGCCGTCCAAGACGGTCTATGGCAATGTGGCTTTCGCGCTGAGGGTGATCGGCAAGTCGTCCTCCCAGATCCGCCGGATCGTGCCTCAAACCCTGGAACTCGTCGGCCTTGAGTCGCTGTCCTCGCGGATGCCTAACGAGTTGTCAGGTGGTGAGCAACAACGGGTCGCGTTGGCGCGTGCAGTTGTGAATCAACCAAAGGTTCTGCTCGCCGACGAGCCGACCGGAAATCTCGACCCGGAGAACAGCGAAGCGATAATGCGCCTGCTCGACCGGATCAACCGCAACGGCACGACCGTTGTGATGGCGAGCCACGATCGAGCGATTGTGGATCAAATGCGACGGCGGGTGATAGAGCTTTCGGACGGCGCAGTGGTGCGCGATCAATCCCGGGGTGGCTACGGCTAAAAGCTGGCATACCAGTCCGAAAGCAGATGACTCAGAAAGCACCAGCGACATGCGACACACACTCTTGGAAATCTTGACCGGCCTTCGCCGCAACTTCTCTATGACGTTGGCTGTCATCGTCACGATGTGGGTATCACTCACACTGTTCGGCATGAGCGTCCTTGCGGCTCAGCAAGTCGATCTGATCAAAGGTCGTTGGTACGACAAGATCGAGATCACCGTCTTCTTGTGCGCAAAAGACAGTTCTGGGCCCACCTGCACACCCGGCAAGCCGATCACAGGCGACCAACTCCAGGCGGTGCGCTCAGCGCTGGAAGCGAACCCCGAGGTGGCTCAGGTCTTCTATGAAAGCCCTGCCGATGTCTTCGCTGAGTTCAAAGAGGTATATAAAGGATCACCAATCCTTGAATCCGTGGTTGCTGAAGATATGCAGGGTGTATTCCGAATTAAATTGAAGGATCCTCAGCAATACGAAGGTATTCGTACTTCCGTAACGGGAATGCCAGGAGTGCAAGCAATCCAGGATTTACGTGCCTATTTAGAACCATTGTTTATTTGGCTCAACGGTGCCAAATGGGCGGCTTTGGGCGCGTCTGCCCTCCTCCTGGTGGCGGCAGCGCTGCAGATCAGCAATGCCATCCGGATGGCTGCGTTCAGTCGTCGCCAGGAGCTAGGAATTATGAGGCTGGTGGGGGCCAGCAACTGGTACATCATGCTCCCGTTCCTGGGCGAAGCGCTTATCGCGGCCCTTACCGGAGCCCTCCTGGCGACCGGAACAATGGTGGCCTTCCAGGAGTTCGTGATCGTCGCGAAAGCTAAACCTCTGATCCAGACTGTTCGCTGGATTGATTGGCCAAATGTGAGCATTGCGGTGTTTTGGGTTGTGGTTGTGGCAGTCGTTCTATCTATTATCCCAACAGTGATTGCGGCTCGAAGACACCTGAGGGTGTGACCGATCGGGCTGGTCAGTACGAAGATGTAGAGGAGATTTCGTGTACCAAGCACCCCGGCGTCGTACACTCGCCCGCAGAGCCGCGGCTGCCACAATTACGGTGGTGCTGGCTGCCGGACTCCTCACTCCATCGGCATCTGCCGACACTCTCAGCGAGAAGCAACAGCGCCAATCGCAGGTTCGAAATCAGCAAAAGAGCACTAAGAAATCCATTAGTAAGTCCCAGGATGAGGTTTCCCAAGCGACCGCTAAGTTGGAAGATTCGCAAGCGCAACTGAGTGATGCGAGAGCAGAATTGGCGAGCATTCGTGTCGATTTAGAAATTGCGCGCAACCATTATGCGGCAATGAAAGCAGCATTGCTCAAAGCGGAACGGGAACTCAAAGCTGCTAAAGAAGAAGTTCGGATAGGAGAGGAAAACCTGGCGGCTCAACTTCGACTGATCGGTCAAGCTGCCAGGGACGCCTACCAGAAGCGAAATCCACTCGAAGGTCTCGCGGTGGTATTCGGTTCCCAATCAACCGCTGAGTTGGGCCAACGGATCCAGTGGAACACCACGATCTTCGATGCGACTGCCGCCGAGAAGGCTCGGCTCGATGCCATTCAAGTCAAGCTTGAGGAAGCCCGCGACAAGATGGTCGCGCTTGAGGCTCAGGCCCGCGCCGATCGGGAAGCCGCAGCGGATCAGCTTGCTGTGGTGACGAGCCTGGAGCGTCAAGCCACTGCTCAAGAACACGCGGTGGAGAACCTCGTCGTCAGTAACAAGCGGTTGCAGGCGTCCGCCCAGGAAGCGTTGGACGCTGACGAAGCGGCATACCGGGAGTTGGAATCGTTGGACGCCCAACTCACCACTGAGATTAAGGTTGAGGTCGCCCGATTGAAGGCGATCGAGGAAGAGAAGCGCCGCAAGGCTGAGGCCGCAAAGCGAGCCGCCGAGGAAGCTGCTCGCAAGGCGGCAGCGGAGTCAACAGCTAACACTCAACCCGTTCCGAAGGCAGAGAGCCGACCGCCGAAGACGACAAGCAGGTCCCAGTCTCGCTCCCAATCCAGCTATGGGTTCATCCGTCCGATCGCGGCAAATCCCGGTTCCCCGTTTGGGCGCAGGTTTCACCCGATTCTCAAGTACTGGCGGATGCACAACGGCACCGACTTCGGTGCTCGGACTGGGACTCCGCTGTATGCAGCTCGCGCGGGCACGGTGTTGCGTGCTGAACGGGCTGGAGGCTTCGGCAACTTCGTCCTTATCGGCCATGGCAACATCATCAACGGCAAGTACGTGACGACCGGGTACGCCCACCAGTCCAGGATTGTGGTCAAGAAGGGGCAGAAGGTCCAGCAGGGCCAACTGATCGGGTATGTCGGGAACACCGGCTTGTCCACCACACCCCACCTGCACCTTGAACTTCGGTTGGACGGTACCCCGGTCAACGCGATGAACTACGTACCGTGACCTTCGACAGGACGTCCGTTCCCACGCTTCGTTCAGCCGCTTCGGCTTGGTAGGGTGTCCAAGCGCCAGATTGGCTGCACGGAAAAGCGGTGAGGAGTCGTCATGCCACGTCCAAGTGGGCGCGTCCTGGTCGCCCAAAACCGTAAGGCACGCCACGACTATCACATCGGTGAGACCGTTGAGGCGGGCATCGTGCTCACCGGCACTGAGGTCAAGTCGCTAAGGGCCGGACGGGCGTCCCTGACTGACGCGTTCGCCACCATTGACGAGGGTGAGGCGTGGCTTCGTAACGCTCACATCCCCGAGTACGAGTTCGGCACTAACACCAACCATCTGCCCAAACGCAAGCGGAAACTGCTGCTGCACAGAAGGCAGATCGACAAGCTAGAACGCGAGATCGCGGCGTCCGGTCGCACCCTGGTGCCGTTAAGTATCTACTTCAGCGACGGGTACGCGAAGGTTGAGTTGGCTGTCGCCACCGGTAAGCGTGACTGGGACAAGAGACAAACAATCGCCGCTCGGGACGCCGATCGCGAGGCCCAGCGGGCGTTGGCGTCCCGCAATCGGCTGTCTCGGCGCTGACCTCAGGCGACCCCGACTAGGTCGCAGACGAACACCAGCGTCTCGTTGGGGGCGATCACTCCACCAGCGCCGCGTGACCCGTACCCCAGGTGGGGCGGGATGGTGATGCGTCGGCGTCCACCGACTTTCATTCCCGCAATGCCTGTGTCCCAGCCGGCGATCACCTGCCCGGCCCCTAAACCGAACACGAGCGGCTCGCCGCGGTTGAAGCTGGAGTCGAACTCTTGGCCGTTCGACCAGGCGACGCCCACATAGTGGACGGCTACCCGCCTACCGGGCACCGCCTCGGGCCCGGTGCCGACCTCGAGGTCATCCAGCACTAGTTCACTGGGCGGCTGGTTGTCAGGAATTGTGATTTCCGGTTTTTCCATGGGGCGGAGCCTAGCCGCTATCTCAGACAATCCGGGGATGGGTCCGGGACGTCCCCGTAGAAACAGTGCGGTTACCGAGCAAGGGTTGTTGTATGAGCATTCAACAACACAATCGATCCTCGCTGGCGGTATCCGAGGCTGAGCGAGCCAGGGCAGAGGAGCGGCTGAAGCAGGCGTTCGTAGAAGGACGTCTTGATCGGCATGACCTTGATCACCGGGTTGGTCAGGTGATGGTTGCTCGGAGCCGCGATGAATTGGACTACGCCCTCATGGGGTTACCCCAGATGCGAGCCACGCTCCTACCGGCACCTGTGCAGAAAAACACTGGGCTCGCTGCGGTGGGGCATTTCTCTTTCTTCGTTTTCTGGCTGTTTGGGCCACTGCTAACTTGGGCGGTTGCCCCCGAAAAGAGTTATGCGCGTGCGGAGGCTGCGAAGGCGTTCAACTACCAGCTGGTGTCGTTCGTGTTGGGGGTTGCTGGGGCAATGCTATCTGGGATCTTTGACTTCGGCCCGCTTTTAGGTGTGGGCGCATTGGTCTGGTTCGTGCTTACCATCGTGGGTGGGGTAAAAGCCGCTCAAGGCGAGGACTGGATAAATCCGGTCATGCGTGTCGTGCCGTGGAATGTATTGAAGGCGCCGCGGCGTTGATATGACGCAGGTACGGTCGGTGCCGTATGCTGTAAGGCCGGGTTCTCCCGGTATGAAAACTGAACATGGGGGTGATTGGTTTCGACTTGGGACGGTAGTTCCAGGAGAAGCGGGCCGAGGATCCAGGACATCTCGTAAACGAGCCTGGACATCAATAAGTGCCGATGCAAAGCGCACTGACTTCGCTCTCGCTGCCTGATACAGCGATCGAAGGGTCAGCCCGGACGTAGCCTTCCGTCCGGTTCCTGGCCTGGTTTTGAAGGCTTGCTGATCAGTTGACGCCTTGGCGGCTGATCGGGACTTTACTAGGGCTGGGCCTGTCCACGACGTGTCGGTGACGAGCGTGGGGGCCGAGTAGAACGACACCGCCGACTACGCCCGTAGAAGACCTGGTTCGCCTCTTGAGGACGCGGGTTCGATTCCCGCCACCTCCACTCCCAAAGTGCCTTGCGGGAACACGCAACATTGCTGTTCCCGGTCGGTTCGGTTCCCTGAGGAGGAGCGAAGCTCCGTCGTCGGCTCCCTGAGGAGGCTGCGTAGCAGCCGTCGTCGGTTCCCTGAGGAGGCTGCGTAGCAGCCGTCTCGAAGGGCCAAGAGCCGGGGTTTTTCGTCTTAAATCGAGATTTTCGGCTTTTCTCGTTCACCAACCCCCCGTTTGGGCACCAACCTCCCCTAAAGTCACCGGCGCATGGTTCGAACCATGCGCCCGTGCCCTATCGGGGGGTTGGTGCCAGAAGAGGGGGTTGGTCGCGAAGTCGAGCAGCATCCGCGACCCGCCGGTGCCACTGTGCAGCAGTCCTTTCAGGTGGTGCGCGTGCTGAATGTGACGGGTTGCGTGGGCGTTGCGTCCCTTCAACAGTGATTGCACCTGGTGGAATAACGCCGGTTCCACGATGGGCTCGTGCGCCCCAGGGTGATGCACGCCCTTGCAGCGGATGACGTCGGTGTAGTAGGGGTTCGTCAGCACACGATGGAGGCTCGCGACAGTCAGTGCCGCGG
>CAYMMF010000094.1:0-271 GCA_964391475.1 uncultured Propionibacteriaceae bacterium | reverse complement strand
TGGTGCCCGAAGAGCGGGTTGGTCGCGAAGTCGAGCAGAATCCGTGACCCGCCGGTGCCACAGGGAATTCTTCCGCAACGGCTTCGAAGGCCGCTTCGGCGACGGCACCGACAGCCCACCAAGCGCAGCTGCGGCCGCTTCGCCTACGGCCGCGGCACCCGGGGGCGGAATGAACTGAGACACAGGTTTGAGGATGCCAGCGTACTGAGCAAGCCAGTCTGCAGTCTTCCCAAAGCGACTCTTGCTGCGGACGTTGAGCTCTGTACCTATC
>CAYMMF010000093.1:0-7968 GCA_964391475.1 uncultured Propionibacteriaceae bacterium | reverse complement strand
GTAGCTTAATGGATAGAGCATCTGACTACGGATCAGAAGGTTGGGGGTTCGAGTCCCTCCAAGCGCGCCAATCCCCGTCCAGCACCTGGACGGGGATTTTCTTCTCAGCCTCGGTTCGGCAAGGAGTAGCCATGACTTCACCCGTGGACGCCCCCGGCGCCCTTCGGCAACTCGCACCCGCCACAATGGCAGAGGCGCTGCAACCCCTGGCGAACGGCGGCCAGTTGGTCATCGAGGCGATGCTCGTAGGCCTTCGATTCTCGGCGCTCTGCCGAGACGGTTCGATCACCGTGTTCGACGAGGCCGGGGTAGACGTTAGCGCAGACCACACCGACATCGTCGATTCGCTAGCCGGAATCGACGGCACCGACTATCTCATCGAGGGGGTAGAAACCCCAGACGGCACGTGGCTCACAGATCTTCACGCCCACGACGGCGTCGACTGGTCAGCGCGCCCCCTCGGGGAACGACTGGCGCAACTCGGCGAGATCAGCCCGGTCAAACTGATGCCCGAGCGCACCACAGTCGAGATCACCCTCGTAGCACAGGCCTTCCTAAGCCATCTTCGTGAACGCGGATTCGTCGGAGCAGTCGTCAGAGACCCGTCAACACTGCTCACCGCAGATGCCCCCTGGGGCGTCCAAGTCGCCTGGCTGTAAGCCACCCCAACGCCAAAGCGGCGTGGCTCAGCCCCCGAACGCCTCTTCGGTGCAAGGGGACGCCGTGGTGTGGGCGCCGCCGACGCTGAAACTTCCGTCCGCATGGAACAAGAAGGCCGAGTCGTTTCTATCGCGCGCCTGCAGGACGCTGCCGTCCATCCGCTCAGAAAGCCGCCCGTTCCCGAAGCCGTTCTTACGTAAGACTGGTTTGATTAGGGCGTTCACCTCTTGCCACTGCGCCTCTTTGACGTTCGTGGGCAGCTCCATCGGCTCGGCCGGACGCCAAACCCCGGCGTCGTAACGGCAGATTTCACCATCGAGGCGGGCTCGCGGCGTCCCTTCGTCCCTCACCCAAGTGCCCTTGGGTGCCAAAGCGTCGGCGATCTCGCCTGCGAACGTTTCGTAACGAGCCACGGCATCAGCGGGGCTCAACGCCACACCCGGAGGCGAGCACGAAACCAGGATTGCTCCAAGAGTTGCTACTACAGCGATGCGACGAATGGTCCCCACGCCGCCTCACACTACCCTCACTTCTGAGCAGCGGCCGGACGCTCCCGGACGACGATCACTGGGCAGTGGGCGTCCCGAAGCACGGCACGGCTCGTGGAACCGAGCATCAGCCCGGCGAATCCACCCCGTCCACGCGACCCGACGACGACGAGTGAGGCGTCGCGGGAGGCGTCCACTAAAACGGACGCCGGGTACCCAACCTCTACTCGCCGTTCGACCGCAACCTGCGGGTAATCGGCGACCAGAGGTGCGAGCAGTTCGTCCACGAACAACTCGATTTCTCCGGACACCTCGCTGAGCGCGATCGAGCCCATCACCGCGGTCTCGGCGGCCAACGCTGGCTCATGCCACACGAATATCGGCACCAAGCTGACACCGCGTCTGGCAGCTTCGGCGAACGCCACGCGGATCGCTTCGTGGGCTGCTGGCGCGTCGTCCACACCGACCACCACCGGCCCGGTCGACTGCGACGCCTCCTCGGGGATCACCGCAACCAGCCCGTGGGCGTGGGTGACGACGGCGTCCGAGGTGCCACCCAACGCCTTGACCCGCAGCGGCGCGGAGTGCCCGCGGGCGCCGACCACGACGAGCGCGGCGTCTTTGGTTGCGCGGGCGAGTGGGTACGACGCCACCCCCTCGACGAGACCCTTCTCGACGACCAGATCGGGGTACGCCAACTTTACGCGGCGCTCTTCGCTGGACAGCTTGATCCGCGCCTTGTCACGCACGTTCTCCAGGTAGTCGCGATCGCGGCCGAGCGACGCGAACAGCGACGAACGGCGGGGCAGAGGGTGCTCTGGGACCGATGAAATGATCAGTAGCGGCAGCCCTCTCTCGGACGCCTCGTGTGCGGCCCAGTCGACTGCGGAATGAGCCGCTAGCGAACCGTCGGTACCAACGACGACCCTGTTAGCAGTTGTGAGAGTAGACATGACCCCTCCTATGCGGCCAGGAATCTTGGCCTTCAAGTCTACTCCTTGCCGCGCCGTTACAACGTGACGATGGTTAGGCTGATGCTATGCCTGAACCGAGACTTTTGTTGTGCGCCGACGCCGGGCAAACCGGGGTGCGGGTAGCCGTCCGCGAGGGTGAGCGTGAGCTCGCCCGGGTCGACTTTCCCGGCGTTCGATCGGACGTCGACATCGTCGACCAGCTGATCGAACGAACGGCCCAGGTGTTGGCATCGTTCCCCGGGCGCGACTCCACGGTTGCCATCGGCGCCTCCGGGTTGCGGTTGGACGCCGACCCTCGCCGATTCCTTTCTCTAGCCGGGGTGGCTTCAGTCCATCTCGCCCACGACTCGGTGACCGGATTCTTGTCGGTGCTCGGCCACGACCACGGGGTGGTGCTCGCGGTTGGCACCGGGACCGTCGTGTTGGGGGTTGGCCCGAAGCGGGTTGCTCGGGTGGACGGCTGGGGACACCTGTTGGGGGACGCCGGCTCCGGCTTTTGGATCGGCAGGGAAGCCCTAGCTGCGGTGCTGCGAGCCCACGACGGACGCGGACCCGCCACCGCTTTGGCCGATCTCGTCCAAGTTCAACACCCCGATCTGGACGTGCTCTACATGGACGTCCAAACAGATCCCCATCGGGTGAGCACAGTGGCGTCCTGGGCTCGTGTGGTCGCCGACTTGGCCAGAACCGACGACATCGCCCAAGACATTCTGCGGCGGGCGGCGTCCGAACTAGTGAAATCGGCGAAGGCGGCACTGGACCGCGCGGAACTCGCCGACCAAACAGAGCCGAGAATCGGTCTCGTCGGCAAGGTTTTCAACGGTGAGACGCTCAGTAACTTCTTCACTGCAGGGATCGCGGACGCCATCGAAGGGGCCAAGCTGTTCCGAGCCGATTCGGACGGACTGGTGGGGGCGTCCCTACTGCCTGAGGTGACCCTAGGCTCAGCCTTGGACGCCCACATCATCAGAGCCGAGCGCTGACTTTGAGCGCCAACGCCGGTGCACCTTCCATGTGACAAGCAGAACCAGAACGAAACCCGCGATCGCCAGGAGCGCCCAAGGTGAACCCGCGAACGCAGCTACGGCGGCCCCCCAAACGGCCCATCCGACCGTCGAATAAATGGTGGCCCACGCCAACGCGCCTGGGAGTTGCGCTAAAACGAAAGGGAACGCGCGGATCCCAAGCACGCCAGCTCCTGCCAGCACCAGAGTCTGAAACCCCACGGTGAGGTAGCTAAGCGGGATCGCAACCAGCCCGATCCGGCGAACCATTTCTGCGCCCCGGCCGACGTCCTTGCCCTGCAACCAGACCGCCATCCGCCCCCGCCAGCCCGACGTGGGCTCGCCGCGAAGCACGGCTTGTTGGGTGACGACCCTGGCAAGCCAATAGGTGCCCTGGCCACGAAGCATGGCGAGGGTGAACATGAAGGCGAACACGGCCGCGAACGGCCAGCCGGCGAACATCTCCGGGAGCACGATCCTCCTTCGTCGCGGGAATCGGTCACCGCCGGAACAGTGTAGGCAACGCCCGTGTGGAACGATAGTCGGGTAGAAGGAGCGCCGATGAAAATCGCTGTTGCCGGTTTGGGGTACGTGGGTCTAGCCAACGCCATTCTGCTGGCCCAACATCATAACGTGGTTGGCTACGACGTGGACCCAGCCAAGGTCGCCGACATCAACGCCCACCGCTCACCGATCGTCGACCCGGAGGTCGAAGAGTTCTTGGCGAACCGACCTCTCAACCTCACTGCCACCGCCGCTGTGAGCGACGCGTTCGACGACGCAGAGTTCGTCATAATTGCTACTCCCACCGACTACAACCCCGACACGAACTACTTCGACACGTCTTCGGTGGAGGCCGTGATCGACCTGGTCGCCAGCCACAATCCGCAGGCAGTGGCGGTCATCAAATCCACCATCCCAGTGGGGTTCACCCGCAGGATGCAGGCAGAACACCCCAGCTTGAGGATTCTCTTCTCGCCCGAGTTCCTGCGCGAAGGGTCAGCGTTGCGCGACAACCTGAATCCCACCCGAGTGATCGTCTCGGATCCTGGACCAGACGCCGAACGTTTCGCTCGGATCCTCGTCCAAGGGGCGTCCCGAGAGAACGTGCCGGTACTGATGACGGGCACAGCTGAAGCCGAAGCAATCAAACTGTTCTCGAACACTTACTTGGCGATGCGCGTCGCCTACTTCAACGAACTGGACACCTACGCCGCCAACCATGGCCTCGACACTCGCCAGATCGTCCAAGGGGTCGGGCTGGATCCCCGAATCGGCAACCACTACAACAATCCGTCATTCGGATACGGCGGGTACTGCCTGCCCAAAGACACCAAACAACTGCTGGCGAACTACGCCAACGTTCCCCAGACGCTCATTCAAGCGATCGTCGACTCCAACCAGATCCGCAAGAACTTCATCGCAGAAGACATCCTCTCCCACGACCCGGGCGTGGTCGGGGTGTACCGGCTGGCGATGAAAGCCGGGTCGGACAACTTCCGGTCATCCTCCATCCAGGGTGTGATGGAACGGATCCGAGCCAAGGGCGTCCCTATCCTGCTGTACGAGCCGCTGCTGGCCGAAGACACATTCTTCGGTTCCGAGGTGGTGCACGACCTCGCGGAGTTCACCAAGCGCAGCGACATCATCGTGTGCAATCGCGTCACGGACGAGTTGGCCGACGTTGCCCACAAGGTCTACACCCGCGACCTATTCGGGCATGACTGACAAGCCAGCGGCGTCCCAACTGGCGCTTGAGGATTTCTCGCCAGTCGTGATCGTCCACGCCCACCCCGACGACGAGACGCTTTCCACCGGGGCGCTCGTGATTGCACTTTCCGCGCGGGGGGTGGCGGTCCACGTCCTCACCGCGACCAGGGGCGAGCAGGGCGAAGTCGTGTCCGGGCCACTGAGCCCGCTGTGGGGAACCCCCGAACTTGCCGCCCATCGGGAGCGCGAGTTGGCGCTGGCTTGCGAGCGGTTGGGGGTCACCGGACGCGCCTTCCTGGGCGAGCCGCCAGCCCGCGCGCCGGGACGTCCGGGACGGCGCTACCAGGATTCCGGCATGAGGTGGCTGGACGAAACCGAGACCGTAGCCGGGCCGGCTCCCGGGGTCGGACGAGACGCCCTCACCAACGCCCCACAGGTCGAGGTGGCCGACGACATCGTCGCCTACGCGCGCTTTCTTGGGGCATCTGCCCTAGTCACCTACGATTCGTTCGGCGGATACGGGCATCCCGATCACGTCCACCTCCATGCGCCGACCCGAGCGGCCGCGGCGAGGCTGGGCGTCCCATTCTTCGAGATCGTGAGCGCCCCCGACGACCAGCAATCGACCTACACCGCCGACCCCGACAAGATCGCCAACGCGTTGGCCGCGTACGCCAGCCAACTGACGGTGACCGACGGTTGCGTGGTTCACGTCGGAGGGCAGCGTCACCCGATCCCTGTGAAGACGACGGTGAGGCAGGTCACCTGTTAGCGAGTCATCTCGGCGTGCAACACATCCATCGGAATTGACCCGTGGTTTAGCGCTCTGGTGTGGAACTCCATGAGGTTGAACTCCTCGCCGCGGGATTGGCAAGCCAGACGCGCGGCGTCCCGGATCTGCTCCCAAAGCCGCTGCCCAACCTTGTAGCTGGGAGCCTGACCAGGCCACCCCAAGTAGCGATCCAACTCGAATCGCAGGAAGTCCTCTTGCATCGCGACGTTCGCCCGCAACATGCGCCACGCGCTGTCGGAATCCCACGCCCCAGCCCCGAACTCGGGGAACGCAGGCTTACCAAGGTGGACGCCCAGGTCAACCACCACGCGGGTCGCGCGGAGCCGTTGGGCGTCCAGCATTCCAAATCGGTCACCGGGGTCATCCATGAAGCCGAACTCCTCCATCAGCCGCTCGGCGTACAGCGCCCAGCCCTCGCCGTGGCCCGACATCCAGCACGCCAGGCGGCGCCACATGTTCAACTCCGCAGCGTTGAAGACGGCCTGCCCAATCTGAAGATGATGCCCGGGAACCCCCTCGTGGTAGACGGTGGTCTTCTCGCTCCAAGTGTTGAACCACTCCACGCCAGCAGGCACGCTCCACCACATGCGCCCCGGACGCGACCAGTCGTCGGACGGGCCGGTGTAGTAGATGCCACCGGTTTGGGTCGGGGCGATGCGGCACTCAATCGTTTTCACCGGCTGGGGGATGTCGAAGTGGACGCCGTCCAGCCGCGCGATCGCGTCGTCAGCAGTGACCTGCATCCACTCTCGTAGTGCGTCGGTGCCGTTCAGTTGGCGTGACGAGTCGGCGTTCAAGACCGCAATGGCGTCGGCTTCGGTGGCACCCGGGCCAGCGATCTGCGCAGCAAGCTGCCGCTGCTCGTCGGTGATCCTGGCGAGTTCTTCGATACCCCACTGGTAGGTCTCGTCGAGATCGACGGTCGCTCCCAGGAAGTAGCGTGAGAACCGGGCGTACCGCTCGCGTCCAACGGCGTCCTCCTGCGGGGCGTGTGGTGCGATCTCGTCGCGCAGTGCGTCCGCGAGCCGACCGTAGGACGTCGCGGCGTCGGCCGCAGCGCGTTCCAACTCCGCAGCTAGCGGCCCAGCCGGAGCGGAGTCGTCCGGACGCGCAGCCGTCACCATCTTGACGAAAAACGAGCCTTCGGGGTCAGCCAGTTGACGCGCCTGCGCAATGCCGCGTTCAACCTGGCGAACTGCCGGGACGAAGCGCTTCACAGCGCCCTCGCGCAGACACGCCAAATACCCATCAATGGCGACTGGAACCTTCGACATGCGGGAAGCAATCGTCTGCCAGTCGTCCGACGTGGCTTGCGGCATCAGATCGAAAACATCCCGGACGGCTTGAAGCGGTGAGGCAATCACATTCAGGTCGGCAAGGTGCTCGTCCGCCTCGTACAACTCAAGCTCAAGCCCGAGGCGGTCTTTCATGGCGGCGACAGTCACCTGATCGATGTCGTCAGCAGGCCCGCTGGCGTCCAGCTTGGAAAGCGTTGCCCGGTTCAGGGCTGCGACTTGGTCGTGCTGGTCGGGGGAGAGCGAGTCGAGTTCGTGGTCGTGCCCCGCAATTCCCAGATAGGTGGCGGTCATCGGGCTGAGCCTTGCCAGCGCCAGGGTGTGCTCGTCTGCGATCTTGTCGATGTCTGTATGGTTCCTCACTC
Organism: uncultured Propionibacteriaceae bacterium; assembly: GCA_964391475.1. Lineage (GTDB taxonomy): Bacteria > Actinomycetota > Actinomycetes > Propionibacteriales > Propionibacteriaceae > Propioniciclava. The sequence continues at coordinate 679 of CAYMMF010000093.1, read as the reverse complement.
GTAAAAACCTACCGTCATGGACGGCCGCTTCGCGGCACTGCAACACTTCACCCATGACACTGGTTTGGGCGCATCGGGGGGCAAGCGCATACGCCCCGGAAAACACCGTGGCCGCGTTCGCGCTGGCCGTCGAGCAGGGAGCCCATGGCATCGAATTGGACGTCCAACTCTCCTCGGACGGCCATCTGGTGGTGATCCACGACGAAAAACTCAACCGGACGACGGACGGCTCCGGTTGGGTTAGCCAGCATTCGCTAGCGCAACTGAAGCGACTGAACGCTGCCAAACGCTGGCGGAAGTTCCGCGGCGAACGAATCCCCCTGCTTGCTGAAGTTTTCGACAGCGTCGCCGACAGCGGATGCACCATCAATGTCGAACTCAAAAACACCGAGGTCGCCTACCCCGGACTGGAAGAGAAGGTCCTGGCGCTGATCGACGAGTTCGGAGTCGCCGATCGGGTCTGGCTTTCGACTTTCAACCACGAGTCGTTGCACAGCATGCGACGAAACGGGGTCTCGATGCCGATGGGGTTACTCTCCAACGACCTGATGTTCGAGCCGTGGAAGTACGCCGCCGCGCTCGGGACGCAGGCGTTCCACCCGGCGGTTTGGGCCGTCCGGGAACGCCGCGTCGTGGACGAATGCCACGACTTGGGCTTGGGAGTTCACGTTTGGACGGT
>CAYMMF010000092.1:0-8007 GCA_964391475.1 uncultured Propionibacteriaceae bacterium | reverse complement strand
AGGGAAGCGCCTAAAACAGAACGAGGGTCTACCCCAGCCCGTTCAACAGGGTCTCAAAATCGGCCATGGACGAGAACTCGTCCACATGTTTTGTTCCTGGGCGTCGCATAAGCAGGTCGGCGAAGGCGTCCGCCGCCGCCTCGATGCGTTGTGACAAGCCGGGGTGAACGCCTTCTTCGGTGACGGAGGTTCCCCAGTCTTCGGTTGCTGCAAAAACGCCTACCGGGCTCGGCGTGGCTTTGAGGTAGAAGAACAGCGGCAGCATCACGTTTTCGATAACGAGCGAATGCCGTGCGGTGCCTCCGGTGGCGGCGAGTAGCACCGGGCGCCCCTTCAGCACCCCCGTGTCGAGCGCGTCGAAGAACATTTTAAACAACCCCGAGTACGACGAGTTCATCACTGGTGTCACCGCGATGACCCCGGTTGCGGACGCAACCTGGGTCATCGCGTCCACCAATCGTTGGCTCGGCACGCGCGTCAACATCAGGTTGACGAGGTCGGATGCGATGTCGCGTAGTTCGATGTGCTCGATTTCGACCGGTTCAACAGGTTCGCCGGACGCCTCGAGCACCCTCCTAGTGGACGCGGCCAGTCGATCGCCGAGTAACTGCGTCGCCGAGGGGGAACCAAGCCCCGCCGAAACAACCAGGATTTTCACAATGCCACCTCCGAGTATGGTGAACGGCCGGTTACGTCGTCCACTGCGGTCGACATGCTCTCGCTCAACGCTGGGGCAATCGCCCGCAGCGAGGCGTGTGTTGGGGCGTCCGGAATGTGAGCGGGACGCCCCTCGGCGAACCCGGCACGCAGGTCGGGCAGGATTTCGCCGAGCAGATCGAGTTGCTCTAGAACCGTTTTCAGTGGCAACCCGGCGTGATCCACCAGGAATAACTGCCGCTGGTAGTCACCGATCTCATCGCGGAACGACAGGGTGCGCTCCAGCACTTGTTGGGGCGATCCGACGGTCAGTGGCGTTGTCGATGTGTATTCCTCGAGCGACGGCCCGTGGCCGTAGACCGGGGCGTTGTCGAAGTAGGGCCGGAATTCGGCAACCGCGTCTTGGGAGTTGCGCCGCATAAAGAATTGCCCGCCCAGCCCGACGATGGCGGTGTCGGCTGGGCCGTGGCCATAGTGCTGGTAGCGCTGGCGGTAGAGGTTGACCATGCGCTTGGTGTGAGCCATGTGCCAGAAGATGTTGTTGTGGAAGAAGCCGTCGCCGTAGTAGGCGGCTTGTTCGGCGATTTCGGGTGTGCGGATTGATCCGTGCCAAACGAATGGGGGGACGCCGTCCAGCGGCCTCGGCGTCGAGGTGAAACCTTGCAATGGGGTGCGGTAGTGGCCTTTCCAGTCGACGATCGGTTCGCGCCATAGCCGATGCAGCAGCGCGTAGTTTTCGACGGCGAGGTTGAGTCCGTTGCGAATGTCTTGGCCGAACCACGGGTACACCGGGCCGGTGTTTCCGCGTCCGAGCATCAAGTCGACGCGACCGCCGGAGAGGTGTTGCAGCATCGCGTAGTCTTCGGCGATTTTCACCGGATCATTCGTGGTGATCAGCGTCGTCGCCGTTGAGAGGACGAGGCGTTCCGTCTGTGCGGCGATGTAGGCCAGGGTTGTGGTGGGCGAACTCGAGAAGAACGGCGGATTGTGGTGCTCTCCGAGTGCGAAGACGTCCAACCCGACGTCCTCGGCTTTCTTGGCGATCTCGATGACAGCCTTGATGCGCTCTTGCTCGCTCGGGGTGTTGCCGGTTGTCGGGTCGGCAGTGATGTCACTCACCGAAAATATGCCGATCTGCATGACGCCTCTCGTCGGTAGTTGTTATGTCAACTACCCTAACGCGCTTGGGGTAAAACCTATTCCGTCAGTATCCGCACCGCGGCAGCCTGGGCTTCCGCGGCGGTCTTGGACGCCGCGACCGCCTTCGCCGCGTCTTGGCACTGGGCTAGCGTCACCTGAGACAGTTGGACGCCGACCGCCGGGATCGCGTTCGATGTCATCGACAACGATGTAACTCCCATCCCGAGAAGGACGCATGACAGCAGCGGATCCGCGGCGGCTTCGCCACACACTCCGACTGGTTTTCCGAAGCGCTGGCCGGCGTCCGCCACCCATTGCACCATCCGAAGCACTGCGGGCTGCCACGGCGTGGTCAGCATTGTGAGCACCCCAGACGACCGGTCGGCGGCCATCGTGTACTGGGCGAGGTCGTTGGTTCCAATCGAAAGGAAGTCGACTTCCGCCAAGAATTCTTCGACCATGAGCACGACCGACGGAACCTCGACCATGATGCCGGGAGAGAGCCCCCGGTCTCGGCATTTGGCCGCGAACGAGGTGGCTTCTTCCACGGTAGCCACCATCGGCGCCATCACCCACGGCCGGTCGGCGCCAGCCTGATCTGCTGCGGCGGCGATCGCGTCGAGTTGACGTTTCACCAACCCCGGGTAGGTGGCCTCCAACCGGATGCCCCTCACCCCCAGTGCCGGGTTTTCTTCTTCGACGTGCCTTATGAAGGGAACCACCTTGTCAGAGCCCGCATCGAAGGTGCGCACAACCACTTTGGATTCCGGGAAAGCGCCGATAACCTCGCGGTAGACGCGCGCCTGCTCGTCCACCGACGGTTCGGATTTAGCCGACAAGAAGCACAATTCGGTTCGGAAAAGCCCGATTCCTCGGGCTTCGCCTTCGGCTGCGTGGCGGGCGCTGGCTGCGTCCTGGACGTTCGCCAGCAACTCCACCTCGACCCCGTCGCGGGTCCGACCCGGCCCCCGCCAAACCCGAATCGCGTCTCGCCGGACGGAGTCGGCTGCGACCAGCACCCCGGCGTCCACGGGCGGGACGCCTGCCTTAATCGTGCCATCGGCGCCGTTGACCAGCACCTCTACGCCGCTGCGGATACTCCGTAGTTCGGCCACCCCGACCACACACGGGATCCCGAGTTCGCGGGCGACGATCGCGAAGTGACTAGTCGGGCCACCGCGCCTCGTGCACAGTGCCAGCACGCGGGACGGGTCGAGGCTGGCGGCGTCCGCGGGAGCGAGATCGTCTGCGAGCAGAATCACCGGCATCTTTGGAGTCGGAATGCCCGGCTCTGCTTCGCCCTGCAGCTCTGCCACCACGCGGTCACGGATGTCTCGCAGGTCGGTCGCCCGCTCCGCGATGCGTCCGCCTACCCCGCGCAGCATTTCGACGAACTGCGCGATGGCACCTGCGACTGCATGCTCTGCGGGTGATCCGCTTTCGATCATCTGGATCGCCACCCTGATCCACGCCCGGTCTTTGACCAGGGACGCCGAGGTCTCAAGCACGTCGGCTGCGGCGCCGCTCGCAATGGATGCCCGGGTGGTGTACCGCTCTGCGACGACCGCCGTCGCTGCCCGCAGTCGCCTCGTCTCGATTTCACGGTCTTCGACGGGGACGACCCGGCCGCCCATGGGCGGAAGCGTCCGGGACGGTTTCCAGGACGCGGGCGCGAACGCGCACCCAGCAACGACCCCGGTTCCGGTCACGGTTATTGCGGCCTGACTCACTGTGCCCTCCTTCCGACCAGATCGATTGACGACGCTCTCCCCCGCGATCTTAGGAGCACGCTCCGAATGAGAAACCACCACGCCATCAGTTCTGAGATTAACCCAGGCCGCCGCCGAACTAATCGGCGGCGGCCTGGGTTTTCTACTTACCTCAGATCAGATGTTCACGTCTCCTGCGAGGTGAACTTCGTAACCCATCGCCTCGAACATCGCAGCCTTGGCGACGAGTGCCTTGTCGGCGGTCTCGGCGTCGGGGGCGTAGACGACGTTGAGGTGGTTGGACTTGTGGCGAGCCATCATCTGGTCGCGGGTCACACCATGCAGGATCGCGTTCATGATCGGCCACTCGGGGTTGGTGGCGTCTAGGCGACGCTGCACCTCTTCTTCGGGCATCTCAATGCAGGTGCCGCGCCCCAAATCGACGTGGAGTTTGTTGTCCATCAAGAAGACGCGCGACCACACGATCTCGCCGGGCTTCGATGTGCCTTGCAGGGTGCCGCCGCCGAGCGGGAAGAAGTAGTACGACTGGCGGTAGCTGTGCGCGTTCTGGTAGCCACCGAGGTGGGACGCGGGAACCGAACCGGAGATCTCCAGCACCCACACGAAGTCGTCTTCCCATTCGCCGCCCCAACGCACGTCGTGCAGGGTGGTCGAGGGATCGAGGCCCATCGCCGTCCACACCCGGTTGGTGACTAGGGCGTCCACGCCCACGCACTCGTCAACTTCGTTGAAGTGCGGCAGCGCCTTGCCTTCGTACAGGACGCGCGAGCCGTCGCGGGAGGTGACCGGCGGACGGTTCGGGTCGTTCAGCAGGCCTTCGATGAGGTCGGACGCGGGAACCATGTCTTTCAGACCCTGCTGGTACTGGATTCCGACGGTGTCGGCCCCGAAGTCGTCGCTGATGCGAAGAGCTGCGATGTACATCTTGAACTGGCTGTGAAGCTGCTCGTCGGTCAGGTTCTCTTTCCAGTCGCCATCGTTGTTGACGTGGAAGGTCATGCCCGCATCGTCGAGCCACTTGCGGACGGCGGCGGCGTCGGCGTCAGAGACCTGATTCATCTCGGCGACCAGCGCGGATTGGGACAACCGCTCCTTGTAAATGCCGGCCGGGTTGATGAATTCGTCTTCGAGGATCGCGTTGTACATGCCCATGCAGCCTTCGTCGAAGACGGCCATGATCGACTTCTCTTCTGCGAGTTGGGCGGCGAGCGCCTGGCCGAGATTCTTCTCGTCGGATTCGGGAAGTGCGGGCAGGTCGCGCACGTGTGAGGTGTCGTGGACGATGTCGCCCGTTTCGAGCCACTCGGCAAGCTTCGCCTTGAACCAGTCATCGGTGAACTCGCGGCTCCAAACCGAGGAGTACTTGATTCCAGCCTTGGTCAGCGAACCGGTGAGGTTCAGCAAGCCCACCAGACCGGGGAAGTCGCCGGCGAAGTTTGCCACCGCCAGGATTGGGCCTTGGTGGTCGCGCAGGCCGTGCAGCAGGTGGTGGCTGTACTGCCAAACCGCTTCGACGATGACCAGCGGGGCTTCGCGCGGCACGTTGCGGAAGACCTCCATGCCGTATTTTTGGGAGTCGATGAACCCGTGGCCGGTCTCTGGGTTGACGCCGTGAGCCCGCTTGGTCGCCCAGCCCTGCTCAGCCGCGGCGGCGGCGAACTGGGCCTCGACCTCTTGCTGCTTTTCCCACGTCTTTACGTTCGTGGTGAGCCGCAGGTCGCCGTTCGCGACGATGTACAGGGTCTTGGGCTCAGCTGTTGGACGAACGTTGATCTCGGGCCATGCGTATGTGCTCATTACAACTCCTTAGTTGCGTTGCAGACAGTGTGTCGGCCCTCCGGCGGCACCGACGGGAAGTCTCTCAAAGCATTACAGAAATCGATTTCACAGTCAAGACCCTGAGCCGTCCCTCAAAGCGAAAGTCTGCAGGCCAGCCTGATCGTCGGTCACCTCAACCGGGAGGACGACGTGGCGTCCACCCTCATCAATTCCCTCGATCCGCTCCAGCAGCATCGTCGCCGCCTTCGTCCCCATTTCGCGGGCAGGCAGGTGGGTAACGATTACGTCCCGCGGCGTCCAGGTAACCAAAGGCAGATCGCCCAACGAGGCCAACCCCACCACCGGCGGCACGAGGTTCCGCAGAACAAGCACCCGCAGCGCACCCACCGACAACTTGTTGTTGCAAGCAAGGACGGCGTCCGGCGGCTCGGGCAGATCCAACAGCGCCGTCATCGCAGACTCACCACCCGCGATCGAGTACGGCACCCGCTGAACCAACTCGGCAGCAGGCTCCACGCCCAGTCGATCCGAGACACCCAGCGCCCAACCTTGGGCGCGCGCGTCCGCAGTCTCGACGTGCTCCGGGCCAGAGATGCAGGCCACGCGGGTGTACCCAGCGTCGAACAGCAACAAGGTGGCCTCGCGCGCGCTGGCCACGTTGTCGAAAACGACAGTGTCGAGGTCGAAGGACGGGGCTCCCCGATCGACGCAAACAACCGGCACATTACGGTCAACCACCACCCCAAGGTCGGAGTCGGTGGACGCTGGCGCGATGATGACCCCCGCAACGGCCTCCCCCGCGGCAGCTTGCAGATACTCCTGCTCGCGCACGGCGTCGCCATCGGTGTTGCACAACATGGTGGAATAGCCCGCGCCCCGCATCACGTCCTCAACAGCGCGAGTCATGGCGGTGTAGAACGGGTTCTCGACATCGGGGATCATCATCGCGATCAGAGTCGAGCGTTGAGTGCGTAACTGGCGTGCGCTCCGGTTCGGCACGAATCCGAGGTCGAGTGCGGCCTTGCGCACCGCCTCAGCCTTGGCTGGGGTGACCCGAGCCCCATTGAAAACCCGCGACACGGTAGCCGGAGAGACTCCAGCCCGAGCCGCCACATCATAGATGGTCGTCATGACGCCCGCCCTCCATCGGCATCGGCAAACCAGCCCGCCAACGAATGGTAAGCGGCAACGAACCGCCGGGCCTGAACGCGACGACGTTCCGCCTCGGGCCCCGGCACGAACTCGGCGGTGACCGCTGACAACTCCTCCGCTAGCGAGAAGTCGGCCAGCCCCAGCCCGACTAGCCCAGTCACGGCGGCTCCCAAGCTGTTCGCCTGCGAGGTGACCGAACGTCGAACCACCCGGGTGCCCCAGGCGTCCGCCAGCACCTGCAACCAAGTGTCGTTGCCCGCACCGCCACCGATCACAGTTATCGACTCGGGTGCGTTCCCCAATTCGATCGAATCCACGCACAACCCAAGGTTGAACCCGACGCCCTCCATGACGGCGCGCATCAGATTCGCGCCCCCGTGATGCTTCCGAAGGCCCACGAACACACCGGACGCCGCGGCGTCCCACCAGGGGGTCCGTTCACCGATTAGGTACGGCAGGAAGTAGAGATCATCGTCTGCTGCTACCGCGCCGGACGCCCGGTCGAGCAGTTCACCGACAGCGTCCTCGCGCCCCAGCGTCTCTGCGAACCACTGGACCGACCCGGCACCGGACTGCGACGTGGCGCACGGCGCGAACAACCCCGGCACCACATGCCGGAAGGTGAACGAACGCCGCTGCGGGTCGTGACGCGGGGCGTCCAGAGTCCGGCTGTACCAGGCTGACGTGCCCAAGCTGACGTAACCCGGGGCGTCCGGGTTGACGCAGGCGGCGCCGACGTTTGCGATTGGGCCGTCCCCACCACCGGCGACCACCAGAGTCGAGGTAGTGAGCCCCAGTTCGGACGCCGCCTGGGCGGTCAACGGCCCGATCACGTGAGTCGAATCGACGATTTCTGGCCAAAGGGCAGCATCGACACCGGCGGCGTCGAGCATCGTCGCAGACCACCGCCCGGCGGCTAGGTCGTAGGCGTCGGTTGACGAGGCGTCCGAGTGGTCGGTGACCAGACGGCCGGTGAGTTTGAGGTTTACGTAGTCTTTCGCGACGCACACCGCACGCGTGGCCTCGAAGGCTCGCGGGTCGTGGTCGCGCACCCACATCAGCTTGGGCAGCGTGTAGGTGGGGGCCACCCGGTGGCCGGTGATGGCGAACGCATCCGGCACCGCCGACGCAAGCGCGGCGGCCTGCTCGGTGGCCCGCTGGTCAGACCAGATCATCGCGGGACGGACGGGGACGCCTGCGGCATCCAGGCAAACCAGGCCCATCATCTGGCCGGAGACGCAGATGCCCGCGACGCTGGCGGGTGGGATTTGCGTCTTTCCGAGAAGTTCTTTGGTGGCGGAGACTACGGCGCTCCACCAGTCGTTGGGGTTCTGCTCGCTGGTCGTGTCTGCGGCGTAGTGGGTCTGGTAGCCGACCGTCGCCTCAGCGAGCAGGCGTCCGCGTTCGTCGTGGAGGGACGCCTTGTTCCCAGATGTTCCCAAGTCGTGTGCGATGAGCATGCCAGCGCCCTTCTAGTGGGAGATCGGGGGTGGGCGCCGGGCGGCGCCCACCCCCGGGTTCAAAGGATATTCGTCGACACCTCCACCGA
>CAYMMF010000091.1:1924-8086 GCA_964391475.1 uncultured Propionibacteriaceae bacterium | reverse complement strand
CGTACAGCACCTTGGTGAAGAACCGGCTGTACAGCAGGTGGAGGATCGCGTGCTCGACTCCGCCGACGTACTGGTCGACCGGCATCCAGGAACGCACCTTCTCGACGTCGAAGGCCTGGGTGTCGTCGTTAGGCGAGCAGTACCGGAAGAAGTACCACGAGCTGTCGACGAAAGTGTCCATGGTGTCGGCGTCACGCTGGGCGGGCCCGCCACAGGCTGGGCAGGTCACGTTGCGCCATTCGGACGCTGCTTCGCTCGCCAGCGGCGAGGTGCCCTTGGGCTGAAGCGCGCTGCCGCGCAGGTCTGGCAGAACGACCGGCAACTGGTCTTCGGGCACCGGAACCTCGCCGCAGCTTTCGCAGTGGACGATCGGGATCGGGCAGCCCCAGAACCGCTGTCGGCTGAGCAGCCAGTCGCGCAACCGGAAGATGACAGAGCCGGTGCCGGTGCCGTCCGCCTCGAGTTGGGCGGTGATCCGGCTCACGCCAGCCTTGGTTCCGACGATCCCGTTGAGGATGCCGGAGTTGATGTATGTGCCGTCGCCGACCGTCGCGATGCCTGAGCTGCGCGGGTCGGGTTCGCCGGTGTCGAGGATGGGTCGCACGTTCAGCCCGAACTTGGTGGCGAACTCCAGGTCGCGCTGGTCGTGCGCCGGGACCGCCATGATGGCGCCGGTGCCGTAGTCGCTGAGCACGTAGTCGGCAGCCCAAACCGGGATCCGTTCGCCGTTGACCGGGTTGAGGGCGTGGACGCCCAGGAACACCCCGGTTTTTTCTCGTTCGGTCGATTGGCGCTCGATCTCTGTGGCCTGGCGGGTTTTCTCTAGGTACGCCTCGAATTCGGCGCGTTGGGCGTCGCCAACAACTTCGGCGGCCAGCGCGGAGTCTGGTGCCACCACCATGAAGGTGGCTCCGAACAAGGTGTCGGGACGGGTGGTGAACACCGTCACTGGCTCTGCGCGTCCTTCGATCACGAAGTCGACGTGCGCCCCTTCGGAGCGGCCGATCCAGTTGCGTTGCATCGCAAGGACGCGGTCTGGCCAGCGGCCCTCCAGCGCCTCCATGTCGTCAAGCAGCCGTTGGGCGTAGTCGGTGATCTTGAAGTACCACTGGGTGAGGTTTCGCTTGGTGACGACAGAGTGGCAGCGTTCGCACTCGCCTTGGACGACCTGCTCGTTTGCCAACACCGTCTGGCAGCCGGGGCACCAGTTGACCGGGGACGCCTTGCGGTAGGCCAGTCCGCGGTTGAACAACTGCAGGAACAGCCACTGCGTCCAGTGGTAGTACTCGGGGTCGGAGGTGTGAAGCTGGGTGCTCCAGTCGAGGCTCAGCCCGTACCGTTTGAACGAGTTGGCTTGGGTGTCGATGTTGGTGTACGTCCATTCGGCGGGGTGGGCGTTGCGTTGGATCGCGGCGTTCTCTGCGGGCAGCCCGAAGCTGTCCCAGCCGATTGGGTGAAGCACGTCGTGGCCGCGAAGCATCCAGTAACGGGCGATGACATCGCCCATCACGAACGCCTCTGCATGCCCCATGTGGAGGTCGCCCGACGGGTAGGGGAACATGTCGAGCATGTAGCGGCGTTCCCCGGAGTCGTCATCGCGGGCTGCGAAGGTGCGCTCGGATGCCCAAAATCGCTGCCAGCGTTCCTGCGCGGCGGCAGCATCGTATGTAGGGCGTTGAGTGGTCACTCGCGGCAGTCTAACGCATCGCCTCGTCCAGCTCGGTTCGGGTCGGCGGGTTGGCGCCCACCCTGCCGCACACGATCGCGGCAGCCGCTGTCGCCTTGCGGGCCGCGTCGGTGATCGTGTCGCCGTCGCCGATCAGGCCTGAGAGGAATCCGGCCATGAAAGTGTCGCCGGCCCCGATGGTGTCGACCAGTTCGATCGGTGGGGATGGCACCCGCGCGCTCTCGTCGGGGCCACCTGCCCAGACGCCGTCGGCGCCCAGGGTGACGACCGTCCAGGCGACGCCGTAGCGTTCCGCCAGCGTGGCGGCGAGTTCGGCCGGGTCGGACGGCAGGCGTCCGGCTTCGGCGAGGAACTCGAAGTCTTCGTCCGAACCCTTGACCAGCCCACCCCGAGCTCCGACCGCGGCCAGCCACGGTTCGACTAGCGCCCAGTAGCGTGCTGGGTCGGGCTCGACACTGGGGCGAACATTCACATCGATCGAGCAGCGGCCGGTGCCGGCGGCCACCCAGTCGAGCAGGGTCGCCGCGCCTGGTTGGATCACGGTCACCAGCGAGGCGATGTGCAGCCAGTCGTCGGCGCCCAGGGTGGGCAGTTCGTCTGGCTGCCAACCGAAGTTGGCGGTGCCTTCGAAGTGGAAGGTGTAGGACGCCTTGCCCTGCTCGTCCAGGCTGACGACTGCCAGCGACGTTGCTTCGTCGGTGACTCGCGCCAGATCGAGGCCGACGCCGCTGGCGGCCAGGTGGGCATAGAGTTGGCGGCCGAAGGCGTCGCCGCCGAGGCGTCCAAGAAACGAGACGTCGTGGCCGAGCCTGGCTAAAGCGATGGCTGTTGTCATCGGGCCGCCGGCGGACGCTGCCCGCCATGGGCTTGCTAGCGTCGTGCCTTCCCCATCTGGAATCAGGTCGATTAGGGCTTCACCGCACACCACAAATCGGGTCATGCCCGAAGCCTACGTCTTCTAGGTAGGCGGCGCGCAGATCATCCCAGGTTCGGGGGTGCATCGCACCCAAAATTGCCAGGTCGACCAGGTCGAGCCAGGCATCCCAGTAGCCCAGGGTGAGTGCGCGTTGCAGGCAGACGTTGGCCAGCGCTCCGTTTCCTGCTACCCAGCTCGCTACGGCCAGCACGCCGAGTGTCGGCCCGGCCAGGTTCGGTTCGACGCTGCTCGCGATCGTTTTCCAGTCGGTCACCAGGTCGCCAGCGTTGGCGGCGCAGATCGCCCATACGATGCCCTCGCAGAAGCCGGGTTCGGCGCAGGCCGTCGCCACGATCGCCGACGCTTCGGCGTCGAACTCGTGCGACGCCAAGATCTGGCTCGCCCTCTCGGTGAGGGCGAGCTGGTTGAGTTTCGCCGCCGCCCGCGCTGCCTTCCGCATTTGGGTTCGGCTGTGCCTTGGTTTGAGTTCGGCGGTGATGTCTTTCCGGGAGGCGAGTATCGTCCGGCCTGGTACGACCGAGGCTGCCCTGCGGGCAACTGCGGTGTCGTAGGGGGTGCCGTCGTCTCCTTGTTCGCAGTGGTAGCGGTCGGTGGCGGCTTGCAGACACGCTAGGCCAGCGCCTGCTGGCAGCGCGTCAGAGACCGCAGCCAACGCGTCCCAGGCTAAGCCAGCGTCGTCGGTGTAGGCCACGACGATGGCGTCGGCACCCGGGAATTGGAACCACAGGCGTCCGATGAGTGAGTCGGCGGCGCCCGGTGAGGCGACGTCGACCAGGTCTGCTCGGGCGGTGACTTGGCAGATGCCGTCTGCCACCACGAGCAGAACCAGCGACTCTTCTGGGTGGAATCCGAGCAGGGTTGGGATCACGCCCAGCAGGTCTGGGGTGGACTTGATCGAAACGCGGACGGGTTGCTTTTGATGTGCCATGCCCTCACAGAAGGCGTCGGGTGGCTGTTTGCGTCACTGTCCACAGGTTTGCAGGGCCGAATCGGTTGCCCACAGGCGCTGGCAGTACGCTGAACCCATGACTTTTCCGGGCTTCCCGCAGTCACCTGCGAACCCACCGGCCGACATTCGGCAGTACGAGCCGAAGCGGACGCCGGGGGCGTTGCTGTGGGCGACGCTGGTCGGCTTGGTGATGCTCGGTTTCGTGTTGGGCGGGTTGTATGCGCGGTTCAACACTCCGGCCGAGCCGACCCCGGTGGCGTCCCCATCGCCCGATGCCACGGTAGCGGCGGGCCCTGGGTTACCGTTTGAGATGCCGCACGACTCGTCGGCGACCGGCCGTTGGGAGATCCGCGAAACGGTGTGGGAGCACGGCGGGGTCAGCTTGAAGATTCGGGTTTTTGCTGACACCGGCAAGGTCAGCTACGGCTTCACGTCGTTTGCGCACGACGGCCAGCAGGCGGTCAGCCCGACGCCCGGCACACGAACCCCGGAGTTGGAGCGGGGCGTGTTGTCTGCGGGTGAGTCTGCGGAGGGCTGGGTTTTTTTGCCGTTGCCTAGGGGCGCCGCCACGTTGATCCTCACCACGGATCGAGGTTGGCAGATTTCGGCGTTGGCTATCGAGGGGTGAGCTTTCGTCGTTCGATGGCGGCTTCGTACACCATCTGGTAGCGCTCGGCCATCGCTTGGGTGGTCAGGGCTGCCCCCACCTTTCGTGATACCTCACCCATGCGCGCCAAGCGGCTGGGGTCGCCCATCAGGGTCTGCATTCCTGCCGCCAGGCCGGCGACGCTGGGTTTGGTGAGGAGTGCGTTTTCTTGCGTCACACCGACGTCTAGCCGGTCGTCGCAGTACAGGATCGGGACGCCTGCGGCTGCGGCTTCTGCGAGCACGATGCCTTGGGTGTCGAAGCGGTGGGACGCGAGCGCGAAGACGTCGGAGTCGGCCACGAGTTGGGCGACTCTGGTCGGGTCGCCAATGTGGCCGGTGAACCGGACGCGTCCGGGCGCCAACTGGTCGGCTAGTGAGCGCAGGGTGGCCTCGAGTGGGCCAGCGCCTAGAACGACGAGTTCGGTCGAGTCGGGTAGCCCGGCGAACGCCCGGATCAGCACGTCTACTCGCTTTTCTGGGCCGAGTCGGCTGCAACTGGTGAACCGGAACGGACTCTCCCCCGTTGGACGCTGTCGGCTGGCTTTGAGGAACGCTTCGTCTACTCCGGTGGTGACGACATAAGCGCGGTCGGCCAGGTCGCCGCGGGAGGCGTCCACGATGGATTCGACGACGAAGCGTGCTGGTGAGGTGAACGCGTCGAGGTGGCGGGCGAATCGGGCCAGGTTGCGCCAGTCGAGCCGGGCGAGCCGGGATGGTTCGTCGACGAGTTCCGGGCGGGGGCTTCGGGTTTTTATGCGCTCGTTGTCTCGTGCCAGTGCGCCGAGGATGGCGGGGCCGAGGGTGAGGAAGGTGAACGAGTTGATGGCGGCGAGCACGGGAACGCTGGTGTGGGTTCCGGCGTAGTTGGAGTGAAACGTGTGCACGTGGGCGGCGCCGGTGGTGCGGGCGATTTGGGCGGCGAGTGCCAGGCCGCCTCGTTCGTTGTGGGAGTGCACTACGTCGAATGGTCCGGATTGGGCGAGTTCTTTGGCTCGGGGTGGGAAGAAGTCGAGGGTGTTGGTGTGGCTAGGGGTTCCGGGTAGCCGCAGGGTGGGCACGGGCACCACTTCGCAGTCGTCGGTGGGTTCCAGGCTGGTGGTGGGCGCGAACAAGGTGACGCGGTGGCCCAGTGCGGTGAGCGCGCGGATTTGGAGTTGGATAGACCGGGCGACGCCGCCTGATGAGGGGTAGAAGTCGTCGGTGAAGAAGGCGACGTGCAGCGGTTCACCTGGGTTGGGCGTGGGCACGTCAGTTTCCGGTGAGGGCCGCCTGCTGGGTGCGGCGGGCGACGGCGTCCGGGTGGTGTTTGCTGAGGACGACGACCCCCCAGACGGCTACAACGGCGCCGACAGCCATGCCGAGGGCATGCGGGCCGGTGATGAGGACGCCTTCGCCGAGCAGGATCAGGCCGAATGAAACCCCGACGACGGGGTCGGTGGTGGTCATGGACGCCACGACGATTTCGGCGGGGCCGGTGGCGTAGCCTTGTTGGATCATGATGCCGCCGAAGGCGTAGCAGCCGAGCAGGAGGGGCACGATCACCCAGAACAGGGGGCGGGTGAGGACGTGGGCGTCAGCGAGCATGACGGTGACACTTTTGATGAGCGCTGATGACAGCCCGTACAGGAACGAGCCGCCGGTCGCCCACATCAGCGATCTGAGTTGGGCGTTTCTGCCTTTGAGCCCGATGGTGCCGAAGCTGAAGCCGATGGCGTAGACGATGAGGCTGCCGATGATGACTTGCTTGGGTTCTACGTAGGTGTCGGGGGCTGCTGTGCTGGCTGAGAAGAAGGTGAAGCCGACGATGCCGGCGATGGTCATGGCGACGGCGAGCCACATGGGTTGGCTGACCTTGTGTTTGTGGATTTTGGCGGCCATGAGCACCGACCAGGGGACGGCGAGGATGCCGACCGGTTGGACGACGGTGACTGGTGCGATCAT
>CAYMMF010000091.1:0-1914 GCA_964391475.1 uncultured Propionibacteriaceae bacterium | reverse complement strand
AGCGCGTAGATGTGTGAGAGCGCGCCGATGGCTATCAGGGTGAGCCCGAGCAGCCACTTGGGGGTCGCCAGCAGGTGAAGCAGTTGGCGCAGGTTCATCGAAGAGTTTTCGGCTTCGGTGTCGATCTTGGTGCCGACGGCCAGGTGTTGGATGGTTGCTCCTGTGGCGAACAGCAGGGACGCCACCGCGACGATGATGATGCCGAGGGGGACGTTTTGTTCCAGTTGGAGCATGGTGGCCGTTCTGTGCGCTGTTGCTGGGCGGGGCCAAGCCTAGCTGTTGTTGGGCGGTGCCGATGTTACGGGCGTTCTCTCACCGGGCGGGGGTTGCGGGCGTGTGCGCGTCCGCTTATGCCGATGAGGACGCCGTAGCTGACGAGCGCGGCACCTAACCCGAGGGTCCACCAGGGGAACCCGGGGATTTCGGGGGTTGCGCCTGCCTTGTTTAGGTCTTCGATTGGGGTGGGGGTGACTCGTTTGCCGGTGACCAGGTAGCGGTGGGTGTTGATGCCGAGCGGGGTGCAAGTGACCAGAGTTACGAGGTCTTCGTCGTAGCGGGGGAACAGGGATTGGGTTTCGTCGGGTAGGACGGTTTGGGTTTCGATCACCTCGTAGGTGAGCACGTCGCCGAACACTTCGACGGTGAACCGGTCGCCTTTTTCGAGTTTGTGGAGGTCGTTGAACAAGGTGGCTGATGGTAGGCCGCGGTGGGCTGTCAGCACCGAGTGTTGGGATTCGCCGCCGACCGGCAGGGAGGTGCCCTCAAGGTGGCCGACGCCTTTGGCGAGGGTTTCGTCGGACGTGCCGTGGTAGATGGGCAGATCGACTGTGATGGCGGGAATCCGGAGGCGTCCCATGATGCCGTCGTCGGTGGCGTTGAGCAGGTCGTAGTAGTTCATGTCGCCGGACGCGGCGCCTTCGCTGGTTGGCACGTTGCTGGCAGGTGAGAGTAATGCGCCGCCGACCAGTGCCGCGTTGTAGGCGTGGGCTCGTGCCAGTTCTTTTTCGAGGCGGGACGGTGGCCCTTGGTCGACGATGTGGTCGACGACGCCGATGGCTTTGGATTGGTTGTATTGCGACAGCCAACTTGCTGTTGTCGGGTAGAGGGTGATGAGCACACCGATCAGTGCGATGAGGCCTATGCCTGCGGTTGCCCAGGGCATCCGCCAGCGTCGTTGCGCCCTGCGGGGGCGGGTGGACGGTTGGGGTGCGGTGGTTGTGGCCACGCGGGGGGTCCTTCCTGCATGCGTAGTTTGGGGGCGGGGAAGGTGTTCCTTCCCCGCCCCCAAACGTTAGCGGTTACCCGTGTCGGGCGGCATCAACCTCAGTGGCTGGTGCGGAACCGACGGGCTGCGAACAAGGCACCGGAGGCGCCAACCAGACCGAGGCCAACCAGCACGAGCATCAGCGAACCGGTGGAACCGGTCTGCGGCAGCGTGGGGCCGGTGGGCTTGTGGTTTTCGACCGTGACTTCGGTCGAGGTCGTCTTGTCAGCCTTGATGGTGTACTTGCCGAACCACGGGTCGGCGGGCAGGACGTGGCCGGACGGGGCGGTGACTTCCTTCAACCACACATCGCGGCTGGTGACGTCGTCGTTGCCAACGAAGATGTTCGCGGTGTAGGTGCCGTCACCCTTGTCGGTGAGGGTGCCGATCTTGGTGGTCTTGTCTGCGTCGTAGACGTCGAACACGGCGCCGGTCAGCTTGGTCTCGGTGCCCTCCGACTTCTTGGTCAGGACCAAGTCGCCCCAGTTGGTCGAACCTTCAGCGTTGCCAGGCGTGCCGTTGATCTTTGCCTCGACCTTGTTCACGAGCTTGCCATCTGGGCTTGCAAGCACAGTGGTCTTCACCACGGCGGTGACCTCTTGCGCGGCGGCGCGTCCGGCGTTCAGCTCGGCCAGGCCATGCGAGGTGAA
>CAYMMF010000090.1:0-8129 GCA_964391475.1 uncultured Propionibacteriaceae bacterium | reverse complement strand
CACCCTGTTCGGTTGCGTGATAACGCATACGGGTTCGCCAGCCGAACGCATCCGGATCAAGTCGTTCGACCTCCCCAACGAACTCCACTCCCGCCTTGGCTAGGTGTTCTGCCACCACCTGCCGTTTCAACTCCCTGGTGTGAACGATATCCACGTGTTGAAAATCACAACCACCACAACGCCCCGCAACCGGGCAGGGTGGAAGGACACGATGCAGCGAAGGTCGCAGCACTTCGACTACGTCAGCACGGGCGAAGCGACTTGTAACACTAGTGATGCGAACTGTGACGACTTCTCCTGAAAGTGCATGTCGCACGAACAAGACCAGACCGTGGTGACGCGCTATCCAATGGCCGCCGTGAGCGACGATACCAACCTCGACGGGACCCACGACGTCCCCCACCGCCAAGGTCAGCAATTCACGGTTCGATATGGGTTCCACGGTGCACCGATCCGGTGCCTGGACGTCGCCAGGCAGCCTGCGTCCTCTTGTTGACCCGCGCCAAAGCGTGCGCGCTCGACGCCAACTGGTAGGGCACAGACGTGACCATCACCCCAGACATGAACTGCAATCTAGCCTTGATCACGAAGCCGGTCTGGTTGTGCAGCAACCGTTCCCACCAGTGCCCCACCACGTACTCCGGAATATAGACGCACACCACGTCGCGCGGGTTCCCCGACCGGAGTCCTTTCACGTAGTTCAAGAACGGGCTAACTACCTCCCGATATGGGGAGGCGATCACCTTCAGCGGCAACGGCATATCTTGTGCCTCCCACTCTTTCCGGATTCGCTGAACGTGATCGTCGTCAGCCGCAACCGTGACCGCTTCAATCGTGTTGGGTCGTGAGGCTCGGGCAAAGTTGATGGCCCGCAACGCAGGTTTGTTCAAATCATTCACCAAGATGACCGCCCGAACTCGGCTCGGCAGGGTTCTTACTTGGGTGACTTCCAGTGCTGTTTCCCGGGCAACCTTGTCGTAATGAGCGCGAATGCTGCGCATGAGGACGAACAGCAGAGCCATCGCAATGATCGCCAAGTAAGCGCCATATATGAACTTCGACGCGAGTACGACAACCAGCACAGTGCCTGTCAGGGTCAACCCAATCGCATTGATAGCTCGCGAGCGTCGCATCCTAGCCCTAGCCGTGGGGTCGGTTTCGGTACGAAGGTGACGGTTCCAGTGGCGCAGCATGCCGAACTGGCTAACCGTGAACGACACGAACACCCCAACCACGTACAACTGAATCAAGGCAGTCACGTTCGCGCGAAATACCAGCACTAATCCGGCAGCAGCCATGGCCAACAAGATGATGCCGTTGCTGTAAGCCAGACGGTCCCCCCTGGTGTAGAGGGCGCGTGGCAGGTAACCGTCCCTGGCGAGGATGGACGCCAAAACCGGGAACCCGTTGAAAGCTGTGTTCGCTGCCAGGAACAAGATGACCATGGTCATGGTCACCACGAAGAAGAAACCCGGTGGGAATGTGTCGAAAATTGTTAGGGAGAGTTGGCCGATCGTCGTGTCGTGGGAGTCTTCAACCGGGATCCCGTTTCTGGTGAAGTACGAGTGACCGGTGGGATCAGTCAGTTTCAGACCCGTAAGGTTCGACATGAGAATGATTCCACCGAGCATCGCGATCGCGATTCCCCCAAGCAGCGCCAGAGTCGTAGCGGCGTTCTTGCTCTTCGGCTCTCGCAGCGCTGGCACCCCGTTACTGATCGCCTCCACACCAGTCAGGGCTGCGCAGCCAGACGAGAAGGCCCTGGCCAATAGCGCAACCATCGCAAAACCTATAAAGGGTTCGAAGGACGGGTCCCCAACGACCTCCAGGTCTGCGGTCGGGGCAGCCAGGTGTTCTCCGCGTACGAAAATGCGGAAGAGCCCCCACAGCGTCATGCCCATTATTCCGAGCATGAAGCCGTATGTCGGTAGGGCAAACATGGTGCCCGATTCCCTCACCCCGCGGAGGTTGATGGCCATCAACGTTAAAATGATGACCGCAGCGATGATCCCCTCTCGGCCAGCGAACCACGGGATCATCGCTTTTGCGTTTTGAACTCCTGATGACACCGACACCGACACCGTCATCACGTAGTCGACAAGCAGAGCACTCGCCACCACCAGCCCAGCCGAAGGGCCCACGTTCACTGTAGCGACCTCGTAATCCCCACCCCCGGAGGGATACGCGTGGACTGTCTGCCGGTAGGACATCACCACCACGGCCATCACGATGGCTACCAGAATCCCGATGTGCCAAGAGAACGAGAAACCTGCCATCCCAGCGAGGCTGAGCGTCAAGAAGATCTCATCGGGGGCGTAGGCGACCGAACTGAGCGCGTCGGAGGCAAACACCGGAAGGGCGATGCGTTTAGGTAGGAGCGTCTCGCCGAGCTGATTGGAAGCCAGCTTTCGGCCAACCAATATTCGCTTGAGAGTGTCAGCGACATTCACGGGATTACAATACTCGTGGTGCTGGCTTAACCAGCTGAGTCACTGGTTGATTTTTCTGCCGTTCATTGCCAACGGAAGGGTATGGCGTGCACATCGTAATCATGGGTTGTGGGCGTGTGGGCGCATCGCTTGCCCGAGCAATAGTGCGGGCTGGACACACTGTGGCGGTGATCGACATCGACCGCGACTCCTTCAGACGATTGGGGCCGAACTTCGACGGTCTAACCCTGAAAGGGATGGGTTTCGACCGAAAAGTGCTTCAGTCTGCCGGTATCGAACACGCTGACGGATTCGCCGCCGTTTCAAGCGGAGACAACTCCAACATTCTTGCGGCGCGCGTCGTCCGAGAGATGTTCGGCGTCCAAAACGTCGCAGCGCGCATCTACGACCAGGGGCGAGCCGAGGTGTACGAACGACTCGGGATTCCGACGGTTGCACCCGTTAGATGGGCGTCGGATCAGATGCTGCGCAAGCTGCTGCCGGAAGGTTCGGATACCCAATGGCGGGATCCTTCTGGTGCGGTGAGGCTGATGCAGGTCAAGGTCCACCCTGACTGGGTTGGACGCCGTGTGGTTGAGATCGCAAAAGCCGCTCGCACACCCTTACCGTTCGTATCTCGCTTCGGCAGTGGGTTGGTTCCAAACGAGTCGACTCTGTTGCAGGACGGTGACCTGGTGTACGCCGCGGTGGCCAACGAGCGAGTCGCTGCTGTTGAGACGATTCTTAGTCGCCCCCCAGTCGAACACTGAGATCTAGGACGGAAACCATGCGGGTCGCAATTACCGGAGCCGGAAATGTGGGTCGGGCCATCGCCCGCGAACTTCTTGCCAACGGGCACGAGGTGCTTCTGATCGAGCGGTTCCCAGCGGCAATCAAACCAGACAGTGTCCCGGGTGCTAAATGGCTACTGGCAGACGCCTGTGAAGTGGACTCACTTGAGGAGGCCCAACTAGAGAGCTACGACGTCGCAATTGCAGCAACCGGCGACGATAAAGCGAACCTGGTACACACCCTGCTCGCAAAGACCGAATTTGCGGTCCCCCGAACGGTCGCGCGAGTAAACCATCCCGGCAACGAGTGGATGTTCGACGAAGTCTGGGGAGTGGACGTCGCGGTCTCTACGCCTCGGTTGATTAGTGCGCTAGTGGAAGAGGCTGTGACCGTCGGCGACCTCGTCCGTCTTTTCAGCTTCCGGGGTGGTAAGGCCAACCTCGTCGAGATGACACTCTCGTACGCCAGCCCCCACGTCGGACGCCGCATCGCAGACCTCCGACTTCCTGGGGATGCGGTTCTGGTAGCTGTCATCCGAGACGGACGCGCTGGCGCCCCCCAACTCGACGGTGCAGTCGAAGGTGGCGACGAACTTCTTTTCGTCGCTGGACCCGAATGCGAAACAGAGTTGGCGCGTTATTTGGCTCCGGGGTCGCGTCCCGAACCTCGTGACGAACCGACGACTTCCTTCTAAAGAAGCTGATACCAAGGATTGAAGATCCGTCTGATGTCGTCGACGTCCGAAAGGCGTCCTCGCACCAAGAGCTCACTCCCCGCTTTAATACCTGGGATTTGGTAGCGGCCCATCCAGACGATCACTACGCTGCCGGTTCCGTCGCTTAGTTCAGCCTCCATCCAAGGCACGTCGCCTTTTGGTCTGAAGGTCAAAGAATCAACCGTGCCTCGAACCGTGACCTTTTGGCGATCCTGGCACAGCCCCAGTTGGTCACACCCAAGCTCTTTAGCTAGCCGTTCCCGCTCCGCAGAGGTCAACTCCTCGTGCGACCGGGTCATGCGGCCCAAGATAGCTTTCAGGCCCATGGTCAGATCAATCTCCGGCGTCAGGCAAAGCTAAGGCGATTACCTCGCCGGGAACCCGTGGTTCATCGTCCCGATGAACGACCACGTTCCTGAACAGTTCGATGAACGCATCGGCGGGCGGTCCGTCATTCTCGACAACAGCGGCCGGGCCCATGAGAGTCCCCCGCAATAACCATCGGGGCCCGTCGACCAACCAGATGCGGGAAACGTGGAACAACTGTTCGCCCTCTGGCCCTTCCAATGGCAGCACCCTGCGAAGTTCGGGGCCGAATGTGCCGTCCACCAACTGGCAAGACCCACCAGCCTGTTCAGCCTCTTCGACTATGTCTTCGCGCAACTCGTCAGCGAGCCCGGTGAGCGTAGGAGCTGCGAACAGAGCTAACTCCAGACCCGAATTCTCCCAAACAGCTAGAAGCGCCAGGATGGTGCCTGAGGTTTCGTCGCCAGTTAACTGGATGTTCAGGCCGTCGAACGGAGTGACGATCAACGGGCCAAAAGTCACCCGCTCAACCCCGTCGCCTTCAAGGTCGACCTCTTCGAAGTCGAACGGCCCATCGTGGCGAGGGTCGAATTCGCCGTCCTCGAAATCCTCATCGGACGTCTCATCAAATGCGTCTTCGACCACTTCGGCTGGATCTGCCGCTTTGTTCCTTCGGCCAAAGATCACTGTTCCGTCTCCTTGAAGTTGTATTCGGATTCGTCGGCATCCGTCCACCGACTGACCCCACCGGTGGAGCCGTAGCCTCCGCTGCCACGTTCGCTAGTGGGGAGCTCTTTCACATCTACGAAGGACGCCTCCCCCACCTGTTGGAAGACTAGCTGGGCGACCAAGTCTCCCCGATGCAGTATCACCCTGCGGTTACGGTCTGTGTTGAGCAAACAGACCAGTACTTCTCCCCGGTAACCAGAGTCGATTGTTCCGGGGGCATTGACGATCGTCAGCCCCTCCCGCGCAGCCAGACCGGAGCGGGGGTGCACGAAACCTGCCCAACCTGGCGGTATCGCGAGCGCGATCCCGGTTCCGACCACTCTTCGTTCCCCTGGCTCCAGCACGACGTCCTCACGACTTGCTAAGTCGGCTCCAGCATCACCTTGTCTGGCATAGCTAGGGATCGGCATGTCTGGATCCAGCCGAGTGATGAGCACCTCGGGTCGGCGAGGGTTCACTTGGCTTCTCCTGGCCGCGTACGCTCTATCGCGGCAGCCAGTTGGGCTGGTTGTCTAGTGGAGATCTGCCAGTAAGGGTGTGGGTCGGCGTCGTCAACCACCACGATTTCGACCGATTCGGCGATGTAAGGACGCTGTATTACGAACGCCTTGGCGTTCGCCAACGGGCCAAGACGATCGCGAGTTCGATCCTCGTCCAACGTCGTTACTTCGCCCAAATACTGCCAATCCAAAAAGAACCGACCGACGAAGAGTCCCTCATCGTCGACAACGATCGCGGGGCTGCCGATGATGATCAGACCCGCGATCAACACCAGCGCGGTCAAGCCTCCGGCAACGACGGCCCATCCCGGCCCAACGTAGAAACCGATGGCGGTGGCGGTCGTAACGCCGAAGAAGAACGCAATCACCCACCAACTTGCGGGGGTTGTCAGTCTCTCGCGATAAATCACCGCTCCAACCTAGCGCGCCGCGAGCCAGTGTTGCCTACCATGATTGGAGGACGATACAAAAGGAAGGTGCCAGATGCCCACGACCCAAAAAATGGTGTGGAGCGCATACTCGGGTGGCGTAGCGGCGCTCACGGCTCTGATCAGTACCAAAGCCATCGGAGCCGCCTGGCATTACGTCACTGGCCAAGAGCCCCCCAAGCCGAACGACCCGCGCACCCCTCCGCTACAGGCAGTCAGTTGGGTGGTGCTCGCTTCTGTCGGCATAGGGCTCGCTTCCGTGCTGGTTAACCGGATGGCTGCGCGACGATGGTCTGCCTACACAGGCGAGGACGCCCCCGGCGTCCGAACCACGACGCTGCATTTGTGACGACCCCGCAAAGTAAACGCAACCGGATCGTGTGCCTGCTGTCTGGTCAGACGCAGTCCACGCAGTAGATCAACCCGCCACGTTCCTCCGCGATCTGACTGCGGTGCTTGACCAAGAAGCAGCTTGCACAAGTGAACTCGTCGGCCTGACGCGGAAGCACCCTGACGGTGAGCTCTTCGTGTGACAGATCAGCGCCCGGGAGCTCGAAGGCTTCGGCCGCCTCTACCTCGTCCTCGTCAACCTTTCCCGAATTTTTGTCGTTTCGCCGCGACTTAAGTTCTTCAATGCTGTCTTCGCTTTCCTCGTCAGTCTTCCGAGGAGCGTCGTAGTCCGTCGCCATGGTTACCTCCACCCAGATGGTGTCTCATCTCGCCCCGCATACTTACCACACCTGTCAAGTTGTATCCATCAAACAGGCTAATCCGAGGGGCTCGCCACGCAGTACTGCCGTTGAACCGAGTGAACACGATAGGTTACCTGGCAAGAGCGAACTGGTGGAGATCGACATGGAAAGTGCACTGCGACCTCGGGATATCCAGGCCCGGATCCGGGCTGGTGAGCCCGTCGAGGACGTCGCACAGGCTGCAGGGGTTCCTGTGGAGCGACTTGCCGCCTTCGCAGCGCCTGTGCTCGCCGAACGTGGCCACGTGGCAGGGCTTGCCCAAACGCACCCCGTTCGTCGCCGCGGCGAAGCGATCTCTCACCGCAATTTGCGAAACGCAGTGGTTGATCATCTGGCACGAACAGGGGTTGATACGTCGCTGTTGGTGTGGGATTCCTGGAAGGTCGAGGATCGCAAGTGGCGCGTAGTCGTCCGATTCCAAGACCAAGACGACGAACCGGCCGAAGCATCGTTCACCTACGACCAAGCGAGTCGGTTCTCGATTGCAGCCGATGAGCTCGGACGCGATCTGATCGACGACCAGATCCCCCCGGTGATGGAGGTTGGCATCGCATCGAGCCAGGCTAGCCAAGATGATGTTGACCAGGATGCGTGGGGTTCAAGCCCCGAGGTCGAAGAGCCCGCAGGAGAACCCCTGGTATCCGCCGAGGACTACACCGAGGACTCCGACGACGCATACCCCGGTGGGGAGTTGGCTGAGGTGGACGGCGTCTACGACATCGTGCCGCCCACATCAAACCTGGACGTCCTGTACGACATGCTCTCGAGTTTCGACGAGGATTCGGTCAAGATCTATTCAGGGCTTGTGGATCCTAAGCAGGTGCCGAGTCAAGCAGAAGCGCTTCAGGCTGCCATGTCGTCCGAACCAGAACCAACCACCCAATTGCACCCACCCGAACCGCCGCAAACCCAAAGCTCCGACCAAACCACCCAACCCTCTTTGTTGGGTGACGGCGCGGATGAACCGACCCAACCCGTCCGCAAGCAAGGACGCCGCAAGCGCGCATCTGTCCCCTCTTGGGACGAAATCATGTTCGGAGCCCCCAAAAAGAACGACCGCTGAATCCGAATAGGCCAACAAGGTAACCTCTCGAAGCCGTGAGTCTGGTGTCGGTTCTCTCGCTCGCGGTCGTCCCCGTGTCGCCGATCTCGCCCGCGGTCGGTCTGCTTTCGCAGACTGACCGTTTATGCCCGGCCACGCCCTGACCGGCACCTCGGGGCCGCCCGCTGGTGTGGGTGGTCGTGTGCGGTCGGCGATCGGTTGGCTGAGGAGACGCGAAGCGTCGTCTCGAAGCTTCGGTTGGCTGAGGCCCTTGCCAGACGGAGCTGCGATCCTCCTCAGGGAGCGTCTCGCAGCTCTTTGATGCTCACCAACCCCTCGTTAAAGCCACCAACCTCCCTTAAAGGCACCAACGCATGGTTCGAACCATGCGCCTGTGACTTATCGGAGGGTTGGTGAACCTAACGGGGGGTTGGTG
>CAYMMF010000089.1:0-8147 GCA_964391475.1 uncultured Propionibacteriaceae bacterium | reverse complement strand
GAAGCTCGCGACTTTAGGGCGGTCTATCTGCCCTACCTGGTGGACGTGGTTGGGATCGCGGTGTCGTCTTCCCACCGCCGCGCCGGGGTCGGACGAGCATTGATGGCCGCGGTAACGAATTGGGCGAGTCGGCGGGGTGCCGAGGGCGTCCGGCTTGTTTCGGGCAGTGCGCGTAAAGAGGCGCATCCGTTCTACGAGAGCTTGGGGTTCGTCCGCGTCAAGGAGCAGACAAATTACCGGCTGAAGTTGTGAACAATGCCCATTAGCCAACACGGTTCGGTCACTTTTGTGGATTAGAGGCAAACTAGGGTCTGTAACCGACGGTAAGGAAGTGTCCGTGTCAGTGCAGACAAAGACCCCCGAAGCAACCCGATCGACGATCCCGGGCTGGGGTAAAGCGACGGTGGCCCTCGCGGTCGGCGTGGCCGTTGTCTTCGCGTGGTGGATCGGTCACCAACTTACGATTCTGCCTCCGCTGCCCGCCAGGCTTCAGGCGGACGCCGTCACCGGTTTCGTTTCGGTGCTCGCAGACCTTGTCGCCCGGCTCTCGGGGGTGTGGACGTTGGGCAGCGTGCTGGCCATCATCTTGTTCACCGCCCCCGGCCCCGAAATGACTCTCACCGAGCCCGGCCGTAGGCTTGCCCGCCAGGCGATGCGCGGCGCTCAACTGTGGTTCTGGTCGAGCCTTCTTCTGACGTTCGCCAACACTGCGTTCGTGAACGGCGTTCCGATGGGGTACACGTTCCGGCCGGACGCCTGGCTGTATTTCCAGTTGGCTTCGCCGTCTGGTATTGCCTGGGCGTTTTCTGCGATCGTGGCTGCGGGCATTGCCGTTCTCGGTTTGGTTGGACGCTTCTATGCGGCGTTCGCCATCGTTTACGTGTTGGGGTTGCTCGCCGAAACATTTGTGGCGACTACCGGGAATGTGACGGTGGGCGTCCACCACGATTGGGCGACGGACGCCGCGGTCGCAGTCTCTTTCGCAATCATTCCGCTGGCCACTGCTGCTGTCGCCGTGTTTCTGCGGGGAACTGCAGAGGGCGCTGACGCCACCGCTAGTAGGGTGCGCCGCTACCATTTGCTCGTCTTGCCTCTTGTCGCCGTTGCGGCCGTGTTCCACCTTCTGATCGCCTGGCAGGAACTCGCCGGGGAGTCTCCGTTTGCGACGTTTTTCGGCATTCCGACGGTCGGTTTCTTCGTCTGCTTCGCGATCCTGATCGTGCTCTGGGCCGTCCGCCAGGTGACCGGGCGGCTGACGTGGGCTTTTGTCGTTCCCGACGTTGTGGTGTTCGTCGCCTACCTTGCGCTGCGTTCGGCGGCTAACCATGTCGCGCCGCCGCGCTTCCTCGACCCCGACAATTTCCTCACCCAGATCAACTATCTGGGTTACCTTGTGGAGATTCCGGCGACCGCCGCTCGGCTCTTCGGGTTTGGACGCCCCAACTTGCTTTGGGTGCTTCTCACAGTGTTCGCGATGGTCGCATATCTGGTCGGGGTGGCGAAGATTCACCGTCGGGGCGGCAAGTGGCCGATCGGACGGACGCTGCCCTGGTTCGGCGGCTGGTTCGTCGTTGGGTTTATCGCGGTCACCGGATTCTGGGAGTACTCGACCGCCGTTTATAGCTGGCACATGGTCGTCCATATGACAGTGAACATGCTGGTGCCTGCGCTTTGCGTCTTGGGTGCGCCGTTCACGCTGCTTCAGACTGCGTCGGCGAAACGGGACGCCGAAGGCCAACTGCCTGGTCTTCGCGAGTTGTCGCTCGCGGTCGAGGAGTACCGTCCGTTCCAGTTGGCGATGAGCCCACCGGTGTTGTGGTTGAACTATGTGGCGTCGTTGTTCGTGGTGTATTTCACGCCGATCTTCCCGTGGTTGATGAAGTACCACTGGGCGCATCAACTGATGCTGGTGTATTTCATGGTCACCGGTTACTTGTTCTTCAACCTGGTTATCGGCCACGACAAGCAGAGTTGGAACATGCCTCACCTGGTGAAGTTAGCGTTGATGATTTCGATCATGCCGTTCCATGCGATCTTCGCCGTCGGAATTCTGAGTTCCCAGACGATCATCGGTGAGACGTTCTACCGCACTTTGGACGTCTCTTGGGTGGGTGATTTGATGGCCGACCAGAGTGTCGCCGGTCAGGCGGCGTGGTTGTTGGGTGAGATCCCATTGTTTGTTGCGGTGATCGCGTTGTCTGTGCAGTGGTTCCAGCAAGACAAGGTGGACGCCCGCTCCTTCGATGACGCCCAGGGAACTTCGGATGATCCGGTGGACGCCTACAACGAAATGCTGGCCCAGTTGGCAGCCAGAGACAGAGAACTTGAGCAAGAACGAATCCGTCGTGATCTGGGGTTGAAATCATGAGCGTCGACTACACCAAACCGGTCGGTGGGTTAGCGGACAGGCTCGAACTGGACATCGGCGGCATGACCTGCGCTGCCTGCGCGTCCCGCATCGAGAAGAAGCTGAACAAGCTGCCCGGGGTGACCGCGACGGTGAACTACGCCACCGAGCGCGCTGTGATCTTGGGCATGGATCCTGACGAGGCGCTGAAGGCGATCTCGACGGTCGAAAGCGCTGGGTACGAGGCGGCCGAGGTCTCCGAGGAGGGCGAGTCCGACGGGTACAGCGATCGGGTTAAGCTGCTTCGCAACCGGCTGATTGTCGCCGCGTTGTTGACGATTCCGCTGGGTGATGCCGCGATCGTGTTGGCGTTGGCGCCCCAGTTGCGGTTCCCGGGGTGGCAGTGGGCGTTGATCTTCTCTGCGATTCCTGTCGTGTTTTGGGCGGCGTGGCCGTTCCACAAGGCTGCGTGGCGGAATCTGCGTCACGGTTCGACGAGCATGGACACCTTGGTGTCGCTCGGCGTCCTGGCTGCGTTCACCTGGTCGGTGGTGGCGACGATCATCGGAGCCGAGGATGTCGACGGCTACTGGTTGGGTTACGGCATCGCACCGGCTGGTGCAGACACCTTGTATCTGGAGGTGGCCGCTGCGGTCACCACCTTCCTGCTCGGCGGGCGCTACCTGGAGGCCCGTTCGAAACGCTCGGCTCGCTCGGTGTTGTCGGCGTTGGGCAAGTTGGCGCCCACGACCGTCCGGGTGATCCGCGACGGTAAGGAAGAGGTTGTGCCCATCGGTTCGCTCAAGGTGGGCGAGCGGTTCGCGGTGCGTCCCGGCGAGCGGATCGCCACGGACGGGACGATCGTGATCGGGTCGTCCGCCATCGACACGTCGATGATGACCGGCGAGCCGATCCCTCGGGAGGTCGTCGAGGGCGACATCGTGTTGGGTGGCACGATCAACACCACGGGTGCGTTGATCGTCGAGGCGACGCGGGTGGGTGCTCACACGCAGTTGGCTCAGATGGCTGCCACCGCCGAGCAGGCGCAAGCCCGCAAGGCTCGGGTTCAAACCCTTGTTGACAAGGTGGTTAGCGTCTTTGTTCCGACGGTGATCGGGCTTTCATTGCTCACTCTCGCGGTTTGGCTGCTGATCGGCGCGGGACCGCGCACCGCGTTCAGCGCTGCGCTTTCGGTGTTGATCATCGCTTGCCCGTGCGCGCTTGGGCTTGCCACCCCGACTGCGCTGATGGTGGGGGTTGGACGCGGTGGCCAGTTGGGCATCTTGATCAAGGGGCCTGACGCGCTGGAGGCGTCCGGCCGGATCGACACCGTGGTACTTGATAAGACCGGCACGCTCACCACTGGTGAGATGGCGTTGGAGTCGGTGGTTTCGTTCGTCGGGGACGGCCGCGGTGACCCAGAGGTGTTCGCCCAGGTCGCCGCCGTTGAACACCACTTGGAGCACCCGATCGCGAAGGCGATCGTGCGGGGAGCTCGGGACGCTGGCCTGGAGGT
Source organism: uncultured Propionibacteriaceae bacterium (assembly GCA_964391475.1). GTDB lineage: Bacteria > Actinomycetota > Actinomycetes > Propionibacteriales > Propionibacteriaceae > Propioniciclava. The sequence goes on along the minus strand of CAYMMF010000089.1, from coordinate 4,284 downwards.
CAGCACGAACGCCCACACTGTCACGGCACTTCCGGGGCTGGGGGCGTCCGGGCAGGTCGCGGTGGGAGGCGCAGACCGCGAGGTCGTGGTAGGCAACGCCGAGCTCATGATCTCTCGCGGGTTGCGACTGCCGAGCGAGGCGGCCAAGCTGACCGATGAATCCGCCGATACGGGTCGCACGGCTGTGCTGGCAGCCATCGACGGTAAAATCGTGGCCGGGTTTGTGGTCTCGGACACGTTGAAGGAGTCCGCGCCGGGAGCGATCGCGCGGCTGCGAACGATGGGGTTACACACCGTACTTTTGACCGGCGACCGTCAGGCTGCCGCGGACGCGGTGGGCGCCGAGGTTGGCGTCGACGAGGTCATCGCCGAGGTGCTGCCCACCGACAAGGCTGCGGTTATCGAGCGGCTTCAGGAGTCGGGACGCCGGGTCGCCATGGTGGGCGACGGCATCAACGATGCCGCCGCACTGGCGACCGCAAACCTGGGGTTGGCGGTCGTCTCTGGTACCGACGTTGCGATGCGGTCGGCCGACATCATTTTGGTGCGCGAAAACCTCGATGTGATCCCGGATTCGATCGCGTTGGCCCGTCGGACTCTGCGCACGATCCGGGGCAATCTGCTTTGGGCTTTCGGCTACAACGTGGCGGCGATCCCGTTGGCCGCGTTTGGGCTGCTGAACCCGCTGATCTCGGGGTTCGCGATGTCACTGTCGAGCGTTTTCGTGGTGACGAATTCGATGCGGCTGCGCTCCTGGAAGGCGGGCAGCAACCGCTGAGGAAGCACTGGCTAGCGGCTCCCTTAGCGTCACAGGTTCGCGGCGCTGTCCCCCAGCGCCCGCATCAGCAGTAGGACGCCCACGCTCGCGATCAGCAGCACGAACGACAATCCGACCGCCAGCGACAGGTTCGACTCGAACCCGATGAAGATCGCTAGCGGCATTGTTTGGGTCACGCCTTCGCGGTTGCCCGCGAAGAATAGCGTCGCCCCGAATTCGCCTAGGGCGCGCGCCCAACTGAGCACGAGACCGGTGATGACGGCCCGGCGGGCGATTGGGGTCATGATGTGCCAGAACAGTTGGACTTCGGACGCCCCGTCCACCGACGCCGCCTCGCGGATCGCAGGGTTCACGGCGGCGAATCCGACGCGGGCTGCGCGGACGAAGAATGGCCCGCCCACGAAAACTTGGGCCATTACGACGGCTGTTGTTGTGAACGGGACGGTGATCCCGACCGCAGCCAAGGGCGCGCCCAGCCAGCCGTTGCGTCCGAAAACCTCCAGCAGGGCGATGCCTGCCACCATGGGTGGCAGGACGATCGGCAGGTCGACCAACAACTGCACCAGGGCGTGCCCGCGGAACCGCCAGCGCGCCAGCAGGTAGGCCAGCGGCAATCCGGTGACGACGATCACGACCATTGAGATCGCGGTGGTCACCAACGAGAGCGTTATCGCCGACCGCACCTGCTTGTCTGCCAGGTATGCGCCCAGCTCAGAGTTGAGTGCGACCCAAACCAGGGCGGCTACGGGCAGCGCGAGCAGAGCTAGCAGCCACCCTGCAAGCCCCCAGAACCAAATCCGATCGCGGATCACGAAGATTCGGGTGGCAAGAAGCCAGCCTCAGCCATGATGTTGGCGCCGTCGCCGCTGACCATCCAGTCGATAAACGTTTTAGCACCTTCTGGGTTCTTGCTCGCGGTGACTTGTGCGATAAGCAGTGGTTGGACGGTGTTCACCTCGTCGGGAATCTCGACTGTTTCCACACCCTTGCCGCGAGCGTCCGCGGTCACGTCTGTGACGAACACGATGCCAGCGTCAGCCTCGCCGAGTTGCACCTTTGAGACGATCGGCTGGACGCCCATCTCACGCGACACTGTGTTGGCCATCAGTTTGTCGGTGAAACCGGCGTCGGATTTCTCTACCTTTTCGAGGGTTTTGGCGGTGGCTTTCCAGATGGGAAGGGTGTCCACCGGCAGTAGCACTCTGACCCCAGGTTTGGCTAGGTCTGCCAATGCCGCCACCTCGGCGGGGTTGCCGGGCGCGACTACCACGGTGAGTTTGGTGCGGGCGATCTGGACGACCCCGTCACCGTCGACGAAACCGCCGTCTGCCGCGGTCTGCACGTCGGTGGGGTTGGCCGCGATCCAGACATCCGGGGTTGCGCCTTTGGCGAGTTGTTCCCGTTGGACGGGGGTGTGCCCCACTTCGAACGAAATTGTGCCCTGGCCGGACGCCTCGAAGCCTGCCGCTAGGGCTTTCGTCTGAGCGGCCAGCGCGCCGGGGGCGTACACAACCACCTCGCCCACCGCCGCTACGGACGGGGACGCCGGGTCGGGTTTGACCTCGTCAGGGGATTTGGGCGCAGGCGAACTGCAGGCCGTCAAGACTACGAGCAGCAATGCCGCCAGGGCTCGGCGATGAGACACTCTGGGTTCCTCACTGTAGGCGCGACCCACATCGGGCCGTCACTTACTAGACGTTCGCTCCAGCCGGAAAGTTCCTGGCGATCTCAACCGACTAGCTGCATCGCCACATCGTCGAGGCAGGCCACGTCGTCCGACCACTCTGCGACGAGTTGCGCCCGGGCGCGGGCGACGCGAGATCGAATCGTGCCCAGCGCGACCCCCATGACCTGGGCGGCTTCGGCGTAGCTGAGCCCAAAAAGCGTAGTCAGCACCAGCGCGACCCTTCGGTCTTCGTCCAACGAGGCGAGCATGCGGCGCACCACAACCAGGCCGGAGGCGTCCGGCTGGCCGACGCCCGCGAAGCCCTCTGCCATCCAATCCAGAGTGGCAGCCCCTTTGGGACGAGCGTTTTCGCGTCGAATGTGATCCACGGCCGTCCGGCGGGCGATCGTGAAAAGCCACGACCGGACGGGCGCCTCACCGCGGAACGACGACAAGCCGTCGATGACCTTGATGTACGTCTCTTGGGTCAGGTCGTCTGCGGAGTCGGCGTCGGTCAGGTGTGCCAGAAACCGCCAAACATCGCCGTGGGTGACGCGAATGAACTCCCCCAGCGCCGCGCGATCGCCCGCGCCAGCAGCAAGGGCCAGCTTGGTCGCCGCGGCACCCGAGAGGTCCCGGTCGGCCGCTGGTCGTCGTTGAGCCACACCGCGAGGATACCCCGTCCGCTACCCTCGACCCATGACTCTCACCGGGTGCAGCCAGGGCGGGCTGTGGCGGATGGCGCTGTCGGCCATCCTCGATGGCGAGACCCCGGCTGTCCCCCGCGGTGAGGTGGACGCCCACCTGCGGTCATGCCCCGATTGCGCAGCCTGGTGGGAGCGCGCCCGGACGCTGGATGTTCACGTCCGGCAAGCCGAACTTCAGGCCCCTGACCTTAGCCGCCGGATCATCGGCGTGGTAGAGGCGCGAATCTGCGGTTGCCACACTGGCGGTGAGTGCGAGTGCACCGACTGCCAATGCCCCACATGCACGTGCCGTCCGGAGGCAACGGTAGGGTGAGGGCCGTGCTTTCCGAAGACGTCATCACTTGTAATCCAAATCCGCTGGTCCAGGCGCTTGGCAAGCCCGCGTCCGAGTTCACAAAGGCCGACATCATCGGCTACGTGCGCGACCACAAAATCGAGATGCTCAACTTCCGGTTCGTGGCCGGCGATGGGCGGCTGAAGACGCTGAGCTTCGTTGTTGGTTCGTTGGCGCACCTGGATCGGATCCTGTCGTTCGGCGAGCGGGTCGACGGGTCGAGCCTGTTCGACTACGTGGACGCCGACTCCAGCGACGTGTACGTGATTCCGCGTTTTTCGACCGCGTTCGTCAACCCATTCGCAGCGCGTCCGACGATCGACCTGGTGTGTTCCTTCTACGACGCTGCGGGGCGTCCGATGGCGAGCGCGCCGGAGCAGATCCTGCGCAAGGCGCAGCGCTCGTTGAAGAAGGCCACCGGCTACACCCTCGAGGCGTTCGGCGAGCTGGAGTACTACATCTTCACCGTTCCCGACCCGATCTTCCCGGTCGAGCAGCAGCGCGGTTACACCGAGTCTCACCCGTTCTCGAAGTGGGGTGAGGTTCGCGAAGAACCGATGTCCATCATCGAGTTCCTTCCGGTTCCGGTTGAGCAGGCGGCCGAGCAGTTGGCGATTGCCGCTTGGGTGCTGCGCGAGGTGTCGTACAAGCGTGGGCTTGAGGTGAGCTTCGCCCCCAAGATTGTGGTCGGGCAGGCTGGTTCTGGCCTTCACCTCCACCTGCGTCTTATGAAGGACGGCCAGAACGCACTGGCTGACGGCTCCGGGTTGACCGACGCCGCCCGCAAGTTGATCGCCGG
>CAYMMF010000088.1:0-8184 GCA_964391475.1 uncultured Propionibacteriaceae bacterium | reverse complement strand
TGGAGCGTCTTTTCGTACGCGGTCGCGACAGGATCATGGAACGCGCTGGCTAGCGCAACGCCTTTCGAGGTGGTCCGAAGGAAGGTTCGTCGTCTGTCTTGAGTGTCGTGCTCACGTACGACGAGATCTGCCGCCTCTAGGCGGTCGGTGGAGTGGGTGATTGCACCAGGGGTGATGCTCAAGGCGCGGGCAAGATCTACCGCTGTCAACGGTGCGCCTTCCTTCTCTGCCCAGTAGATGAGCGTCAACGCCCGGAAGTCGGTGTTGTGTAGGCCATTCTTACCGGCGTACACAACACCGATTCGTTCGCTGATCTCTGCACCAGCTCGGGTAACCCGGATGATGTCCGCTACGAGCTGGGCCCTATCAATTGCACCAGTCATGAAATGACTCTACTGCGAAATAGCCCAGTAAAGATATGAAAAAATCCACAGAAAAGTGGCGTCAGCTTGGGTGGTTCAGTCGTCGGCGAAACGATGGTTCTCGAAGAAACGAACCAACCCGTCAACTATGCTGGCCTGCATCTTGATGTAAACCTGCAGTTCTTCGTCGGTGAACCCGTCGAAAGCAGATTGGTAGACCTCTCGCATTGGGCCATTGAATGCCCTGGAAACCTCAGTGCCACCGCTCGTGGGTCGAAGGAAGACGCGGCGTCTATCTTTGGTGTCGGGCTCACGATAGACGTGACCCGCGGCTTCCAGTCGGTCGACCGAGTGAGTTACGGCTCCGGCAGTTAGTTTCAACGCTGCAGCGAGATCTGCCGCAGACAGTGGTTGGCCTTCCCGGTCAGCCATGCAGATGAGTGTCAGACCGCGGAAATCAGTGCTGTGAAGCTCATATTTCTCTCCGTACGCAAGCGAAATTTTTTCGCTGATGTTCGCGCCGGCTCGAGATGTTTTGATGATCTGAGACACGAGCTGTTCTCGTTTGGTCGCCTTGGTCACGCTGACAAGTGTAGAGCGGTCTACTTTTCTGGGGAGGACTACGACAAGACTCATCAGTTGCGTCATCAGAGCCGTCGGCTTGACGGTCTCGCACAACGGCCCGGTTTTGATGTCGAGGGTGGTCGGCCCTAGCATCACGGCGTCCATCATTTCCAGAGAGGCGATGCCAATGCAGGCGAAGTTCCGTCCAAATTTCGAGAAAGCCGACGGACTCATCACTGCCGTCACCGTGGACGCCGACTCCGGTGAGGTGCTCATGGTCGCCTACATGAACGAGGAGGCCTTCAACCTGACGCTCGACACCGGCCGCGTTCACTACTGGTCGAGGTCGCGGGGCAAGCTGTGGAAGAAGGGTGAGTCGTCGGGCAACATGCAGCAACTGGTCGAGTTGCGCCTCGATTGTGATGCCGACGCTGTGGTCGTCCGGGTGATTCAGCAAGGGCCGGCGTGTCACGAGGGGTTCCGCAGTTGCTTCTACCGAACGTTGGACGCCGACGGTGCGCTCCTCGAGAACTCGCCTCGGCTAATGACGCCTGAAGAGATGTACGGGGGATCCAAGTGACCGAAACAAACCAACTGCGCCTTGGGCTCCCCAAGGGAAGCCTGCAGAACGCGACCATCGAACTGTTCGGCAAGGCGGGCTTCCAAATCGTGGTGCCAAGCCGCGGCTACTTCCCGTCAATCGACGACAAAGAGATCTCCTGCATGCTGATCCGGCCGCAGGAGGCGTCCCGCTACGTCGAAAGAGGGTTACTCGACCTGGCGGTGACCGGTTTCGATTGGATTCTCGGACGCGATGTCGTCGAGGTAGCAGAACTCGAATATTCCAAGGTGTCGCGGCGTCCAGTGCGCTGGGTGGTGGCGGTGCCCGAAGACAGTCACATCAAAACCGTCAGCGACCTCAACGGCGCGCGGATCGCTACCGAGGCGGTCGAGTTGACGCAACGGTTCCTGGACGAGTACCAGATCGACGCCGAGATCGAGTTCAGTTGGGGAGCCACCGAGGTGAAGGCACCCCACCTGGCTGATGCGATCGTAGACGTGACGGAAACCGGCTCGTCGTTGCGCGCCAACCGGCTGCGGATCGTCCACGAGATCCTGTCGAGCACCACCCGGCTGATCGCCAGCAAGGACGCCATGGCCGACCCGTGGAAACAGCAGAAGATCGACGATATCGCCATGCTGTTGCGGGCGTCCCTGCTCGCCCAGGGAAAGTCGGGGCTCATGCTGAACGTGCACGGCGACAACCTGGCCGTGGTCGAGGAGCTTCTGCCGTCGTTGAAGTCGCCCACGATCTCGCAACTGCAAACCCCCGGATGGTATGCGGTGAACACGGTGGTTGACAGCCACCTGGTGCGCGACCTGATCCCCAGGTTGAAGGCCGTTGGCGCCGAAGACATCGTCGAACTGTCGCTCGCCAAGGTAGTCGAATAGCGACGTTCGGGTGAGCGTTGATTCCGCCACAAACCACCGCAATGGTGTGCGTCAGGCGGCTTCGGCAACGCGGTAGCATTTGCCTCGTCGAGTTGCCATCCGCACAGTGACTTTGGTGTAACCGCTCAACAGAAGGAACGCCTTGCCGCAAAACATTCCCCTGGCGATCCTGATCAGCATCGTTGGGTCCTTCTGTTTCGCTCTCGCAGCGCAGGTGCAGCACGGTGCCGTCGGCATAGAAGTCCAAGACAACCGCGCCAAGAAACGGTTGGACGTCCGCGGCTTCATGAGGCTGATGACGATGGCCCGCTGGTGGGCTGGGTTGGCCTTGATGGGGGTGTCTTTGGGCGCCCAGCTCTTGGCGTTGACGATGGCGCCGGTTTCCGTCGTCCAACCTGTCGGGCTGCTGGCTTTCCCATGGTCGGTACTGCTCTCGGCGCGCACCCACAAACACACACTGCCTCGTTCGATGTTGACCGCAGTCGGGGTGACAGTAGCGGCGACCTTGGGCTTCACCGCGGTGTCGGCGATCTACGCCTCATCTGGGGCCGAGCTCTTGGTGTCGCACGTGATGGCGGGGGCGTCCGTCGTCTACGCCGTCGCAATTTTGCTCAGCTTCCTGGGCGCCCGGGGCCCGCTCGAATGGCGCAGTTTGTTCTGGGCGTCCAGCGGAGCCCTCTTCTACGGGCTTGAAGCCGCGCTTGCGAAAGCGCTCATCGTCTACGTCCAAACCAACGACTGGCGCGGTTCGTTCGTGGTTTGGGGGATCGTCTTCGCCCTCATCATCGGCAGCGCGATCGCCGGGCTGCTGGTGCAACAGGGCTACGCCACCGGACCAGCAGAGGTCGTCGTCGGTGCGATGACGGTGACCAGCCCGGTAGTCGCCGTGCTGTTCGGGATTCTCGTGTTGGGTGAGGGGCTCAACATGGACGCCGTCGCGGCTGCCCTGATGATTTCACTTGGCGCGGTAGCGGTCGGTGGGGTTGCCGCTATGACGCGACTGCACCCCCAGTACGGGGACGCCGAACACCCCGCGTAAGCGGCTAGCCGCCCCTACAGCGTCAGCATGTCAGCTGAACTTGTACAGCCGCTGGGCGAGCCGATACAAAGAGAGGGTGATCCGGCGTCCGATCGGCCCGGGAAGGTTGGTTCCCAAAACCATCCACTGGTGCAGGCCTAGGGTCTTCTTCAACTGCGGATCGACCGAGTCGATGTGCTCCCACATCTTGCGGCGTTCCGCCACGCCTTTCGGGGTGCCCTCTAGCAGCGAGAAGATCGAGGACGCCGAAACGATCAGCCCAAGATAGGAGCCCATGTAGTGGGCGAGTTTGCGGTTGCCAGCATCTTCGGGCAGTTTGTGCGCCTCGACCATCAACCGTGTGACCCTCATCTGCTGGTCAAGACGACTGACCTGGACTTTCTCGTTGACCGACTGGTCTTCGCGGCCGATGAAGTAGCGGTACAGGTCGACTGGCAGGTAGTAGAGGGTTTGAACTGTCGGGAGCGGCGCATACACGTAAATGTTGTCGACGTAGAACGTGTGCTCGGGCAACTCCAAGCCAGAGTCGCGCAAGATCTGGGTGCGATAGGTGGCGGCGTGCATCAAGATGTTTTGGCCCGGGCCAAACCTTCCCAGTTCATTCCAGGTGAAGATCCGGTTCTGCGGCAGCGCGCCCCGGTAGCGGATCACCTTCTGGGTGCCCGTGAGGGTGTGCTCGTACACGTAGTTGGTGACCACCAAATCCACCGGAGACCCAGACGCTACGAACCGACGAAGCCGCGATAGCAGGAGGTTGGCGGCGTCCCGATCCAGCCAGTCGTCGGAATCCACAACCCGGAAGTACACGCCAGAGGCGGCGCGCAGCCCCGCCATGACAGCGCCCCCGTGGCCCTTGTTCTCTTGGTGGATCACCTTGATGATGTTCGGGTGTTTGGCCGCCCACTCGTCGGCCTTCTCGGCGGTGTTGTCTTTGGTCGAGCCATCGTTGACGATGATGATCTCGATGTCGTCCGACCCGGTCAGCAGCGAACTGATGCAGTGGTCCATGTACTCGGCCGAGTTGTAGCACGGCACCGTGTAGGTGATGACCTTGTTGGTCGGGTTCACTTTTCCTCCAGCAGCTTGTCAGCCAAAGCGAGCGCGTTGGTGACCGTCTGATCCATGTTGTAGTAGCGGTACTCGGCCAACCGGCCGATCGGGTAAAAGTTGCCCAACGACCTTGTCAGGTCGACGTAGGCGGCGTGACGATCAGCATTTTCTTGGCCGACGATCGGGTAGTACGGATCCATGCCAGAGCCGGGCACATAATCCTTGCTGTACTCGAAGACGATCGTCGTTACTCCGGCGATCTGCTGCCGGGTCAGGTGCTTGAACTCTGTGATGCGGGTGTAGTCCTCGCTGACGGTGTAGTTGATCGTTCCCCGCGGCTGGAATTGGTCAACCTGCCGGGTTTCGAACACGAAATCGAGGCTGCGGTAGGGGAGCCGTCCGAACCTGTTGTCAAACAACTCGTCCAGCGGCCCGGTGTAGATCACGATGCCGTGGTAGGGGCGTCCGTCAACGGTCACAGCGTCACCGTCGATCGTCAGGACGCCGCGGGCGTCCACCTCGGTGAACACGTCAATGCTTGGGTGGTCGAGCATCGCCTCGAAGATTGCGGTGTAGCCGTTTGTCGGGAGGCCTTGGTGCGGATCCTGGAAATACCGCAGGTCTTCGGAAAGGAACACCGGGACTCGTGCTGTCACCGAGGGGTCAATCTCTTCTGGACGCTTGCCCCACTGCTTTGTCGTGTAATGCAGGAAGACGTTCTCGTAGATGTAGTCGGCGACCTCGGCGAGATCCGGGTCGCGTTCCTCGCGCAGTTTGCTGATCGGGACCTTGACCTCGTCACCGAACCGCTCAACCAGCTTCGCGATCAATTCTGACCCGCGCTCCGGGCCGAAAGCTAAGCGCAGCGACTCCTTGTTGAACGGCACCGGCAGGTAGGTTCCGCGGACGTCGGCCAGCACCTCGTGGCTGTAGCCGTTCCAGTCGGTGAACCGGCTCAGGTACTGCCACACCCGCTCGTCGTAGGTGTGAAAAATGTGGGGCCCGTACTTGTGAACCAGGACGCCGGACGCGTCTGTGTGGTCGTAGGCATTGCCCCCGATATGGTCACGAGACTCGAGCACGACGACGCGGCGTCCACCTCGTTCAGCTAGTTCCCGGGCGACGGTCGCACCTGCGAATCCCGCTCCAACAACGATGCAGTCGTAGTCCGACCAGGCCACCATGGCGTCCTTCCCTGGGGGTTGCGGCGCAGCGAAAAATTCGTCCTTTGCTGCGGTCTAACCTGCATGGTATCCGCTTCGAACGAGTTGCCACCCGCGGAGCTGGTCAGCCCAAGGCCTCGTCGAGGGTCACGAATCGATGCCCAGAGCCGAGCAGGTGAGGCAAAGCGCTAGTCAGCCCCTCGGCAGTTTCACTTTCGGGACGGTTGAAGTGCGCCAAAGTGATCGAACGATCCTTGACGCTGCGCAGTTCGGATGCGACCGCTTTCGCCGAGGCGGACGCGCCCGCGTCCACATTTATATTGAACGCGATGATCCTCACCCCAAGGCGGTTGGCGATGGCGACCCCCACGTCGTCCACCCAGGCGGTGCCGGGGCGGAAGAACGGCGAACGCATCCCCGTGATCTCAGCCAGGGCGTCCTGCCCGCGGACGATCTCGTCGTACGCTGCGCCGACGCTAGCCGTGCCCGCGATGCCATAGGCCTTCTGCCCGGCGACGGTGAGCGGCACGTGATCGAAGCCATGGTTGGCAAGCTCGAACAGCGGATTGGCGGCAAGGTCGGCGGCGATCGTGGGGTTGGACGCGATCCACCGGGCGTTGAGGAACAGGGTCGCCGGGATCGAGTTCTTTGTCAGCGTCTTGATTAGGGCGGCGTCGAACCCGTTGCCGCGCTTGCCACCCCCGCACGCGTCGAAGGTCAACGCCACGTGCGCTTTGCCGCGGGTTACCACCCCGCGCACGAACATGCCGAAGTCTTTTGGCTTGCGACCTTGGAACTCTTCGACGACCTCGTCCCTGGTCGGTGTTGGGGGCGCGTCGGGCGTCTCTTCCGGTGTTGGTTGGCGTGTCGGTGCCTGCTCGGTCGGGGAGGTTGCACTCGGAGTGGGCTCGGCGGAGGCGTCCGGGTCATGTGAAACCCCGCCGGGAGCCGGCGGGGACGCCGAGGCGCAGCCGCTGACGACCAGCGCACCGGACGCCGCCAGTAGCGTTCGCCGGGAAACCCACCCGCTACCACCGCGCAAGGCGCTGTGTGACACGAAGACCTCCGAAGGATTAGAGCCGTAGCGTCCAGTATCCACCCCGAGTCGCCGTTGGAGTTTGGCTTCGTTGCCATCACCCGATGCGATCATGACTAAGGTTGGGACGACCCCACGCACCGAAGGTGAGTCAATGCTGTCATCCCGACCTGTCGTCAAGCCATCGAATCTGGCGTGCAAGGTCACCATGGCTATCTCAGGGTTGGTGTTGGCGGCTTTCCTGCTGGTTCACATGCTGGGAAACCTCAAAGCATTTCTCGATCCCGTCGGCTTCGACGAATACGCCCGCTGGCTGCGGGTGGCGTTCGCGCCTGTCCTTCCCCACGGCCTGCTGCTGTGGGCTTTCCGGATCACGCTCGGGGTAGCCGTCGTCGCCCACATGTGGTGCGCCAGCGTCCTTTGGTTACGGGCTCGCAGAGCCCGAGGACGCCACCGGGGGCCCACAAGTTGGCGCTCGTTCAACGCTCGCGCCATGCCGGTGACGGGCCTGGTGATCGCGGGTTTCGTGACATTCCACATCCTTGACCTAACCACCGGCCACGCGGCTGCTCCCGGGTTCCAAGAGACGACGCCCGACCAAGCCCACGCCTACGCCAACATGCTGGCGAGTTTTGCGCGTCCATGGGCAGGCGGGGTGTACCTGGCGACCATGCTTTTACTGTGGTCTCACCTCGCACACGGCCTGTGGACGACCGTGAACGACCTCGGGTTAACCGGACGCCGTGCCCGCGCGGTATTGGCGGGTGTTGCTGGGGCTGTGGCGTTGGTAATTCTGGCGGGGAACGCGTCGCTCCCGATCGGCGTTTGGATGGGATGGTTGGCATGATCGACACCAAGATTCCCGCCGGGCACCCTCGGGACGCCTGGGCTGCTCGAAAGATGGAGTATCGCCTTGTCAGCCCGCTGAACCGGCGCCACTTGAAGGTGATCGTGGTCGGAACCGGGCTAGCCGGGGCGGGCGCCGCAGCAGCCCTGGCTGAACTCGGCTACCAAGTTTCGGCGTTTACCTTCCACGACGCCCCCCGCCGAGCGCACAGCATCTCGGCTCAAGGCGGCATCAACGCGATGCGAGGACGCAAGGTCGACAACGACTCCGTTGAAAGGTTCGTGGCCGACACGATCGCTGGTGGCGACTTCCGGGCTCGCGAAGCCGAAGCGTACCGACTAGCAATCGAGTCGTCTGGAGTCATCGACCACGCCAACGCGCTTGGGGCGCCATTCGCCCGCGAATACGGCGGGAGCCTGACCACCAGATCGTTCGGCGGCGTCCAGGTTTCCCGGACGTACTACACCCGCGGGCAAACCGGCCAACAACTTCAACTTGCGGCTTCCGCAGCGCTGCTGCGGCAGGTGGCGCGCGGGGCGGTGTCGCTTCACACTCGCCACGAGATGCTCGGCCTTATCGTCGCCGACGGTCGCGCCCAGGGCATCGTCACCCGCGACCTGGTCACAGGAGCGATCAAAGCCCACACCGCGCACGCCGTCATCCTGGCCACC
>CAYMMF010000087.1:0-8436 GCA_964391475.1 uncultured Propionibacteriaceae bacterium | reverse complement strand
CGGACCGTCGATCACCAGGGCGAGTTCTTTACTGTACGGTTCACCGGGGTTGATGGCTCCGTCCGCCAGCGGATACCGCTTCGACAGCAGGTTGATCACGTCCATCCGGAAGCCGTCGACGCCCCGGTCGACCCACCACCGCATCATCTCGTAGACCGCTTGACGAACCTCTGGGTTCTCCCAGTTGAGGTCGGGTTGTTTGCGGCTGAACAGGTGCAGGTAGTACTCGCCTGAGCGTTCGTCGTACTGCCAACCAGACCCCCCGAAGAACGACCCCCAGTTAGTCGGCTCGGCCCCGGGCGTCCCCGGCTGGAAACCCTCGCGGGCCGGACGCCAGATGTACCAGTCACGCTTGGGAGAGGACGGGTCGCGGGATTCTTGGAACCACGCGTGCTCGTCTGAGGTGTGGTTCACCACCAGATCCATCACGATAGAGATGCCGTGGGAGCGGGTGCTTTCAACCAGTTCGTCGAAATCTTGAAGACGCCCAAAAAGCGGATCGACATCGTAGTAGTCAGAGATGTCATACCCGTTGTCGTCCTGAGGAGACCGATAGATCGGCGACAGCCACAACACGTCGATACCGAGCTGGGCTAAATACGGGATGTGGGCGGTGACGCCCGCCAGGTCGCCCACCCCGTCCCCATTGTTGTCAGCAAATGACCTGGGGTAGATCTGATAAACGACCGCGTCTGTCCACCGGTTGGCTCTCATGAATCGATCCTACGGTCCGGCGCTGACAATTAGGGGGCTCGGCGGAAGAACCTTCTGGGCACCGGCTCCCGGCGGGAGGCGTCCCACGGCTGCGTCCAGCCGCCCAGGTCGAGCAGATGGTCGATCAGGTATGCGGTGAATCCCCACACGAACAGGCCGTCCACGTCGAACGCCGGCCCTTCGTGGTGGGTTGCGCTGAGGTACCAGGTGAGTCGGTTCGCGGGGTCGGCGAGCTGCGACACGCCGAGTGAGTGGACGGCGGCAACCTCGTCAGTGTCAACCGGTCGCAGCGGGACGGGCTGACGCCACCAACCGACGACAGTCGCCACGTCGTAACCGGACGCCGCGATGTGGGCGTCCGGCAGCGTCCCCAGCACCTCGACGCTGTCTTCGACGATGCCGACCTCTTCGTTCGCCTCTCGCAGGGCTGCCGCGATCGGGTCTGGGTCACTCGGCTCAATAGAACCACCGGGGAAGGCGACCTGCCCGGCGTGATTGCGCAGCCTCGAAGACTTCTCGATCACCACCAGCCGAAGGTCGAGTTCGTCGCCGAATAACAGCGAAAGCACAGCGGCGGGACGCCCCCCAGCGGCTGGGCGGGTCAAGGCGAGATGGGCAACGTCCTCAGGCGACGCCAGACGCGAGCGAAGAATATTCAGCGCGCTGGGCACAATCAAACCCGAACCCCAAGATGCTTCTCGGCGAGCATCGCAATGTGGTTCTCGTCTTGGAACGGCCCCACATGGATGTAGGCGATGTTGCCGTCGTCGGCGACGAACACCGTTGTCGGGATGCCAGTCACACCGAGTGTTGCGGTCAGTTCGCGTCTGGGGTCTACAAGATGCGGGTACGGCCAGTCGGCAAGGGCTGCGAACTCAATGGCCAACTCCGGGTTGGGATCGCCGTAGTCGACGCCGAAGACAGCCACCTTGCCCTCTGCGGCTCGGGCGAAAGCCGCCAACGCGGGCGCCTCTTCGCGGCATGGTGGGCACCATTGGGCCCAAATGTTGATGATCGTTGGGCCAGTTGGTAACGCCGACAGGCTCAAAGACCGGTCGCTGCCAAGACAATCCAACTCGATGTCGGGCAATCCGCCCTTGACCTGCTCGCGTTCGGTGGGTTCGGGGCAATCCGGAATTCCGGCTTCCAGCCGCATGGTCTGCAAGTCTGGTGCGGGTGCTCGCGGGGTTTCCGAATCGGGGGACGCCGCGGGTGCGCATCCTGCGAGGAGGAGCGCAACCACTGCACCCAGGATCGTCAATTTCTTCTTCATGCTCGCGGTTCCCTCACCTTCGCCAGCCGAGGATCAGTCGGGCCTTCACCATAGCTGGGGCATAAACCCTCAAGTGGACACGCACCACAGGCTGGGCGGTTGGCGTGGCAGCGACGCCGTCCGTGCCAAATGATCCGGTGGCACACGTTCACCCACTCCGACTCTGGGAACAACGCAGCCACAGCCTGCTCCACGACGTCCGGGTTGCGAGATTTCACCCAGCCGAAACGGTTCGCTAGCCGAATCAAGTGGGTGTCGGGGGTGATTCCCGGGACGCCGAACGCGTCACCCAGCACGACGTTCGCCGTTTTTCGGCCCACGCCTGGAAGAGTGACAAGCTCTTCCAAAGTTTTGGGGACGCGAGCGTCGAACCGGTCGACGAGATGCTGCCCAATACCGATCAAGGAGGCCGCTTTCGTGCGGAAGAACCCGGTCGGGCGAATGATGCGTTCGACATCGCTGGGGTCGGCTTGCGCGAGCGCCACGGCGTCCGGATACCGGGTGAACAATTCCGGGGTCACGGTGTTGACCCGGCGGTCGGTCGACTGCGCCGACAACACCGTTGCCACTAGCAGTTGGAAGGGTGACTGGAAGTCGAGTTCGCAGTGGGCGTCCGGGTAGAGGACGCGAAGCTCAGCATCGATGGCGCGAGCGCGCCCCACCAGTTCGTCCGGCGTTTCGCCCACCTCAGGCGGGCTCCACAACCAGCTCAAGCTCCACGGGGGCGTCCAGGGGAAGGACGCCGACCCCCACCGCACTTCTGGCGTGGGCCCCAGCCTCGCCGAAGATCTGCCCGAGCAGTTCGCTGGCACCGTTGGCAACCTGCGGTTGGCCGGTGAACGTCGGGACGCTGGCGACGAACACGGTCAACTTCACGACGCGTCCGATCCCGTCGAGCCCACCGACGAGGGACGCCGCGGCGGCCAGCGCGTTCAAGCAGGCGACCCGCGCGCATTCGGTGGCCGTCTCGGACGAAACCTCACCACCAACCTTGCCTTTCGCCACCAGTTCTCCGGCTACGAATGGCAGTTGCCCAGAGGTTAAAACCCACGGACCACTTCTAATGGCCGGGACGTACGCGGCGACCGGAGCTGCCACCGGTGGCAGCTCCAAGCCGAGCGTCGTCAACGCTTGAGTTGGCTTCATCACTGCGCGAGTGGACGCTTGAAGTAGGCGACCAGGTTCTCTGGGTTAGGCCCCGGGACGACCTGGACGAGCTCCCAGCCGTCCAAACCCCAATTGTCGAGGATTTGCTTGGTGACGTGCACGAGCACCGGCACGGTGATGTATTCCCACTTAGTCATGAGGGGCAGCCTAATACGGTCTGCGATGTTGTTTAGCAGTCTGGAGCGTCTGGCTTATTCGTCGGACAGTTGCTTGCCCAGGAGCACCTTCGCCCAGGACGAGATATCGCTTCGTTGTCGAAGAAGAGCGCGCCTCTCGCGTTCGGTCATACCGCCCCAAACGCCCCACTCGATGCGGTTGTCAAGAGCTTCCGCCAAGCACTCACATCGGACTGGACAACCCATACAAACAGCTCGCGCACGCTTCTGGTTGGCGCCATCCGGGAAGAGTTCATCCTGCAATCCCCGGCACCGAGCCCTGAGCGTCCAATCATCGACATCAAGTGATGTCACGCTCGCCCTCCTCCCGACCAATAACCGTAAGGCTCAACGTAACGAATCGGTTACCTAATAACAAGCCAAACGCTCAGTGTACAGACTGGCATGGTTGACGGCAGGTGATTTGGAACGATCCCGTAGGCTGTCAGGCATGAGTGTGCCCTCTTCCGGCCGGAAGCTCTACTCGCTTTTAATGTTCGTGGTTGTGAGCATGTTGGGCGGCGTCCTCGCCGCAGGAATCGTCGTCCCCACAGCAGGTTTTAGCGCAGAGCTGGCCAGATCATCTGCAACGTTGGCTCGTCAACTGCCCCAGGATCTAGAAACGCCTCCCCAATATGAGGGGTCGAAGGTTTTGATGAAGGACGGCACAGTCCTCACCAACTTCTTCGACGAGAACCGGGTTTACGTCACTCTGGATCAAATCGCACCAGTGATGCAGCAGGCTCAGATCGCCATTGAAGACCAGCGGTTCTACGAGCATGGGGCGATGGATCTAAGGGGGACGCTGCGGGCGGCCGTCCGCACTCTTGGCGGAAGCAAACAGGGGGCGTCCACACTCACCCAGCAGTACGTGAAACTGGTGCTGTTGAACGAGGCGATGGAATCCAACGATCCGGAGCAGATGAAGGCAGCTCGCGAACGAGATTTCGGCGACAAACTGCGCGAGTTGCGCTACGCGTTGGCGCTGGAAGAGAAGCTCTCCAAGGACGAGATTCTCGAGCGTTACTTGAACATGAGCTACTACGGAGCGGGTGCGTACGGGGTTGAGGCGGCAGCGCGCACTTACTTCAACACCAGCGCGAAGAAACTTACGCTGCCCCAGGCCGCGATGATCGCAGGCTTGGTGCGAAACCCAGTCACCACCGACCCGATCCGTTACGAGAAGATCGCGATCGATCGGCGCAATCAGGTGCTGGATCGCATGGCAGACCCTGATGTCGCGATGATCACCCGCGAGGAGGCCGACAAGGCCAAGAAAGAGAAGTTCGACAAGAAAAAGGTGCGCAAGGCGCTCCACGGCTGCGCGAACAGCAAGTACCCCCACCTTTGCCAGATGGTTGAACGCACGATGCTTCGGCTCGACAGCATGGGCCCCGACAAGGAATCCCGCCGGGATTTGCTCAATCGGGGTGGCCTGACGATTCAGACCAATCTCGACCCGCGGTTCCAAGACGCCGCCCAAAAGGCGGTGTCGGACGTCGTGGCTCCCACGGACCCGGTGATCGCGACGATGGTCGTGATCCAGCCTGGCACCGGTTTGATCATGGCTGCTGCGCAGAGCCGTCCGAAGATGGGCAACAACGCCAAGGCTGGCGAGTCGTACTACGGCTACTGGGCGGATCCCGAAGACGGAGGCGCCGAGGGCTACCAGGGCGGTTCTACCTTCAAAGCGTTCACGCTAGCCGCGGCCGTAGAGGCGGGCATTCCCACCAGCGTCACGATCGATGCACCAGCAACGAAGGACTACCAGGGCGAGACATTCCGTAGTTGCACAGGTCCGGTGAAGGTTCGCAAGTCTTGGCAGCCGCGAGGTGCCGCTGGAGTCATGGACATGTATTCCGGCACTCGCCGGTCATCGAACAACTTCTTCGTGATGCTGCAGCAGATGGCTGGTCTGTGCAACACGACGAAGATGGCAGACAAGCTGGGTTTGAAGACCACCGATCCGGTCAATCGTCCGCTCGTCGGGTTCTACGACCAGATTCCGTCGTTCACGCTGGGCGCTGCCGAGGTGACTCCCCTGTCGCTAGCCAACGCCTACGCGACTCTGGCGGCTCGCGGTAAGCGGTGCGATCCGATCATCATCGAGTCGGCCACCCGAAAGGACGGCCAGAAGATCGAGGTGCCGTCCGCAAACTGCCAGCAAGTCATAGACAAAGACGTGGCAGACACGGTCAACAACGTTCTGAAGGCACCATTCCGGGGCGGCACAGCTTCGCCGGCATACATCCCGGGTTACGACCTGGCTGGTAAGACAGGGACCGAATCCAAAGCCCCCAGCGTCCTGCTGATGGGCTACACCCCGAGCGTCGTCGGGGCGGCAACGATCACGGTTGATAAGGCGCATCCGCGTTTCAAGGGTTTACGCCCGGAACGCCGGACTCTGGTGGGTGTCAGGCTTGCTAGTGGACGGGTGTTGTACGGCCGATCCGGCTACGAAGCTGGCGCGTTGATCTGGAAACCAGCGATGCAAAAGATTCTGCCGCTGGTGCCGAAGAAGTCGTTCCCTGGCGCTCCGTCGAGCACGCGCGTGGGGGCGATTACTTCGATTCCGGACTGCTCCGGAGAGACTGTCTCGCACTGCCAGAGCATGCTGGTGAATGCTGGGTTCAGCACCAGGATCGTCCGGGAGCCGCACAAGGCAGCCAAGGGCACTCTGCTCGGCACGTCGCCACGAGGAAGCGCCAGCAAGTACTCGTTAGTCAGGATCCTCGTTTCCGACGGAATGCCGGAGAAGAAGGACGACGATGACGACGATAAGAAGAAGGACGACAAGAAGAAGGAAGATCGGAATCCCTATGGGGATCGGAAACCTGGGAAGCCAGGCCGGTGAGGCTGCTGCTGGGCAGTCTCGCGTCGCTAGCGGTCGGGTCTGTTGCGTACGGCGTCCTCGTTGAAGCCAACGACTTCCAGGTGAGGCGGGTCGAACTACCGATCCTGCCTGCGGGGAGCCCGAGCGTCCGGGTGCTGCATATTTCAGACGTCCACCTGTTGTCGTCCCAGAAGCAGAAGCGCGATTTTCTTCGGGGGTTGAACGGGCTCAACCCAGATCTGGTGGTTTGCACTGGCGACCTCGTAAGTTCGCCGTTGGCGATTGAGGCGTTGGCGGAATCGTTGGGGCCACTCCTGGACGTTCCGGGGGTGTTCGTCTTCGGTTCGAACGACTACCACCTGCCGACGTTCAAGATTCCGATCAAGTACTTGTGGCGTTCCACCGGCAAAACCGGCCCCTCATCGGACGGTGGGATTCCCACTGCCGAACTTCGGGCGGCGCTTCAGGCAGGGGCTTGGCGAGACGTCACGGACGTCCGAGTGCAGTTGGAATTGCGAGGCGTCCCGTTCGAGATCCGCGGAACCGGGGACGCCCACCAAGCCCGAGATGATTACTCGACGGTTGCCGGGGCGGTACGGGACGACGTGGTGAGCCTGGGCGTCACCCACGCGCCGTACCTGCGGTTGTTGGACGCCATGACCGCCGACGGCGTCGACCTGATCCTCGCCGGGCACACGCACGGCGGTCAGGTTTGCGTACCGGTTTACGGGGCGCTGGCCACAAACTGCGACCTGCCGACCGTCCACGCGAAGGGGCTCTTCCGGCACCGGGCTTCGGGATGCGAAAGCCTGGTTAACGTGTCGGCTGGGATCGGCACGTCGCCGTTCGCCCCCTACCGATTCGCATGCCAACCTGAGGTGTCGTTGTTGACCTTGACGGCGCCGAGTGCGACCAACGAGACGCAAATGTGAGTTTGGCTACAGATCCGCTAGAGTTGGCTCGGCCCTTGGGGGCTTCGGGGTGTGGCGCAGCTTGGTAGCGCGCATCGTTCGGGACGATGAGGTCGCAGGTTCAAATCCTGTCACCCCGACCAGCGGAAAGCCGCTTTGACTAGGCATTATGCTCATGACCGGAGCGGCTTTCGGCGTAATGCATCCTAACCGCACCCTAGGCGCAGCAGGCAGGTGCGGGCTTGTGCGCACTCTGTCACCCCGTCATAGCCCGGCGAAGGAGATCGGAACCGTCCAGCACCAAGGAGGCGGCCGAGTGCATCCTTGGGCAAGGAGGGATAAAGCCTGGTCCTGCCAGCGGGAAGGTGTGGCTGACGCCGGACAAGTACGCTATCGGCGCCGAGGCTCGCGCTAAACTCGCGTTGAACAAGACACCGGACGGCTACTTTGAGATCCCGATGTGCCGCGTTCAGTGCCCGTCGGCTGCTGGCCGGGTTGAACCCGTACCACGGACAGCCCGGTGGTGGCACAGAGATCACAACACAATTCAAAGTCCCGGTTAACGGCCTCCGCTTCACACCATTCGAGTAGCCCATGGACATCACAAAGCAGGCATTTCTGGTCGCGTACGACTACGGCACGGGCGGGCTTTGGGGCGTAATGCTCGCCAGGTCGGCAACCGAGATCTCCGAGATTTATCCGAAATTGTTCATTGTTGGTGAACCGCCGACCTGGATGGATATGGACGAGCTGCGCCGACTTGAGCGGACTCCATACGACATCGATGGGCCGCCCTGGGGTCTGCTGAAGGCACTACTCGCGGATCGAGAGCGTGAGTGACTGCCGAGGCAACATTGGCAGCAATCCGTTCGCTAAGGAAACGCTGATCAATGGGCCTGTTGGTCGGCGGGGCCTGCTGATTTGCTGCCAGAAAGGTCTCGTACCACGGCCCCAAATGCGGGTTGACTAGGTAGAATACGTTCACGAAGCCTTCACAGCCCAGTTTCACCGATGTTGAGTACGACCAGCGTCGCCGGGCAACGAAACGGCAGGAGTTCCTCCAACGGATGGATACCACGATCCCGTGGGAGGCGTGGCTGGGCCTGATCCGGCCGTTCTACTACAACAAGACCCGGGGCCGACGCCCGGTCGGGTTGGAGACGATGCTTCGGATGTACCTGTTGCAGGTGTGGTTCAACCTTTCCGATGAGGGCGTCGAAGACCAGATCAACGATTCGTATGCGATGCGTTCGTTCATGGGGATCGACTTCCACACCACCACCCAACTCGCCCAATCATCAGCGTTTCCCTAAACGATAGGCCACTGCCCGACGTGCCTCAGCTTCTTTGAGCGCGTGGGGTGGTCCGGTGCCTCAGATACTT
>CAYMMF010000086.1:0-8498 GCA_964391475.1 uncultured Propionibacteriaceae bacterium | reverse complement strand
ATCGCATGGGTTTTGGGTGAGGGCTTGGACGGCCTCGGCGCCGTTAAGCGCTTCGCCGACGACGGTGAGGTCATCCTCGGCTTCGATGAGCATCCGAAACCCGCTGCGCACCAGCGCCTGGTCATCGACGATGAACACGGTGATGGGTCGAGTCATGCGATTGAGCCTCCTGTCGGGGACGGGTAACGAACCGGTAGCAGTGCGGTCACTCGGAATCCGCGGGTGTCATGTCGTGGCCCTACTCGTAGTTTTCCACCCATCGAGGAGACACGCTCGTACATGCCGCGCAGCCCATTTCCACCGCCCTCGGATGGATCATCCGTTGTCCCCTTGCCATTATCTTGGATGTCGACGGTGATTTGGGTTGGGTCGTGAGTAATCCGGACCGTAGCTTGGGCGTCAGGCCCGGCGTGCTTCAAGAAGTTGGTGAGCGCCTCTTGAACCACTCGGTAGATGGTCAACTCGAGAGCAGGGGTCAACTGGCCTGGGGTGCCTTGCACCACCAGTTGGCAGCGATCCGAAGTTTTAGCAACGAGTTCGGGAACGTCTGCCAAGGTCGGCGCGGGTGCGTAACCGGGGTGGCCGTGGGACGATTCGTCCGAGCCTCGAAGGACGCCGACGATCCGCCTCATCTCACCCAGGGATTCGCGTCCGGATTGGGCGATGGCATTGAGTGCGTTGACGGCGGCAGCCGGGTTCTTGGACGCCAGCGCGCGCCCACCCTCAGCCTGAATGATGATGACCGAAAGCGAATGGGCGACGATGTCGTGCAACTCGCGGGCGATCATCGCGCGTACGCTGGCTTCGGCTAGAGCTGTTTCTCGTTCCCGTTCCGACAGCAGCATCCGGTAGCGCTCCTCGGCCGCTTCGACCTGGATTCTTCGAGATTCGACGAGCTCGCGCCAACGGCGTCCAACCGCATACGGGGTGACCACGAACGCCACGCTCGCCCCAACCAGCAGCACGAAGCTGTCCAATGAGAAGAAGGACGACCAGCGCAGTGGCCCCAGAAGAGCAGCCACCAGCCCGATGATCAGCGCTAGCCGCGAGTAGCGTCCTGGAACCCAGCGAGCGACGCTGTATGCGACAACCGGGACTACAAGCAGCGACGGTGTCGGATGAGGAAGAACAGCGAGCTGCAAGAAGCCCGCAATCGTGCACAGCGCCAGCGTGATCAAAGGTGACGTTCGGCGCAGGAGCAGCGGGAGCACCATCATCAGCGAGAGCAGAACGTGGACGAGGAAAGCCCGATTGTGCACCACATCTGGAATGAAGACGGCGACAGAAGTCATCACGAGCGCCCCGGTGAGCAGGGCGTCATTGGCCCGGTCTTCGAATGAGACACCGGGCGGAAAGAGTACGTCGTGTGGAATCCGCATCGCTCTCAGCCTACGCGGCCCACTCGAAGCCGAGCTTAGGACGTCCGCATAAGCTGTCCTCTATGCGGAACACGATCATTGTTGGGTTGGCGTTGATTGGCGTGGCTGTCGCCGTGGCGGTGGTTGCGGGTGCGTGTCCGATGCGGGCGAGCCGTAAAGCTACCCGCAACGCTTGGGCGCAGGCGACTGACAAGGTCTCCTGACCCCAGCGCGGCTCGTAGAAGACGGGCGGACGCTGGGTTGTCAGTGCGGATAGGTACACTGAAAGCCGATCCTGGACACGGTGGGGGAGAAGAGTGATGAGCGAACCGAGGCGAGCCACGGTTGAGGCGAACCCGAAACGCAAAGGTTGGAAATGGTTGCTCGGTGCGCTGGCGGCAGTGGTCTCAGTTGCTCTCATCGTGGGTGGTTATTATGCGGTTACTGCAGGCTCCACGGTCTACAAGATCCAACGCGAAGCGGGCTTGCTGCCGGGCGATGACGCGGAACGTCCACCGAGTAATGACACGTTAAACATCATGATCATGGGTTCGGATTCCCGCGGCGATGATGACCCAGGCCGAAGCGACGTGTTGCTTCTTGCGCACATGCCAACCGATCGCTCGAAGCTCTATCTGATTTCTTTCCCACGTGACTTATATGTGGAGATTCCAGGTCACGGCAAGAATAAAATCAACCACGCGTTCGCCTACGGTGGTCCTCCGCTCACTGTGCTCACTATGGAGAACCTACTCGGTATCAAGATTGATCACGTCGTGAAGGTGGATTTCGAGGGGTTCATAGGAGTCACCGACACCATCGGTGGTGTCACTGTGAACAACAAGATCGCTACTGCAGGTTACCCCAAGGGAGAGATCACGATATCGGGTGAGCGGGCGTTGAAGTACGTCCGCGAACGCAAGAATCTTCCCGGAGGCACGGTCGACCGTGCTGAACGACAGCGCGTCGTCCTGAAAGCCATGCTGCAGCAGATCGTGACACCCGAGGTGCTCAGCAACCCCAAGAAGTTCGGCGATGTTGTGAACCAGTTGGGCAAGTACATGGTGACCGACGACGAGTTGACCCCTGGCAAGATGTTCAACTTGGCGTCATCGACACGACTCTCAAGCGGCAACGACATCCGCCTGGTGATGGCTCCGATCTCAGGTTTTAGCCGTTCCCCGAAAGGCAAGTGGATCGACATCCCACACGAAGTGAAGATGCCGGAGATGGCGCTAGCCCTTCAAAACGATGAGATGGCCGTCTACTACGAGAAGTACAAGGACGCGCCACTGGTCGGGTAGGCGTCCCACCGGTTGCCGCACCGCAAACGCAGACGCTATTTCAACGTCACCGGTTTGGAAAGTTCGGAGTAGACAGATTTGGTCTGGTATCCGGGCTTCTTGCCGGTGACTTGCACCTTCAGCTGGTAGTCGACGTCAGCGTCCGTAACGAGGTACGTGCTGGCGTTCGCTTTCGGAATCTTGGCCGCCGCGGCGTCCTTTTTTTGCCTGTGCCACTGGTAACTTAGCGTTACCTCGCCCGGACCCCACGCGCCCGCAGTCGCTGTGAGTTTCTGCTTCACCAACGGGTAGCCGCTCAACGTCGGTTTGGGCGTCGGGCTCAGATGTGCTGCGGCTACCGGATCGGTTTCGGACGAATGCTTCCGAGTGGTGGCATGACCCAACTTTTCGCCGGTCACCCGGACCTTGATTCTCGCTCCCACGTCGTCGGGTGTCAGCGTCAGTTCGCGACTGGTGGCACCCTTGATGGCAGCACCGTCGCGGTACCACTGGTAGCTCAGGGACACTCCACTTGGGCCCCACTTGCCGGCGTCTGCCGTCAGTGTCTGGCTGAAAACTGGTTTCCCGGAGATCGTCGGCGTCGGGGTTGGGGAGAGTGGCGCACCCACCGGCGTGACCGGCTGGGAGGTGACCGCTGTCGTCTCGAAGCCGACCCGGCGTCCAGTCACTCGAACGGTCAAGTTGGTTCCGATGTCTGCGACGTGCACTTGGTACCGGTTGCCGGTGGCGCCCGAAATTGCCGTGCCGTCGCGGTGCCACTGGTAGCTGAGGTTCACGGCTCCGGGACCCCAGGTGCCCGAGTCTGCGGTCAACCATTCGTTGTAGGTGGCGTCCCCACGAATTCGGGGGGTGGGGGTGTCGGTCAGGGACGCGGCCCGCACCTGATTCGATGCAGCGGAGTTGCGGGTCACCGGCTCGAAGCCAGTTCGGGTACCGCGCACCCGGACCTTCATGATCGCACCGATGTCTTCATTCGTGAGTCGGTACGTGCTCTGGGTGGCACCGCGGATGTCTCCCCCGTCGCGGAGCCACTGATAGGCGAATTCGACGTTACCCGGGCCCCATTGGCCTGGGTTGGCCGTGAGCGTGTTTCCGAACGCTGCGCTGCCCGAAATCGTGGGGGTCGGGGTGTCGGTGAGCGTGCCAGCGGCGATCCTCTCTGTTTGGAGGGACGCCTTCCTGGTGGTGGCGAAGCCCTCCAACTCGCCGGTGATCCGAACCGAGATTCGGCGTTCGAAGTCGGCAGCGGCGAGTCGAAGGGTCTGCCGGTCGGCGCCCTCGATCGGTTCGCCGTCGCGAAGCCACTGGTAGCTGAATCTGGCTCCCGCTGGCCGCCAAGCGCCAGACTCCGCGGTCAGGGTTTGGCCGACAACCGTTCGACCAGAGATGGTTGGGCTGGGGACATGCTCGAACAGCTGGACGCCCGGTGACACCGACGGTATTGGCGGCGTGGGAGAAGCAGGCGGCATGGTTGTCGGTGTGCTGGTGGGGGAACTGGTCGGCTTTGTTGGCGCTGCGTTACCACCGCTGCAACCGCTGAGGATCAATGACAATGCGGTGGCTACCGCAAGTCCGGCTAGGGGTCGTGCAAACCTCGAACGTAGCAGCATTGCTATTCCTTCCACCCAGGATGAGGGGAACGATAACAGTCAAGGGAGGCCAGTCGGTGACACGCAGGTCACGGTCGGATTGAGATGCTAAGGATCTTGTCGTCGTCGGGGCGAGGGTCGCCACGCCCGTCGGTGTTGTTGGTAAGGACCCAAAGCGATCCGTCCGGGGCGAGGACGACGTCGCGAAGGCGACCGTATTCACTGATGAGGTGTTCGGTGGAGGACGCCGGGTCGGTGAGCGGGATCCGGCGGAGACGCTCACCGCGAAGGTTTGTCACGTAGATGTGCCCATCGGCGATGGTCATGCCACTGGGGCTGGCGGCGGCAGGTTCCCATTGCTGAACGGGGTCGATAAACCCGTCCTGATCGGCGACGCCCTCGACGACAGGCCACCCGTAGTTCCCGCCAGCCGCGATCACATTCAACTCGTCCCACGTGTCTTGCCCGAACTCGCTGGCGTACATGGTCCCGTCGTCTTCCCAGACGATGCCTTGCGGGTTGCGGTGGCCGTAGCTGTAGACCAGCGAACCGGGGAACGGGTTGTCGGTGGGGACATCTCCGTCCGGGGTCAGACGCAGAATCTTGCCAGACAAGGCGTCGAGATCCTGCGCGCTGGAGCGGTTGCCCGCGTCGCCGACCGTGGCGTACAGCATCCCGTCGGGGCCGAACGCGATCCGTCCCCCGCTGTGATAGTTCGCTGACGGCAGCCCATCAAGGATTGTCTCAGCGGTGCCAAGGGTGAGCGATCCCGGTTCGCCGTTAAGCCGGAAGCGTTCGATCCGGTTTTCGTCCCGGGCTGTGAAGTAGGCGTATAAGTTCTCTCCACGCACAGCGATACCGAGCAGACCGCCTTCTCCTCGCGGTGTGACTCCAACGACGGTGCCGACCTCGCGCAGGCTACCGTCCGGCGCGAGTTCAAGGATGCGAGCGGAGTCACGTTCGCTGACCAGAGCCGTTTCTCCGTAGAAGGCGATTGACCAAGGCGCGTCGAGGTTCGTGGCGAACGGTTCTGCAGTTAGCGCGGGAGCCGAACCAGCCTTCTGGCTGCTGGGTGGGCCCAGACTGGTTGGTGCAGCGGAACATGACGTCAAGGCCAGTGTGGTGACCAGAAGACAAAGGGTTAGGAGCGTTTTCATGGCGGGTTCTCGTTCCTGCTCGTGACGGCTGACAGTCGGCTTGATCGAGACGCTGACGTGTATTCAGAGTAGGTGCCGTAATTGTCGACGATTTGTTAGTCGACCTCTTGGTGGAGCTAAGGGGACTCGAACCCCTAACCCCCTGCTTGCAAAGCAGGTGCGCTGCCAGTTGCGCCATAGCCCCAAGTGCTCGGACAGTGTAGCGCGGACTTCGTCGCACTAGAAAACGTGTTTGCACTGGCGGCTGACCTCTGAAACGTGACTACAGCGACACCGCCGCGAGATGCCTGAGCGTGACTGAGTCACAAGACCACCCCGGCCACGTCGCTGTAGTCACGTTTTCGCAACCCGGATGCCTGTCGACCGCTATTGCGCCGGGGAACTACCCTGTATCCCTATGTGGTCCAAGCGTGAACCGATCGAGTTCGCACTCTCGCGGCGCGCCACCCTCCAAGCTTTGCGGGGGCGGTCGCGGTCGTTGACGCGCGCTGACGCATGCGATGCTGATCCGCTTTTGATTCGATCGGCTCTTCACCACGGTGAAGACCACCCCGATTCCTGCCCGATCTGTGACAGTCGCATGGTTCTGCTGAACTACGTGTTCGGAAGCCAACTCGGACAGTTCTCCGGGCGAATCAAGTCGACCAAGGAACTCGAAGAGATGCAGTCGGAATACGGGGAGTTCAAGGTGGTCGTCGTCGAAGTATGCACTGATTGTGGCTGGAACCATATGATTCGCTCGTACCTACTGGGTGACGGAAGGTTCCGCAAACCCCCACGCCGCCAACGAACTGTCGAGGACATTTATGGCTAAACCGAAACGCGCCTTGCCCCCGAAGGGAGCTTCCAAAAAGCCGCAACGAAGTGTCGGGCAGAAGATCGGACGCTTCGCTTTTTGGTCCGGGGTCACCTTACTAATCCTTGGAGCGCTCGGCTTGGCGGCATTCGCGATAATTCTCGCGCGCACCCCCATACCTGACCCAAACAAGGACTTTCAGACCAACGTCACCACGGTTTACTACGCCGATGGGAAAACTCCGATTGGCACCTTCGCCGTCCACAACCGGGTTTCCATCCCGCTGAGCGAGATGCCTCAGCACGCTAAAGACGCGATAATCGCTGCTGAGAATGCCTCGTTTTGGACTGATCCGGGGATCTCGGTGAGCGGGTTGACTCGGGCTGTTATCAGTGCGGTTCGTCCGGGTGACACGGTCGGTGGATCCACGATCACCCAGCAGTACGTCAAAGTGCTGTACCTCTCTCAGGACAAAACCGTCACCCGCAAACTGAAAGAGTTGGTGATCGCACTCAAGGTGGGTAAGGACGTCCCCAAGGAGCAAATCCTCGAGGGTTACCTGAACACCGTCTATTTCGGGCGCGGTGCCTACGGCATCCAAGCAGCAGCAAAGGCGTACTTCGCAAAGGACGCCCGCGACCTAGATTTAGGGCAGTCGGTGGCGCTGGTCTCGCTCGTGAACGCCCCCAACTTGCTCGACCCGGCTAAGGGTGAGAAACAAGCGGCGGACCTGCTTGAGCGCTACCAGTACACCCTCAACGAGATGGTGACCAACGGCTTCATAACCGAAGCTGAGAAGGCCGAAATCTATAACAAACTGCCGAAGTTCCCCAAGATCAAGAAAGATTCCCGGATGGGTGGGCAGAAAGGGTTCCTGCTCACAATGGTTCGGGAGGAGTTGACGAGCAAAGGTTTCGAAGAAGCGCAGATCGACGGCGGTGGCTTCAAGATCATCTCCACGTTCGAGAAGGCTGCCCAAGACGGTGCCGTCCAAGCAGCACAGAACTCGGCTAAAGCCGCGGCAGCCGAAAGAGGCAAGGATTGGAAACAGCTACACCCGGCCATCGCGTCCGTTGATACTGCAACCGGTGGCGTGATCGCGCTGTACGGGGGGCGTGACTTCGTCGATGACACACGGAACTGGGCGACAACCGCCCGGGAAACCGGCTCGACGTTTAAGCCGTGGGCGCTGGTCGCAGCGCTCCGGGAGGGGTTCGGCTTGGACGCCCAATTCGACGGCAGCCAGTTCGACGACGGGGCTGGAAGGATTAACAACGCTGGCGGCCGAAACTACGGATCCGTGAGTCTGATCAAAGCCACAACGAGCTCAATCAACTCGGCGTATGTCGACATCGTCCGGCAGATCCCGGACGGGCCAAACCAGGTGATCAAAGCCGCAAACGACGCTGGAATCCCCACCGCCGCCGGCTGGGATCCAACCCTCCGCATTGCGCTGGGTAATCCCATGGTTTCGCCTCTGCACGCTGCTGCGGGTTACGCCACCCTCGCCAACGGTGGCGTCCGAAACGACCCCCATGTCGTCAAAGAGATGCAGGACGCCGACGGTGCTGTCATCTACAAAGCGACCCCAGAGCAAACGCAATCGATTGAAGACTGGGTCGCGCAGGACGCCACCTACGCCCTAACCAACGTTACGACATCGGGGACGGGGCGGGCCGTTTCGAGCCTAGGCCACGAGGTTGCAGGTAAGACCGGCACCAAGTACGACAGTGTGCACCGGCGCACTGTGGCCTCCTGGTTTGTTGGATACACCAAACAAGTGTCCACAGCAGTGATGTTCGTCGCCGGTGATTCCGGCGTTGAAAATCTCGACGATTTTTCGAGCGGCTTCTACGGGTCTAACTACCCGGCGCGAACCTGGCTGGCGACCATGCAGGTGATCATGTCCGGTAAGGAGCAACTGCGTTTCGACGGGCCTTCTGGGCACGAGTCCACGCGTAAGTCGACAAGTTCTCCGAAGCCGACGGCGGACAGAAACAAAGAGAAGGACGACGACAAAGATAAGGACAAGGAGCGTCCGGAAGAAACTCAGGCTCCGGAACCTGAGGAGACGCCCTACGAGCCGGAGCCAGAGGAGCCTCCGACCGAGCGGCCAACTGATGAACCAACCAGAGAGCCGACCAAGGATCCGACAAGGGAACCAGGCGGAAGGCCAACTGGTAAGCCAACCCCGTAGATTCGTGGCGGACACGATGAAGAACCAGCGGGTGCGGCGAACGCATTCGCCACGCCCAGACCCGTGGGTTTATCTCGCCGGAACCATTTCTTGGGTG
>CAYMMF010000085.1:5957-8612 GCA_964391475.1 uncultured Propionibacteriaceae bacterium | reverse complement strand
GCCAACTCTCAGGCGGTGAGCAGCAGCGGGTGTCCGTTGTGCGGAGCCTTGCCAAGAACCCAGACATCATTTTTTGTGATGAGCCAACCGGCGCGCTGGACGAGCAGAACTCCAAGAGGGTGCTCACAGCACTTCAGCAGCTTCACCGTGCGTACGCCAAGACCGTCGTGGTTATCACCCACAACAACGGGATCGCCGAGATGGCACACACGGTCATCAAGATGAACTCGGGTGAGATCACCGAGATTCGCCACAACGACGTGCAGGTTGACGCCGAGGACGTCGAGTGGGCTTGAGACCTGATCATGTTGTTCAAGAACGTTATAAGAGCGCTTCGCCAGAAGTGGATGCAGCTCGCGGCGATCGGGGTGATCGTCACGATGGCGTCCTTGACCTACACGATGATGTTCTACGGGATCAGCGGGATCGCGGAGCCTACTCAGACCTATCTCGATCAGTACGTGCAGGAGGACTTTTCTGTCGAAATGTTGGGCGTCCTCACCGATGAGGAGACTCAATATCCGTTGCTCGCCTCGGTGGTGGGGCAGCGGCTTTTCACGCTTTCTGACATCAAGCGGGTCGAACCTGCGACCTTCGCCAGGCTCATCGACGGGCGCATCAAGAAGTTTGAAGATCTGTACCCAGGGACTTCGCTGGAGCTTCGGCAGCTAAAGCTCGTCGAGTTCGAGCGCGACGGACGCGCCCACTCCCTTTTGGCTGCGAAGGACGCCGAGCGGATCAACTTGTCTTTCATGGAAGCCGGTACGAAGCCGGTCGGTGACGACGAGATCGCGTTGAACCGGACGTACGCAGAGAAGAATGGCTATGACATCGGCGACTATTTCGAATTGCTGGGTCGCCGATACCGGATTACCGGGTTCGTGCTGTTTCCCGACTACACCCTGACTAGTTTCGACAACAGTCTCACTCTCGATTCCGGGTTGCAGGGTCTGGCACTGCTGAGCGACTATTCGTACTCGAGTTTGGATTCCGACGAGACATTCCGGCTTTCCGGCATATCGGAGGGTCAACGCAAAATTGAGACGGCTTTCGACTCGAGCGAACTCCCGTTCGTTACGCAAATCATCCCTACTTCAACCAACTTCCGCAGTGGCGCAATCCACCAGGAGTTGACACAAGGCCGGACGATGTCGCTCGGGTTGAGCATATTCATCGCGGCGATCGCCGTTGTCATCGTGTCGATCATGATGTCGGATTTGTTGTACGCAGAACGCGGTCAGATCGGGATCCTGAAGGCATTGGGTGCACTGCGGTCCGAGATCGCGTGGCCCTACTTCTTGTCGGTGGTAGCGATGGCGTTCGTCATGCTGGTCTTGGGGTACGTGTTGGGCGTGTACTCCGCAGAACCCTTGAAACGGATGTACCTGGATTTCTACCTTTTGCCGCAGGAACAGATTGTCCAAACCCCAACGGTTTTCGTCACGGCGGTCTTTGTGCCGCTGCTCTTCTTCGGCTTGTTCTCTGCCGTCGTCATCCTTCGGATTCTCGGGGAGGGCCCGCTGGAATTGCTCAAACCCAAAGAGTCCGACACTGTCAATCTGCTATCTCGGTTCGTCGGCAGGTTGCTCGGTCGAGCTAGGGCTAAAACCAAGTTCCGCCTCCTTCATGCAGTCGGCAGCACCGGGAGTTTCCTGGTGTTCTTCGTCGGGATCATGTTCTCCACCCTGCTGATCTTGTACGCCCTGATGATGAGTGGGATGGTCGAAAAGATGACCGTTGGTTCGCTGGACGCAGTGGAGTACCGCTACCAGGCCTACCTCGACCCGACCAAGCGCGCCCCGGATCCCGGGCCCGCGGACGAGAGGTTTCTTCAGTTCGGGTACGCGTACGTCGGTGAAAAGGTGGTGACGCTGCACGGCTTGGAACCCGACAACGCGCTGTACAACCTGCATGATGTGCAGGGGGTCAACATAACAGGCAAAATCCGGGACGCTGCCGTGGTCACGAAGAGCCTAAGCCTCAAGCTGGGGGTCGAATCCGGTGACACCCTCGACGTAAAAATCAACGATAAGCACCACCAGTTTGTGGCGGCGGGCGTGTCGGACGAATACTCCTCCGACGCGATCTATGTGAACATCGAGACGCTTAGCCGGATCGTCTCTGACGGCCGAAGCGACAGGCTGTATTCGGGGATCTATTCGACGCAGCGTCCGTCAGCCGAGTTCTACAAGGTGGTAATGAGCAAGCAGGCGCTTATCGAGCAGTCGCGGGCAATGGCCACATACACGAGTTTCATGATCAACGTGATGGTCGGCTCTGCTGCGGTGATCGCAGCGAGCATCCTGTTCGCCCTCACGTCGTTTTCGGTCGAGCGCAACTACTATTCGATCTCGCTGTTGAAGGTTCTGGGTTACTCCCGCCGCGAGGTGAATTCGATGGTTTTGGACAGCTATCTGGTCTACTCGTTGGTCTCGTACGCGATCAGCGTCCCGATTACAGTCGCGGCTTTGGACGCTCTCACGCAGATGTTCCTTCAGGAATACAACCTGGTTCTTCCGCTCGCACTCGAACCGTTGGATCTGCTTTGGGGGTTGGTGGCAGTGGTTGCGATCTTCCTGGTCGGGACCATTGTGAGCCGCCGCAAGATCGCCCGAATTCCGCTTCAGGAAGTGCTGAAGGCCTACGGGGAGTGAC
>CAYMMF010000085.1:0-5857 GCA_964391475.1 uncultured Propionibacteriaceae bacterium | reverse complement strand
CCGTGAAGGTTGGTGCCGATCGTCCTGCCTTGCACAGCACCCTCTGTGCCGTCCCCGTTGTTCCCCAAGCCCCGGCGAACCGTCGCCAAGAGCGCGGCGTCTCCACCGAGGTAGGTGTAGCCGATGTGGTTTTCGAAGCCGGTGAGCATGCTGTCTGCGCCGTCCGGTTTCGTCCAGGTCGCCAGCACTTCGCCGACGGCTCGCCGCGGCCCCTGCCGGGTCTCCACGTCGAGCAAGCCGAGGCCGGTGTGAACCTCACCGGAGTGGACGTAGCTGCGACCGCTGATCTGGTAGCCAGCACTGACTGCAAACAGGACGCCCCCGGCGTCCAACCCCGCAACGAGTCCGCCGTCGGCCCTGATCGCATCAACCGCTGCGGGCAGCGCGTTCTCTTCGCCACCGCCCAACAAATAGATGCCAGCGTCGCTGGGCAGGGGCGTCCCGGGCTCCGCCATGACGACCTGGGCGTCGATTCCGCGCCACTGGAGCCGCTTGGCCAACACCAGCGCGTTGCCGCGGTCGCCGTGGACGCCGAGCAGAGACTGGTAGATCACAACAATCTTCATCGCAAGCCCGCCATCTCTGTCAGCTGCTGGAATGGGGTGTAGGTGGTGACCACGTCCACCGTTTGGTCGCCAACCAGGGCGCGCGAGGTGGTCAGCGCGTCGGTCAGACCGAGGACGACTTCGTGCGAAACATCCGCATAAGCAAGCCGTACCGCGAGGTCGTAGGAACGCGGGCCGGTTACGATGATGTGACGACCGCGCAGCATCTCGAAGTCGACATCCCAAAGCCACGAGGGGTCGTTGCCGTCAGCGTCGATGGCGTCGATCGCGAAAACAAGCGTTTCCCCTGTGGCCAGATTGAGGGATTCCGTCCACCCTGCCGGGTTTTTCGCAAGGAGAAGTCGGACGTCCACCCCCTCGATTGTGGTCGTTGCGAACCGCCCGGCGGGGCTCGTCACTTCGGCGAAACCGGCGAGTGCGACGGCAGTCGGGACGCCCCACTGGGCCACCGCAGCCAACCCGCACGCCGCGTTAGCCAGATTGAACCTGCCCGGCAAGTTGATTTTCAGTTCGACCGTGGTGCCGTCGGGGAGGGAGAGTTCAGAGCCGTTGACCGTGTAGGACGCCGAAGGCTCGCCCAGGTCACAACCAGGGCAGTCCCAACCCCCAGCTACACCCTGGTCGGCTGCCGGGTACTTGATGGGGGTGCCGCACTCTGGGCAACGGGCGTTTGAATCCGACGAGATGGCTGGGTCAACCCAGACGACCTCGCGAGCGGCTTGAGCCGTCCAGACCACCAGCGGGTCCTTTGAGTTGGCCACCACTACAGGGCCGTTGTCGCCAAGACTCGCCAGCGCGTCGCGGATCCCGCGGGCAAGAATCACGACCTCAAGGTTGCGATCCAACTGGTCGTGGCTGAAGTTGAGCAGCACCAACACCTCGGGTCGTCCGAGCGCCAGCAGGTCAGGAACAACCCGCTCGTCGGTCTCGAGCACAGCCAAGTCGGCTTTCAGCGCCGATGTCAACGCAGAGGCGATGCCGTAGCGCAGGTTGGCCCCATCGGCGTTCGCTACCAACCGGTGCGCGTCCGACCCCAACGCTTTCGTCAGTGCGGCGACGACCAGGTGACTCGTCGTGGTTTTGCCATTGGTTCCCGTAATTGCGAGGATACGGCGTCCGGCCACCAGGTCGGCGAAAGCGTGGGGCGCCACCCTGGTGAGGATCTGGCCTTTCACCGAGGCGCCTGAGCCTCGCCCGGTCACCCGTGAGACCAGCGCGGCGGCGTTTCCCAGGGCAATGCCAGCTAACAACCGGGATCGGTTGAACGCAGACAGCTTCGCGGGACGAGCGGGCGTGCTCAGGTGTTTCACGGCCCTATTCTGCACCTAAGGAAAAGTAGTCGCCTCATTCGGGCTCGATCCGTGCCGCGGAGTGAGGATCCGCCGCCGAGTCAAGCGACCGGCAGCGCCACCAAACGGTCGCCGATGCGGGTGACATGCACGTCCACATCGAACACCGACGCCAGCACATCGGAACGCATCACCTGCGCTGGCGCGCCGTCTGCCACCACGCGCCCGTCGCGAAGTGCGATGATCCGGTCGGCGTAAGCGGCCGCGGTGTTGACGTCGTGGATGACGATCACCACGGCGATCCCGCGGTCAAGGCTGATCGTGGAAAGGTGACGCATCATGTCACGGGCGTGTCTCATGTCAAGCGACGACAGCGGCTCGTCTAGCAGCAGGTATCTGGCCTCTTGAGCCAGCGTCATCGCCACGAAAGCGCGCTGCCGCTGCCCACCGGAGAGCTGATCTAGAAACCGATCCGCCATGTCGAGCATTCCGACGCTGACAAGCGCATCTGTCACCTTCGCTTCGTCAGCGGGGGTCGTCCGACCTTTGGTGTGAGGGTGGCGCCCGAGCAGCACCAACTCGGCCACAGTGAGCCGAACGGAGATGTGGTTCTCTTGCCGCAGGATCGCTATGGTACGGGCCAGCGCGTCGGCGTCCCACTTGCGGACGTCTTTGCCGTCCACGCGAACCGACCCAAAGGCCAGTGGCATCAGCCGTCCGATCCCGGAAATCAGAGTCGACTTGCCTGCGCCGTTAGCACCGATCAACGCGGTCACCCCGGCGTCCGGAAAGTTCAGCGTTACATCGCTGACAACCGGCTCGCGGCCATACGTCATGGTGACGTTTTCGACCTCGATCACGACCTAGCCTGCCGGACGATCAGGACCAGCAAAAGCGCGCCGCCGACCAACTCGATCACGACAGGAAGCACCGTGGCCTGGTTTAGCACGTGTTCCAGGATCCCTTGACCGCCGACCAGGACCGCGGTTCCGATCGCGGCTGATCCGATGATCAGGTGGCGCAGCTTGCCCGACCCGATGGCATACACGGTCATGTTCGCAATCAGCAATCCGAAGAACAACAGTGGGCCGACCAGCGCGGTGGCGGCAGCCACCAAAACCGAGGACGCCGCGAGCGCGAGCTTCACCTCGGTCCGGTAACGCACCCCGAGCGCGACCGCCAGGTCGTGCCCCATTCCGAGCAACTCCCAAGTGGGGGAGCGCCACCAGATCACGCCGAGCATCACAATCGTGACTACGGCCGCGATGAGCAGTGCCGGGGTGTTTATAACCGAGAACGTGGCCATGTTCTTGTCGGCGACATTTAGGAACTCGTTCGGATCCATGATCGAGGCCATCATCGACGTCAGTGACCTCAAAAACGTGCCCATCACGATGCCGACCAGCACCAGCAGGTGGACGTTGGTCTGCCCCTTCCGCAGCAGCACCGTGAACAGGGCAACAGCCATGCCGGTCATCATGGCGGCTTGAGCCAGGAACATGATGGTCGGCGAAATCTGGTTTACAACCGCGCTGGTCAGGAAGAAGACGCTCGCCGTGACGATGAGCGAGAACATTGCGTCGAAACCCATCACCGACGGGCTGAGGATTCGGTTCCGGGTGACCGTCTGGAATACGACCGTGGAGACCGAAAGGGCGATGGCTACGGTCACCAGCCCCGCGAGCCTGGTCAGACGGATCGGGCCGATGATCGCCCAGGCGTCGAGCGCATCGTAGGTGGAGAAACCGACTATTGCGACCGTCGCCACAATGGCAGCCAGCAAGAGTCGGCGGCGGGCGCTTGCGGCGCGCCCAGCCAGGATTGAGCGGACGCCGGGTGCGGTCACCGCGTGGCCGACGGCGGGGGCGTCCGGTAACTGCGTGAGCAGACGGGGAATCGCGACAGTCATGGCTTGGCCGTCCTTATCAAGAAGGCGAGGAAGATGGCTGCTCCCACCACACCCATGACGACTCCGACGGGGATTTCCGCGGGTGCGATCAGGGTTCTGGCGAGGATGTCTGCCAGCAGGACGAATGCGGCTCCGCCTAGGGCCACAAGCGGCAGCGAGCGTCTCAGGTAGTCACCCATGACGAGCGACACCAAGTTGGGCACCACGAGCCCCAGGAATGGCAACGCTCCGGCAACCACCGTGGTGATGCCCGCCACGATTGCGACTATCACCAACCCGATCAGGGTGACCCGCTGGTGGTTCAACCCCAGGTTGCGCGCAAGGTTCTCACCGAGACCGAGAACGGTGAACATCTCACCGTACAGATATGCGACTATGGCGGCGGCCGCGACGATCCACAGCAGTTCGTACCGACCCTTGAGGATGCCCGAGAAGTCACCTAGCACCCAAGCTTGAAGAGTGCCCTGCAACTGGAATTCCCAGGCCAGGAACGTGGCCGCAGCCCCAATCACACCCGACAAAATGATGCCGAGTAGCGGTACGACGATGATGTCGCGTGACGGTAGGGACCTGATCAGGGCCAGCAGAAGCATTGTTCCGGCTAGGGAAAACACCACAGAGAACGCCATCTTGATTGGCAGGGACGCCGTCGGTGCGATCAGCGTGATGACGAGGATTCCCAGCACCGCAGACTCGGTGACCCCGGTGGTTGCTGGCTCGACGAACCGGTTCTGTACCAGCATCTGCATCACCAGCCCAGCCGTCGCCATCGCAGCTCCGGTGAGGATAACCGCCGCTGTTCGAGGGATCCGGCTGACAAATAGAATCTGGAGTTGGTCGGCGTCCGCCCGTCCGGTGAGCAGATCGCCAAGTGAGAGCGTCCCTGTTCCGACCAGGATCGACCAACCTGCCAACGCCGAGACGACGAGCAGTCCGCCCGCGAGCCACGGCAGTGCGTGTGGCCCGCGGGACGACGTCGTTTGAGTCTCGGCCGAGACGCTCGACAGGGTCATGCTCGTTCGGTGATCGCCTGGTTGACCTCATCGAGCATGGTCGGGAAGTTACTTGCCCCGGTCATGACGATGTACCAGCGCTCGGGCGACAGGTAGACGATGCGGTCATTCTTTGCGGCGTTCGTGGCCTTCACCAGGTCGTTGTCGAGCACCTGGGCTGCTGTGGCGCCTGCTTCGGTGGTGCCGACAGCGGCGTCCCGGTCGACGACGAAGAGCCAGTCGGGGTTGAGTTCTTTCACGGTCTCGAACGAGATCTTGTCGCCCTTGTGGCCATCGTCGGCCTTCTGGTCGCCCGCGGGTTCGAACCCGAAAACGTCAAAGATCGGGGCCCAGCGCGACTTCACACCGTGAAGGGAGATCTCACCGGCGTTGGTCATGAGCACCGCAGCGGTGCCTTTGCCCTTGCCTGCGTCGCGGTACTTGTCGATGGTGGCGGTGATCTTATCGGCCGCTTCGGTTGCGGCTTCGGAGTCGCCGGTGGCATCACCGATCATCTTGATGCTGTCGGGGACCCGCTCTGAGTAGGAATCCGCGTCCCAGGAGACCGAAGTGTCGATGGTCGTGAAGTGCTTGGCGAATTCTGGGTAGAGCGCTGAGGTGCGGCCGCCCACGACGACTAGGTCGGGCTTCAGTTTGGCGATGGCCTCCATGTCGGGCTCAATCAGGGTGCCCACGTCGGTCACTTTGGTGTAGTCGATGCCGTCGGTGTCCTTGAGCCAGGTGGGAACCGACTTGGTGGGCGTCCCAACTACCCGTTCGCCAGCGCCGATGGTGTCGACGGTGTCGAGTGCTGCCATGTCGAGGACGACGATGCGTTCCGGTTTGGCGGGGACGGTGGTTTCACCCGAGGCGTGGGTAACGGTTGCGGGGAAGCCGGTTGTGCTGGACGCGGGATCCTGCGGGGTGGGGGAGGCTTCGGTGGATGAGCAGCCAGCGAGGAGGGCAAGACCTGCGGCGAATGCCGCCGCTCGGGTCATGATGGAACGCATGGAAAACCTTTCGTGGGTTAGGTGAGGCTACCCTAAGTAAGGCTTACCTAAACATTCAAAAGGTTTCTCAAATGGTGGCGCTCAGACCTTT
>CAYMMF010000084.1:1610-8646 GCA_964391475.1 uncultured Propionibacteriaceae bacterium | reverse complement strand
GGGGTTGGTGGACGTATAGGGGGGGTTGGTGGACCCAAAACCGGTGAAAAACCTGCTTAGAGACGCCCAATCTTGGGTAGTGCCCTTCGAGACGGCCCTATCGCTCCTCCTCAGGGAACCAACCCTTCGAGACGCCAGCCACGCTCCTCCTCAGGAACCAAACCCTCGAGACGCCAGCTACGCTCGCTCCTCAGGGAACCTGAACTTACCCCTCAGTGACGTTTACGATGCCGTGGGCTCCGCGTTCGGCATCTACCATCACGTGGGAAACCACGGGGTAGTGACCTGCTTCTGGGAATGTCAGTTCGACGAATCCGCCCTGGGCGGGTTGCAGCCCGAGCGCTTGGGAGCCAGCGTCGGTTTCCCCGAACGCCCCCTTACCCCTGCGCAGGCTGTAGACGCCTTCCATGTAGGAGGTGTCGAATTGGCCTCCGACTATGTGGAATGACGTCGCCCGGTTTGGCCCGGCGTCAAGGACCCAGAATCGGACGCGTTCGCCCACCTTCGCGGTGAACTGGGCTTGGTCGTATTGGTTGGCGATCCCGTTGAAGGCGACCAAGCTGGGTCGTTCGGCGAGTACGGCGTCGGTGTCAACCTCGGTGGCTTCGCCTGCGGTGGTCGCCTGGTTGGCCAGGTACACCTCCGACTGGACGAGCACGTAGCTGCGGTCAACTTCGGGCAGGTTGTCGGGTTCGATGATGACCGCGCCGTGCATTCCGGCGGCGATGTGAGCGGTCATCGGGTGGGTCGAGCAGTGGTACATCCAAATGCCGGAGCGGGTTGCCGTGAACCGGTATGTGAGCGATTCGCCTGGCGGGATCGTGCGCATCGGCTTGTCAGGAGCCAGTTCGCCAGCGTGGAAGTCGATCGAGTGGCCCATGGTTCCGTCGTTGACGAGGGTGATGTCGAACACGTCACCGACCCGCCCGTGGAGCGTTGGCCCGACTGATTTGCCGTTGAAGGTCCACCGGGTCTGCCACACTCCGGGCGCGACCTCGAGCGGCACCTCGGTCACGGTCAGGGTCAGTTTGTGAACTCGTTCTTTCGTCAGCGGTCCCAACTCGGCGTCTACCGTTTGGGTCAGCAGCGTTGTGGCGTCGATGGTCGGGGTTGTGGACGCCGGGTCAGTGCCCGCCGTCTCCTCGTGCATGCCACCCATGCCCCCCATTCCGCTCATACCACCCATGCCGCCGGCCGCAGGCGCGGATTCCCCAGCGACTCGGATTTCGAGCGTCATGCCCATTTGGCGGTGCCCGGCGACCGAGCACCAGCCTTGCGTGGAAGCCCCGACGACGCCGACGTCCAGTTCGGCTCGTTCCCCGGGGAGCAGCCTGGCCGTTCGGACGCCTCCGACTACCAGGTCGTGCGTTGTGGTGGGATCAGTGTTGACTAGGTCGATTACCAGCTGGTTGCCTGCGGGTACGTCGATGACGTCGGGCGTGTAGCGCATGTCTTTGGCTTCGACGGTGACGCGGGTGACCTCGCCGGTTGGGGTGACGGACGCCGTCCCTCCTGGCGCTGCTCCCCCGACACCGGCGGAGGTCGGCAGCCCTGCGGCCCCGGGGTCGATGCCTACCCCGACGGTGACGACGAGTGCGAGCGCTGCCAGCGCGGCGACGAGTTGTCCTGAGGTCCAGAACGGACGGGCAACCTCGGCGGCAGCAGTCACTCGCGGGGCTTCCGGATCGGCAATCCGGATGGCCAGCATCCCCCGGATCGCTCCGGCGAACACGACCAGGAATGACGCCAACGCCACGAGCACGAGCCCCGAAACTGTGACTTTCACCCAGCTGGGTACCGGCATCAGAAACAGCGCCAAACCGGCGTTGGTGGTGAGTAGTCGGAAGCTGCCGAACTTGTCGAACCAGGCGTTGCCGACTTTGACGGCGGCTGGTCCGTTGCCGACTACTGAGGGGATCAGGTACGACAGCGCGCCAGCCAAGATCTGAGCGGCGAAGCCGACGGCGAACACCCCAGCCAACGTCGGGTAGGCCTCTGCGAGCGCCACCGGGGTGGGAGCGGTGGCGATGACGACGGACGTCCACACGATCGCGACGACGAACCAGATCAGCGCTAAGCCGACGGACGCGGCCGCGAACGACCGCGGGGGTTTGGTTCGCGCGGGCTGGATGAGGGCGCGTCCCCACCAGAAGATGCCGGCCAGGTAGCCTGCTAGGCCGACCACGACCAGCCAGTGCCAGCCCAAAAGTGCACCGGTTGGGGCTACGACGACGGATGCGGCGAGCACCGGCAGCGATTGGCGGGCGAGGCGGTCTGCGCGGTCGTCCATTCGGGTGCGCAGCACGGTGGGCCAAAGCGTCACTAAGGTGCCGGTCACGGTGAGTCCGACCCATCCCAGCAGGTTGACCAGCGAGTGTGCC
Source organism: uncultured Propionibacteriaceae bacterium (assembly GCA_964391475.1). Classification (GTDB taxonomy): domain Bacteria; phylum Actinomycetota; class Actinomycetes; order Propionibacteriales; family Propionibacteriaceae; genus Propioniciclava. Next base: position 6,265 of record CAYMMF010000084.1, on the reverse strand, counting down.
ATCAGGAATCGGGCGTGCCATTCGTCACCCAACCCGAATGCTAGGACGGCGCCGAATGCGGCACCCACCGGTAACGAAGCGGCGGCTGCGAGGTAGTAGCGAAGGGTGATCCGGAATCGTCCGGGTAGCGCTCGGCGCATGTCTCTTACTAGGACGCCTGCGTGCCACAGCACCGCGACGGTGACGGCGGACGCCCCGGCGACGACCATCGGCCAGATCGCGGTTGGGACGCCGATGAAGACGGCTAGTGCACCGAGCGCGTACGTCCATAGCCGGATTTCGGTGTAGCGGTTGTCGTTCGGTTTCGGTGTGGTTCGCAGCAGCGCCTGCGAGAAGTGGGACGACCAAACCAGGATCGCCTGGGTCAACGCCCCGAGCAGCACTAGGTGGACCATGAGCCAGGTGGCGTCCGGGATCTCTCTGTGGACGAGCGCCACTATGACCGCGGCGGTCAGCCACACCAAGCCCAACCCGTCGCGTACGAAAGACCTGGGACGTTTCTTCATGCCCTCACCGCTGTTGTCACGATTGCCAAGGCTAGTAGGAGTATTGATATGACTCCACCGATGCCGCCGATCCGCCAGAGCACGTCCATGCCGGTCAGGTCACCAATGAAGCGGACCGCCACCGACGTGTGTAATACCCCTAGTGGAACCCAAAACAGCGGTCGGTATGGCAGGTCTCGGTTGAGCACCGCGGGGAAAATTATTGGCGCGTGCGCCATTACCATCGACACCCCGAAGCCGAGGAACACCCCGTGCACCGCCATGTCGTAGCTGGGTCGGGCGTCCGGAACGCCGCCGATCAGCCATGTGAGCCCGGCGACGGCGAGCCACAGGTAACCGGCCAGCAGGGCGGCTGCGTTGTAGCGGCGCAGCCCGTCGGTGCGGATCATCCGGCGGGGGACGTCGTCGCGCACCAGCCACGCGGACGTGATGATGAGGCAGGCCCCGAACGCCCGGGCGCCGGCGTCCGGCCAGACGAGGGACGCCACGGCTGCCAGTGTGATCGCGGACGAGACCCCCAGCAGGATCGGGGTGGCTCTTGGACCAAGTGCTAACTGGGCGAGTTCTGCGCGCTCGGCTGCGATGGTCAGCACGAGGAAGCCCGCGAGCAGCGGCAGCAAGGCGGGTAGGTCGACGCGGAGCCAAAGCGCGGCGGCGCACGCGGCGAGGACGGCCGACAGCACCTGCACCGCGACGATGCCAAGCGGTGCGCGCCGCCACAAGAAGAGGTAGACCACCATGAGGGCCAGGCTGCCGTCCAGCAGCAGCAGCTGGCCGAGCGCGAATGGGCCGCCGAACGCCAGCACGAGTGCGCCAGCACCGAGCAGAGCTGGCGCTAGGTAAGCCCAACCTCGCCGCAGCGCTTGCGCGCGTTCGATCGCGATGAGTGAACCGAGGAAACCGAGCACCATTACGACGCCGTGGACGTCGGCCAGCCGGTCCGAACGGACGGGGGCCCACACGCCTAGAAGGAGGAGGGCTGCGTTCAGCCCGGAAAGCAGAGAGAGGCCACCTAGCGCGACCAGCCCCAACCGTATGTGTACCGCCGCGCGCTCCCCCCGCGAAATCTCCGCACTGCGCGGGGAGGGGGGCGGTGTCTGAATCTGAATACGGGAGGGGCTGGTCGAGTTCATCTCAAGCTCGGGCGAGCTTGAGTTTCCACTGCTCGGGGCCCTGGACGAGGTAGGAAACCTCGACGCCGTCGCCATAGCGATCAGCGATTTGGGCGAGCAGAGGCTTGGGGTCATGCGGGGCGATGAGCGCCATCGCCTGGCCAGGACGCAGCGAGTCGAGTGCGCCGATGATCGACGCGTGCCGGATCGCGTGCGGAATCACACGGGCGTCCAGTTCGGGGAGCGCTTCGTCTTCGTGGCCACAGTTACATGTTGAGCTGCGCTCAGTCACAGGAATCGAGTTCATGCCGCGATGATAAGTACACGCAATCTGTAGAAACTGGGCCGTCCCACGTGGTGCTATAACCGCTTGCCACAGCTGTGGTTGGGCTCGGGCTGGTGGACGCCGAAGCACGCAAGTTCAGCGGGCAGATTCCGCGTTGTTGCGGCGAATCGGCTTGTTATAAACTGCGGTGACGCAGCGATGAGATCGCGATATCACCAGGGCCGGGAGGTATGCATCATCGGACACGGAAAACGAACATTCGGTGGAATCCGCCGCTGGTGGTGGGGCGTGGTCTCGCTGCTTTTAGTGTTCGGCATGGTGGGTGTGTCGGTCACAACGGCGGCAGCGGACGAGGTGAGCGCCGCGGAGCCGGCGATATCTGACACGACTCCGACGGTCGATCAGGTGCTGACTGCTGATCCTGGTAAGTGGAGCCCGGCGCCTGTCAGTCTGCTCTACCGGTGGTACAAGGTGCACTCCAACGGGGAAGCCACCTCGATCCCGGGGGCGACGTCCGCCCAGTACCGAACGAAGACCGACGACATCGGATACAGGCTCGGAGTGTCTGTCATCGGTTCGAAGAGCGGTCACACCACGACCTTCATGGCCTCGGACGAAACCGAAACCGTCGCCAAAGGCACCTTTGCAAATCCGCCGAAACCGACCATCTCCGGCACTGCGAAGGTCGGAAAGACTCTGAAGGCCGACCCGGGAACGCTCGAGCCGGGGGCGTCCTACTCGTTCGAGTGGTACCGGGGGAAGAAGGCGATTTCGGGGGCGACGAAGAAGACCTATAAGACGACCTTGTCTGACCAAGGAAAGACGCTGTCGGTGCGGGTTACCGCCTCCAAAACCGGCTACGAGTCGGTGAGTGAGGATTCCGAACCGACCAAAGAGGTGCCTGAAGTGCCCGCAGAATTGCGGGTGGCGACGTTCAACATCTCGGGGCAAAATAACGATCCCAAAGCTAAGGGTGACCGGAAAGTTTGGTCGAAACGGCTGCCCGTCGTGGCATCGCAGATCATTGGCGAGAACTCCGACGTGGTGGGCTTGCAAGAGGCGTACCAGCGCACCAAGCAGTACGTTTCGCTTCGAAACGCGCTGAACGCCAGGGGCGAGTCGTACCAGGTGACCGACCTTGCCGAGGGCACTTCGGCCGGAACGAGAATTCTTTACAACACCAAAACGGTGACACCGCTCGACAAGGGATCCAAGGCGTACGCCAGCCAGGTCGGCGGGAAGACCGACCGCTACCTGGTTTGGGCCAAATTCCGCCACAACGCAAGCGGCAAAAAGTTCTTCTTCTTCAACACACACCTGAGCCCTGACAGTTCGAGCGTGCGAGTGAAGGAGTGGAAAGAGCTGATCTCGAAGGTGACCGTCCTCAACGACGACAACCTTCCGGTGGTCGTCGTTGGGGACTTCAACACCAGCAAGCACAAGCCTGCCGCGGCGCAGATGCTGCCTGCGATGAAGAATGCTGGGTTCGGCGATGTCATGAATCAGCAGTACAAGGTGAACCCGCCGGTGAATCCTCGCGCGGAGAGCGTGGTGAATGGGGCGATCAACTCGTTCAATGACTACCGGCGGGGAATCTCCGCTTACTCGTATCCGCTGGGCCAGTCCATGGTGGGTAACGGAATCGACTGGATTTTTGCTACCAACTCGCTTCGGGTGAAGGAGTGGAAGGTGGTCATCAACGTTGATCCGAGCACGCGGCAGATCAGGGGTGTCATCCCGTCCGATCACAACATGATCAGTTCGGTCATTGTGATTTAAAAGAAACTGGGTCGTCGGGCACCCCCACTCCCGACGACCCAGCCTGGACGACGAGCCCCTCGTCCAGCTTCTTTTGCCGCGCTCCCCCGCGGCAAAAGCTTCGCGAACCCCAGTTCGGGGCGTCCCCTATATCGGGGCGTCCCCTACGAGGTGGCGAAGAACACCTCCTTGGCGAACATTCCGGGGCTGACGCGTAGCAATCCGGTTTCCCCCTTCGGAATCTCCAGAGCTTGGTTGCCGGTGACGCTGGCGCCGTTGTACAGCTCATCAAGACCGAACTGGTCTGGGGCCACCACGAACGTGTCGAAGCTATTGATCACGTTGCCTTTGTCGGTGACGAAGCTCACGGTGACTGAAGCCGCCATGTCCTTGTCATCGCCGAGGTAGGTAAGCGTCAGATTTGTTAGCGCGTAGGTGTGGCCGTCCTTGGGCTTGTCGTTGAACTCGTTGGCTTTGAGCACCTTAGATGTGGCGTCCGCCTTGAACGAGTTGACTGTCACTTCCCAATCATTGTTGGAGATGGTCGTCCCGATCGGATAGGGATTCTCCCGGGTGCCGTCCGCGTCAGTCTTGGCGTCCGTGGCCGCCGCCTGGTCTGCGTCGTCAGTCTTCTCTCCGCCTTGATTGGACGCCTTGTCGCCTTCACCGGCGTCTTTTGGAGCCGACGCGGTCACCTCTCCGCCCGAGAACGCCTCATCGAATGCTTTGCCCACTGACGACAGGAATGCTATTGGAGCTGCGATGAAGCCAACCACGGCGATCGCCAGCGCTCCAGCAGCCAGCTTCTTGCTCTGGTTCTTTTGGATGAGAGCCACAATCGCGAGGATGAACGCCACGGGCAGAACGACCCACCCGATGATGTAGGCGCCTTCAATTACCGAGAAGATCAGGCCCACTGCGGCGAGAATCAGCGCGACCAGGCCCAGTTTTCCGGGCTTGGGTGGCTTGTGTTGCGTTGGACGGTTTTCAATA
>CAYMMF010000084.1:0-1600 GCA_964391475.1 uncultured Propionibacteriaceae bacterium | reverse complement strand
TGGCTGAGGTGTCCCGCCCGGAGGCATCGGTGCACTTGGGTACGCTTGAGGACCCTGGGGGTTGAACGGACCCTGCTGGGGGGTTTGCTGGTCTGACATGGTTTTCTCCTAATGTTTAGTTGACTCCAGCCAACCGCAGCCACTGCCACCTCCACATCGCCCGATAGCTTGAAGCTGTATCCCCCATAAGCCTGAGGTTTTCTGCGAGGCGCTCACCCGATCGGCTGATACTCATCGTCGGAGCCCTCCAATAAGATTGCGAATATGTTGGGGTACGAGACGGTTGGACTGGGCACCCGGCCTCCGTGGTGGCGTTCGGCTCTTTACGCCATTCTCGCCGTCTGGGGAATCCTGTTCAGCCTCGTGTTCTCCCCCGCCGGGCATGGCGTATCCAACGAGTCCGGAGACATCAATTACGTAATCTTTGGCATCGGCCTGATGGTGTGCGTCGCCCTACTCGTGGCACTGTTCTGGCGCGACCGTTTCCCGTTCTCACTGACGATCCTCGCTGCGGTGACTCCGCTGCTAATACCGGTCGGAAACACCATGGCTCTATTCACGCTTGCTGCGTTAATCGGACGCCGAAAGGGCCCTGCGGTCTGGTACACGGCAGGCCTGGTTGCAATCACTTCTTCGCTCGTGGTTGTCCGTGACGCATTCGCCCAGCCGCGTGGGGCGTCCTTTCTCAAGATGCTGCTGGCACCGAAGGGTGCCGATCCAGAGGATCTGGTTTCGGTATCGGCGGCCCCTATTGTGATTGTGGCTATCGCCGGTCTCGTGGTTTCGATCGGGTTCGGGCTGGCAGTGCGTGCCAACCGGATGGTGTCCCTCGCCACGGAAGACGTCACTGTCGAGCGTCAGACCAGTTCCCGCCTTGGCGACGAGGCTGCCCGAAGGCAGGAACGCGAACGAATCGCCCGCGAAGTCCACGACGCCATGGGGCACCGGCTCTCGCTGCTGAACTTGCACGCAGGCGCCCTTGAAGCCCACGCGTCCGACGATCCTCGGCTGGAGCAGTCCGCGAAGCTTGTTCAGCAGAGCGCCCGCGCCGCAATGGACGACCTTCGTTCGCTGCTTGCGGTCCTTTCGGAGCCGATCGCAGAGGACGGCCCCCCGCTACCGTTGACCGCCCTCGCCCAAGTTGTTTCCGAATCATTCGGTGCCGGACAGCCGCTGAGCTCGTCGATCTTCATCACGGACGCCGACCGCGCCCATCCCACCTTGTCACGCGCTGTTTACCGCATCGTCCAAGAGTTGATGACCAACACCCGCAAACATGCCCCGGGCGAACAGGTTCTGCTCATGGTGTCCGGGGCCCCGGCCGACGGCGTCACCATCGACGTGCGCAACCGTTATCTCGGCGGCTGGGGGCAACAACCCCCCGGCTCGGCCCGAGGCCTAGCAGGCATCACCGAGCGCACCGAACTACTAGGTGGTCGAGTGACCTACGGTCTGGACGACAACGGTCAAACCTTTCGGGTGCGGATCGAACTTCCTTGGCGGGAGGTCTAACTGCCCGGGCAACTAAGAAGTCCTGTCGGATCCCGCAAGGAGGCCCGGTAGGGCCGTCTGGCAAGGGTCGGGTCCCTGAGGAGGAGCG
>CAYMMF010000083.1:0-8659 GCA_964391475.1 uncultured Propionibacteriaceae bacterium | reverse complement strand
CGCCACTGTGGATCGGACTGCTCTCTGATGAGGAGTGAGAGTTGTAGTCGCCACGGGTTCCACCCTAGACAAATTTGGACGACTATGTGGCACGCAGACCAAGTATTGGATGATTTGGAGCAACGATCAGTGCTTCAACCGATTAATGAAAACTGACCGTAGCGATATTCGCCAGAAATTGCGTCCATATTTCTGCATACCGGAAGTCAGGGAAGCATTGATCGGTGGGTCTTCAAGCAAGGAGATCCGGACGCCGGAGCCCAGTGCGATTTCTCGATTGTTCACGCCGCCACGCAGCTATCGCACCGTGGTGCCCTGACAGCAGAATCTCGGGGACGGAAAGACCACGCCACGACTGCGGCTTGGTGTATACCGGGTACTCAAGCCACCCGTCGCCGGAATGCGACTCTTCTACCAGCGACTCCGGGTTTCCGAGCACCCCAGGGATCAGCCTGACGACCGCCTCAATCATCGCCAGCACTGCAACCTCGCCGCCGTTTAGGACGTAGTCGCCAAGACTCAACTCCCGCACCGGCATCCTGGTCTTCGCGTGCTCCACAACCCGAGCATCGATACCCTCGTAACGCCCGCACGCGAAGACGATCCGTTCGAGGTCAGCCAACTCAACGGCTGTCGCCTGCCGGAAAAGCTCACCGGACGGAGTGGGCACGATCAGGGTTGGGATCGGACCATCTCGAAGCAGTTCGTCCAATGCTTCGCCCCAGGGTTCCGGCTTCATCACCATGCCAGCGCCGCCGCCATATGGCGTGTCGTCGACCGTCTTGTGGCGATCATGCGTCCAATCACGCAGGTCATGGACTCGCCAGTCGACCAACCCAGCTTCACGCGCCTTACCGACCAGAGAGAGTTCGAGAGGCGCGAAGTAATGGGGAAAGATCGTGACGATATCGAACACCAGATGCGGGTCAACCCTCGGCTGCGCGGCGGTCATGGAAGTTCCTCTAAAAGCCCAGGAAGATCAGCCACCTGGACGTACCCGCCTTCTATGTCGACTACGGGCACCAACTGGGTCACAAACGGCACCATCCGACGCATGCCTTCGATTTCGACCACGAGACACTCCTGGGAAGGAAGGTGAAGCACCTCGACCACGCTCCCCACACGCTTAGACGTTGCGTCCTGCACTTCAAGCCCAATCAGTTGACGATCGTAGAACTCGTCGGTCGCCAAACTCGCGTCGACGGTCGGCACCTCGGCCCACACCTGGCGTCCTTGCAACTCCTGGGCGGCCGTCCGGTCACCAACGCCGACGAACGAAACCAACAGTGACCCCTGGTGATGTCGCGCGCCCTCAACCTGAAAGCTCTTTCCCCCGACCACCACCTGCGCCCCGACAGCGAACCTACGCTCCGGAGAGTCTGTGCTCAGCCGAACCGAGACCTCACCGCGCAGCCCGTGGGGGCGTCCTACCGTTCCGACCAGCACCGATTCGAAATCGGTCATTGAAATCCCCTCACAACGTGGAACGCCCCGCGGCTGGTGCCGCAGGGCGTCCTGTCAGTTAAGCCGGATCAGCGACCGCGCCTGGGGCGACGATCGACATCGACGAAGTCGACTCTCACCTGTTCGCGGCCAGCCAACGCTCCGATCACGGTGCGCAACGCGCCAGCGGTGCGCCCCTGGCGCCCGATCACCTTGCCGATGTCTTCTGGGTGAACCCGAACCTCGAGAGTGCGGACCCTTCGGCGTTCCGTGTCAGATACAGCGACCTCGTCAGGGTTGCTCACCAATCCGCGAACCAGGTGCTCCAATGCCTCAGCCAGCATGTCAGGCCTCGTCGCTGCTCTCGGCGACATCCTCAGCCTCGACGGCCTCTTCAGACTTGCCCTTCCGTCGACCGGTGATAGCACCAGCCTTGGGCTCATCGTCGGCCTCGGCCAAAGCGGCGTTGAAGCGAGCGAGCTTGTCGACAGGCTCCTTCTGCGGCTCAACACCCGAAGGCGAGGTGTCGCCGGAGAACTGCTGCCAGTCACCGGTCTTCTTGAGCAGCGTCACGACGGTGTCAGTCGGTTGGGCGCCCACCGAGAGCCAATACTGGACTCGCTCGGAGTTGACCTTGATGACCGACGGTTCATTCTTGGGATGGTAGATGCCAAGCTCTTCGATAGCCCGGCCGTCGCGCTTGGCTCGAGAGTCCATGACGACAATGCGGTAATGCGGCGAGCGGATCTTACCCATCCGCTTCAGACGAATCTTCACAGCCACTGGTGTGGTTTCTCCTGCAGAACAGGCCCGTACGGAAGTACGGACGACGTGGGTGAGCCTCACGTCCGGTGTGGGACGCCGCACGCGAAACTCGAATGAACCGCACCCGACAGAACTGAGAGGGCACCGTCGGGCACAGGTGCACCGGACATTGTGCCAGAAGTGCCGCCCGCAGCGCGAACCAAGCTCAGCCAGCGTTGCTGGCCACCACCTTCCCGCGAAGGATGATGAGCTGCGGCGTCCGGACGATAGAGATGTTGAGGCGAGGGTCTTGCTCGAAAACCACCAGGTCTGCCGACGCCCCCTCGTCAAGGCCTTCAACACCCAGCCACTCCCTGGCCCTCCAGGACGCAGCGCCCAACGCAAACTCTGGGCCGCCGACAGCGGCCAGCAACTCGATCTCGTCGGCGATGATGCCGTGTGCGAGGGCGCCTCCGGCGTCCGTGCCCGCGAATATCGGGACGCCAGCATCCAACGCCTTGCCCATCGTCTCGAAACGCCGGGTGTGCAGGGCTCTCATGTGGTCTGCGTACACCGGGAACTTCTCGCCAGCGGCGTCCGCGATCGCCGGAAAAGTCTCCAGGTTGATCATCGTGGGAACCAACGACACGCCGCGCTGCGCCATCGTGTCGATCGTGTCGTCGTCGAGACCCGTCCCGTGCTCAATACCGTCGATTCCTGCTTCGACAAGCTCTTTCACAGACTGTTCGTCGAAACAGTGCGCCGTTACGCGAGCGCCCTCTTCGTGTGCCGCCGCAATGGCTTCGGCAGCAACATCGGCCGGCCACAGCGGACGAAGGTCGCCCGCGTCGCGGTCGATCCAGTCGCCCACCAACTTGACCCAACCATCGCCGCGGCGCGCCTGCCTACGCACCTCGTCGACCATCTCTTCGGGCTCAACTTCTTCAGCGAAGTTGCGGATGTACCGCCTTGGTCGCGCTATGTGCCTTCCAGCTCGGATGACGCGCGGAAGATCCTCCCTGTCGTCGATCCAGCGCGTGTCTGCAGGCGAGCCCGCGTCCCTTGCCAACAGGGTGCCCGCGTCCCGGTCAGCCAAAGCTTGCTGCTCGGTGGTTTCGGCATCGACCGCGCCGTGGTGGTCTAGGCCGATGTGGCAGTGCGCGTCCACCAAACCCGGCATGAGCCAACCGCCGGTGCTAACCGTGATCGCGCCCGCAACCTTCTCGAAAGTGATGCGACCGTCCACAATCCACAGATCGCGCTCCTCGCCATGGGGCAAGATCGTGCCCCGCAGGTGCAGCCGACCAGAACTCACCTGAAGATGCTCGTCGGTGCGAACGTGGGTATGGGTGTGGCCGTCGTGGGTATGAGTGAGCGTTACGGGTCCGGATAAGTGAGGTCCCAAATCTGGGTGATGGTGCGACATGTTCACAGCGTGGCCGGTTCACGTCGCCACTTCAAGACAGATCGCCCGATTCGTCAAAACTTGAACGATTTGAGTTGTTCAGCGGCCCTGGTCTTCGAGCATCTTCTGCAACTCGGGCGGCAACTGGAAGCCACCCTGCGCCGGATCGGCCGGACGCGGAGTCGGAACGCCGAACGCCGCGCCGGACGCCGCGGGTGCGGTTGGCTGGCTCTCAAGCTGCGCTCGTTTCGCGGGGTTCCCCGAGACGCCCTTGCGACTCTTCTTCCTGGCGGCGGGTGCCTGCTTGGCCCCAGCACGGCGTCCGCCCATGCCTGGCATGCCGCCCATGCCCGGAATCCCTGGCATGCCACCCGAACCCATCTGGGCCATAACCTTGCGGGTCTCCATGAAGCGATTGACAAGGGAGTTCACGTCCTGCACGGTCGTTCCCGAGCCAGCCGCGATGCGAGCGCGCCGGGAGCCATTGAGGATCTCCGGGGTGGTGCGTTCCGCGGGTGTCATCGAATAGATGATCGCTTCGATCCGGTCGATTTCTTTCTCGTCGATGGCGCTGATGGCGTCCTTCATCTGCCCGATTCCGGGCATCATGCCCAAAATCTTGCTCAACGGACCCATCTTGCGAACCGCCTGCATCTGCTGCAGGAAGTCATCCAGGCCGAAGCCACCCTTACCACCCAGCAGTTTCTCGGCTGCCTTGCGGCTCTCTTCGACATCGAACGTGCGCTCTGCCTGCTCGATGAGCGTGAGCAGGTCGCCCATGTCGAGGATCCGGCTCGCCATCCGGTCGGGGTGGAAGACATCGAAATCCGTGAGCGCCTCGCCGTTGGAAGCGAACATGATCGGCTTACCGATCACCCGTGCGATCGAGAGCGCGGCGCCGCCCCGGGCGTCACCGTCCAACTTACTGAGCACAACACCGTCGAAACCGACGCCATCAGCGAACGCGCGGGCGGTGTTCACCGCGTCCTGGCCGATCATCGCATCGACGACGAACAGGATCTCGGTGGGATCCACCGCGTCGCGGATGTCTTCGGCTTGACGCATCAGTTCAGCGTCAACGCCCAGTCGACCGGCGGTGTCAACGATCACGACGTCGTACAAGCGCCTGGTTGCCTCTTCGATGGACGCCCTAGCAACCGCGACCGGGTCTCCGACGCCGTTGCCCGGCTCGGGAGCGAAGACGGTGACGCCCGCTCGCTCCCCCACGACCTGAAGCTGGTTCACGGCGTTCGGACGCTGCAGGTCAGCCGCGACCAGCATCGGGTGCCGCCCCTGGCCTTTCAGCCATAGACCCAACTTGCCGGCAAGCGTCGTCTTACCGGAGCCCTGCAAACCCGCGAGCAGAATGACCGTGGGCGGGTGCTTGGAGAACCTCAACGGACGCGTCTCGCCACCCAGAATGGTGATGAGCTCGGAGTTGACGATCTTGATGATCTGCTGTGTCGGGTTCAGCGCCTCGGACAGTTCGGCGCTTTGGCACCGGGTGCGCACGGACGCCACGAAGTCTTTGACGACGCCGAGGTTGACGTCCGCCTCGAGCAGCGCCAGGCGGATTTCGCGCATCGTGTTGTCGATGTCGGCATCGGTCAACCGGCCTTTGCCCCGCAGAGACTTAAATGCTGCGCCAAGCCGGTTGGTCAGTGTGTCGAACAAGGCTCACCTTTCGGACGGAAATACCGGCCCATCGTACCCGTTCAGGCTCCCAGCAGCCCGTCGACGAATTCGTCAGCCGTGAATGGTGCCAGGTCGTCGACCCCCTCGCCGAGCCCGACGAACTTGACCGGGACGCCCAACTCTCGCTGAACCTGCACAACAATGCCGCCCTTTGCGGACCCGTCGAGCTTGCTCAATACGATGCCGGTGACGTCGACCACCTCGCTGAACACCCGGGCCTGCACCAGCCCGTTCTGGCCGGTGGTGGCGTCCAGAAGTAACAAAACCTCGGTGACCGGCGCCTGCTTTTCGACGACCCGCTTGATCTTGCCCAACTCGTCCATGAGGTTGGCCTTGTTGTGCAGCCTGCCCGCGGTGTCGATGACCACCACGTCTGCTCCCGTCTTTATGCCCTGGGCTACCGCGTCGAACGCGACGGACGCCGGGTCGCCACCCTCTGGACCCCGCACCGTAGGCACTCCAACGCGGGAACCCCAGGTTTCGAGCTGATCGGCAGCGGCGGCACGGAACGTGTCGGCTGCACCCAAAACGACCGTCTTTCCCTCGGCGACCAGCACGCGCGCGAGCTTTCCGATCGTGGTCGTCTTGCCGGTGCCGTTGACCCCGACGACGATGATGATTCCGGGCATTCCCTGGTTGCCCTTATCACGCAGCGACCTGTCCAACGTCGGATCCACAAGCTCTATCAATGCCGAGCGCAGGACATTGCGGGCCGATGCAGGGTCTGCGACGCCCTCGATCGCTAACTCGCGGCGCAGGCGTCCGACCAACTCGGTGGTCGGGCCCACACCCAGGTCTGATCCGATCAACGTGGCTTCGAAATCGTCCCAGGTGTCTTCGGACACGCGGTCGCTGGAGAGCAGATCGGCCAACGCTTGTGCCAGGACGTTGTTGGAACTCGCCAACCGTCGCCGCAACCGCGTCATCCGACTGGCTGGGGCTTCGGGGATCTCCGGGCCTGTCACCGCCACCGGAGGCATGGTGGTGGGACGCGGAAGTTCGGTCGTCCGGCGACGAGTGAGCGCACGGTTTCGACGCATTAACGCGAACGCGATTGCCGCACCTGCGAGTACTACGACTACTGCTAGAAGGATCCAAACCAGATCAATGGAGGGGTTAGGCACGATCACATCGTAGGCGACTTGTCACAAAGCGGCTCGCCGCAGCCGAGTTGGCCTGATTGGGATGAGAATCAGCCACTCAGCGGTCGTATGGGGACGCCCCGGACGAGGGGTTTGATTCCTGCTCTGGTTCAGGGGCGGACGCCGAAGCTGCGGATGCAGCAGAGGTCGCAGAGCGGAGGGAACGCACCTTGGCTGGGATTTCTTTCAGGCTCTGGACTCCCGCCTCGTCCAACTCGCGGGCGAAGTCGCGCAAACCCTTCGGCGGATCGGCGTCACCACTGAGGTGCTGAGCCGTGCGAGCCATAGCCTCAGCGATATCGGGGTGCTGGGCCTTACCCGTCCCCTCAATGCCCATGACGACCACGGCAATGATGCCGACGGCCAGTACCAGAATCACCAGCATGGTGATGATGACGACTGCCACAGTTACTCCCTCCTTTCGCCTTCCTCAGTATGCCTGATTCAGATTTCCCGCAACCGCTGGCTGATTACCGTCGAGATGCCGCTGTCGCGCATGGTGACCCCGTATAGCGCGTCTGCGATCTCCATCGTACGTTTCTGGTGGGTAATCACGATCATCTGAGATTGCTGTCTCAACTCCTCGTAAATTTGCAACAGCCGCCCCAAGTTCACATCGTCGAGTGCGGCCTCAACCTCGTCCAGAATGTAGAAGGGGCTCGGCCGAGCTCGGAACAGTGCGACCAGGAATGCTACTGCAACCAAAGATCGCTCGCCGCCGGATAGCAACGACAGTCGCTTGACCTTCTTGCCCGCCGGACGCGCTTCCACCTCAACTCCGGTTGTCAACCACGAGCCGGGTTCGGTGAGTACCAGCCGACCTTCTCCACCTGGGAAGAGTCTGGCGAAAGTTCCCTGGAACTCACGCTCCACGTCGGCGTAGGCCGCCGCGAACACCTGTTCGACCCTGGAGTCGACTTCTGCGATTATGTCCATCAGGTCGGAGCGAGTCCGTTTGAGGTCGTCGAGTTGCTCGGCTAAGAACGTGTGCCGCTCCGAAAGCGCATCGAACTCCTCCAACGCAAGAGGGTTGACCCGTCCCAAAATAGCCAGGTTTCGCTCCGCAGAACGAAGACGTCGTTCGGTCACCGCCCTGTCGTAAGGAATCGGTTCGGGCGGCACATCATCGTCTGCAAGCGCGGAGCCATCAGCCCTTGTTATCACCGGCACCAACTGGTCGGGCCCAAACTCGGCAACCAGTTCGTCGGCGCCCAAACCAAGCTCCGTCAAAGCACGCTCTGACAGATTCTCGATCCGGAGACGCTGCTCGGCGCGCGCCAACTCGTCCTTGTGCACAACGTCGATCAGAGACTCAAACTCGCGAGCCAGATCGCGGCTGCGCTGACGAGCGTCCGAAACCTGGCGTTCCGCAGCAATGCGCTGGGTATCTACGACAGTTCGCTCGCGCCCTGCCGAGGCTTGGGACTCGTCCACCCGCGCAAGCAGCCACTGGGCAGCCTGCCCGATCGCCGCCGAGACCTCGGCTTGCCGCTTCAACTGCGCTTGCCGAATTGCCGCCTGCTCACGCGCGGCTCGTTCCGCTGCCGCCCGCTGGCGCAGCGACTGAGCTTGTCCAGCCAGCGCCCGAGCCCGCTCCTGAAGCGTACGCAGCCCGAGCCGGGCCTCCATCTCTGCCTGACGGGCTTTCGCCGCCTGACGGGCGCTCTCGTCCCTGTGCGCTGGATCAGCCTCGACGATCTCTGAGGCTTCGCTTGCCCGGGCCAACCGGGTTTCCAATTCGGCAAGAGCGGCGAAGTTACCGGCGCGCGATTCTTCTGCTCTCCCGATGGCTTGGGTTAGCCGATCAGCCTCGGCAAGTGCCGCCTTGGATGTCTGGTTGAGTTGGCCCAATTCTTCCGTGAAAGCCGAAAACCGGGCGTCCGATTCGTGAAGTGCAGCCAACGTTCGCTGGGTCTGCTCGTTGGCTTCGGCCAGTCTCACCTCGGCCGCGGTCTGCTCGAACGAAAGCCGCTCCAAGGAACGTTGCGCCAAGTCAAGCCGACGTGCCGCGTCGTCGACAGCTGCCTGGACTTCAATCAGACTGGCCTTCGCCGACGATCCGCCTGCCGACCACCACGCGCTCAGCACGTCGCCGGATCTGGTTACAGCAGTGACGTCCGGCAGATCCTCAACCAACTCCCGCGCAGCGGAAAGATCATCGACCACCGCCACTTTTCGAAGTAGCCGAGCCACGGAGCCCTGCAACTCCGGCTCGGTGGTCACGACGTCC
>CAYMMF010000082.1:0-8809 GCA_964391475.1 uncultured Propionibacteriaceae bacterium | reverse complement strand
CGTGGCGACTACAACTCTCACTCCTCATCAGAGAGCAGTCCGATCCACAGTGGCGATGAAGGCACTGATGGCCATCACGGGACTTGTGATGATCGGATTCCTGCTCATGCATATGTACGGAAACCTGAAGGTTTTCCTGGGCGCAGACTCCTACAACCACTACGCCGAATGGCTGAAAGGTGCCACCGAAGACGGCGGCATCGCTTACCCGTTGATGCCAGCGGGTTCGTTCCTGTGGGTGTTCCGGGCGGTCTTGTTGCTGGCAATCGTGTTGCACATGTACTCAGCTTGGGTGCTGACACAACGTGCCCACGCTGCACGTTCGAGCAAGTACGCGAACGACAAGCGGGTTCAGCAGACCTACGCATCCCGGACGATGCGTTGGGGCGGCGTGATTCTTGCGCTGTTCCTGGTATTCCACCTGCTGCAGTTCACCGCTCAAGTGGTGACCACCGGCTTCAACGCTGGCGCCAAGCCGTTCGACATGGTCGTGGCTAGCTTCTCCCAGTGGTGGTTGGTACTCCTGTACGCCATCTGGGTGTTCATCGTGACGCTCCATGTGCGCCACGGCTTCTGGAGTGCACTCGCGACGCTCGGTGCTCACACGTCTATCAAGTCGCGTTCGATGCTGAACGCGCTGGCATGGATCGTGGCAGTGCTGCTGTTCGTGGGCTTCATGATCATGCCGGTGGGCATCTTGTTCGGATTCGGGAGTTGACATCAATGACTCAGGTAACTGACTTCTACACCCTGGGCGCAGAGATCCAGGACACTAAGGCTCCCGCCGGTCCCATCGAGGGCAAGTGGAGCAAGCGTAAGTTCGAGGCTCGGTTGGTGAACCCATCAAACCGTCGCAAGCTCAACGTCATCGTGGTTGGCACCGGCCTCGCTGGCGGCGCAGCCGCAGCGACTCTGGGCGAAGCGGGCTATAACGTCCTCAACTTCTGCTACCAAGACAGCCCCAGGCGCGCACACTCCATTGCGGCCCAAGGCGGCATCAACGCAGCCAAAAACTACCGCAACGACAATGACTCGACGTTCCGGTTGTTCTACGACACGGTCAAGGGCGGCGACTATCGTGCCCGTGAGACCAACGTCTACCGCCTTGCTGAGGTAAGCGCGAACATCATCGACCAGTGCGTGGCGCAGGGTGTTCCTTTCGCTCGTGAGTACGGCGGGCTACTCGACAACCGCTCGTTCGGCGGCGTCCAGGTGCAGCGCACGTTCTACGCGCGCGGCCAGACCGGTCAGCAGTTGCTGATTGGCGCATACCAGTCGCTTTCGCGTCAGGTCGCGGCAGGCACAGTCAAGATGTACGCCCGCCACGAGATGCTCGAACTGATCATCGTGGACGGACGCGCGCGCGGCATCGTGGCCCGCAACATGGTCACCGGCGCGATCGAACCGCACCTGGCGGACGCTGTCGTGCTGGCCACCGGTGGTTACGGCAACGTGTTCTTCCTCTCGACGAACGCTATGGGCTGCAACGTGACAGCAGCGTGGCGTGCGCACCGCAAGGGCGCGTACTTCGCCAACCCGTGCTACACGCAGATCCACCCGACCTGCATCCCTGTGCATGGCGATACCCAGTCGAAGCTGACTTTGATGTCGGAATCGCTGCGTAACGACGGTCGCATCTGGGTTCCGAAGAAGGCTGAGGATTGCGCCAAGGATCCGCGTCAGATCGCAGAAGAGGATCGCGACTATTACCTGGAGCGCATCTACCCGGCGTTCGGCAACCTGGTGCCACGTGACATCGCGTCACGTCAGGCGAAGAACATGTGCGACGAGGGTCGCGGTGTGGGCCCCGAGGTCGAAGAGATCGACCACGCGACCGGTAAAACCCGCAAGGTTCGCCGCGGCGTCTACCTCGACTTCGCCGACGCGATCAACCGTATGGGGCAGGCAACCGTAGCCGCCAAGTACGGCAACCTGTTCGACATGTACGCCCAGATCACCGGTGAGAACCCCTACGAGGTGCCGATGCGCATCTACCCAGCGGTTCACTACACCATGGGTGGGCTTTGGGTTGACTACGACCTGATGTCGTCCATCACGGGCATGTTCGTTGCCGGAGAAGCGAACTTCTCAGACCACGGCGCAAACCGGCTAGGTGCGTCCGCTCTGATGCAGGGCCTCGCAGACGGCTACTGGGTGCTACCCAACACGATCAATGACTACCTCGCTGATGCGCCGTTCGACAAGCTCGAGACGACAAACCCCGCAGTGGTCGAGGCAGTCAACTCGGTCAAGGAGCGCGTCAACCGCCTGCTCACCATCCAGGGAACCCGCACGGTCGACTCATTCCATAAAGAACTGGGTCAGATCATGTGGGAGTACTGCGGCATGGAGCGCACCGAAGAGGGCCTGTCGTATGCAATTGGCAAGATCCGGGAACTCCGCGAAGAGTTCTGGAGCAATGTCAAGGTGACCGGCGTCAATGAGGATTTCAACCAGACTCTGGAGAGGGCAGGCCGCGTGGCCGACTTCCTTGAGATGGGCGAACTCATGTGCGTCGACGCCCTGGTGCGTCGCGAGTCCTGTGGCGGTCATTTCCGGGCGGAGTCCCAGACTGAGGACGGCGAGGCGCTACGTCACGACGACGAGTTCTTGCACGTCTCGGCGTGGGAGTTCACAGGTGCAGGCAAGGCACCCGTCCTCCACAAGGAACCCCTCGAGTACGAGTTCATCGAACTGAAGCAGCGGAGCTACAAGTGATCATCAACCTGCGCGTATGGCGCCAACCGAATGCCCAGACTCCCGGAAAGATGGTCTCCTACCGCGTGGAGAACGTCTCGGAAGACATGTCTTTCTTGGAGATGCTGGATCTGCTAAATGAGAACCTCACCGTCAACGGTGAGGAGCCAATCGCGTTCGACCATGACTGCCGCGAAGGTATCTGCGGCATGTGTGGCGTCGTGATCAATGGTGCGGCTCACGGACGAACCTCGTCCCCTGTGCCCACTACCACCTGCCAGTTGCACATGCGCAGCTTCGCCGACGGCGCGACGGTAGACGTCGAACCGTGGCGGGCGGGGGCCTTCCCGGTTATCAAGGATCTCGTGGTCGACCGCACGTCGCTTGACACGATCATCCAGGCCGGAGGCTTCATCAGCATCAACGCCGGGTCTGCTCCTGAGGCTCACTCTGTGCCAGCTCCCAAGCTCAAGGCAGACCGCGCATTCGACGCGGCCACCTGCATCGGCTGCGGCGCCTGTGTGGCGGCGTGCCCGAACGGCTCCGGCATGCTGTTCACGTCAGCGAAGATCACCCACCTGGCGATGCTTCCGCAAGGCCAGCCGGAGCGTTACAGCCGCGTCAAGACGATGCTAGCTGCGCACGACGAGGCTGGGTTCGGCGGTTGCACCAACATCGGTGAGTGCTCTGCGGTTTGCCCCAAGTCCATCCCACTTGACGTCATTAGCCAGTTGAACCGCGACCTGATTGCGTCGCTGTTCCACCGCGACGGCAAGTAATAGTCACCACAGCGAACGGCTGGCGGATGTGCCCAGATCCGCCAGCCGTTTCGCATCCCTATCCGCCGCTTTCCGATTGGCCCACCATGCGCCGGTTGTGGCAGACTGGTTCGTCGCGTCCATGCTCCTGCCACAGGGGGGTAGCGTGGTCCGTCTTTCACCAGAACACTTTCGAGGCGACCTGTGGCGCCGGCGAGGAATAACCATGAACAAGTTGGTTTCCGAGGTTACGCAACATCAACTGCGTAGTGACCACCCGAAGTTCCGCCCTGGCGACTCGGTGAAGGTCCACGTGAAGGTTGTTGAGGGCACCAGGTCTCGTATTCAGATCTTCTCCGGCGCCGTCATCTCTCGTACTGGCACGGGAATCGGCGAGGCGTTCACGGTTCGCAAGGTGAGCTTCGGCGTCGGCGTCGAACGCACGTTCCCGCTGCACTCCCCAATCATCGACAAGATCGAGGTCGAGCGTCGCGGCGATGTCCGCCGCGCCAAGCTGTACTACCTGCGCGAGCGTCGGGGCAAGGCAGCCAAGATCAAGGAGAAGCGCGACTTCTGATCGGGCCTGAACGTTTGACGTGATGGCTAGCCGAGACGGCGCCAAGCGCACAATGTGGCTCTTCGTGAAAGAGACTGCGATCATCGTCGTTGGCGCATTGATCGCATCCACATTGTTGCGGATGTTCCTCCTTCAAGTTTTTGTGATTCCGTCGCGTTCGATGGAGCAAACCCTGCTTGTTGGTGACCGGGTGGCAGTCCAAAAAGTCGTAGGCTTCCAACGCGGCGACGTGGTGGTGTTCCGAGACGACCTTGGATGGTTGGGGGAGCCCCCCAACCACGACCCTAAATGGTGGCAGCGCGGATTAACTTTCGTCGGCCTGCTGCCCGACGAAAGCGCCGGTTATCTCATCAAGCGGGTGATTGGCATGCCTGGTGACCGGATTGTTTGCTGCGACAAAGACGGGTTGATGCAGGTCAATGGCCATTCGTTGTTCGAGGTGTCGTACCTCTATCAGGATCCGGTGACCGGTGTTACCGACAAGCCATCTGAGTACTCGTTCGACGTCGTGGTGCCCAAGGATCACATTTTCGTGATGGGAGACCATCGCAACGCGTCCGCCGATTCCCGATGTCACCTCGACGAGTCGGTAGCAGGGGTGGCCCATGCTGGCGCTTTCGTGCATACCGACGCGGTGATCGGCTCGGCTGTCGCTTTGGTGACCCCGTTCCATCGCTGGCGTACATTCTTGGTGCCCGAACCCTTCTCTCAGATCCCACCACCCCTTGAGCCAGCTCCCGACTCCCCGGTGGTGACTGCGGATCCGATCAACTGCTGAGGTCGAGATGACGGGGGCAACGCGGACGGACACGAGCGGGTACGCCTATGAACAGGCCTTGGCTGACGCTGGATTTTTCCGGGTAGCGGGTGCGGACGAGGCGGGTCGGGGCGCGTGCGCCGGGCCGTTGGTTGCTGCCGCGGTCGTGCTTCCGCGGCGTCCGATCCCTAGGTTAGACGACAGCAAAAAGCTGACTCCCAGGGTTCGCGATCAGCTCTATGACGTCATCGTCCGGCAGGCGGTTTCTTGGTCGGTGGTCAGCGTGGCCCCGCAAGAATGCGATGCTCTTGGTATGCACGTGGCAAACATCGAGGCGCTAAGGCGTGCGGTGGCGCTGCTGGACGTGCGTCCTGACTTCGTGCTGGTTGACGGCTTTGAGGTGGACGGGATCGGCATCCCAAACCTAGCCATGTGGAAGGGTGACGCCGTCGCGGCGAGTGTCGCTGCAGCGTCCGTAATCGCCAAGGTGACCCGCGACAGACGGATGATCAAACACCACGAGGAGTACCCTCAGTACGGGTTCGCCAAGCACAAGGGGTACGTGACGGCGGCTCACCAACAGGCGTTAGCCGAGTATGGTCCGTGCGCGATTCATAGGCAGCGATTCGCGAACGTTCGACAAGCGGCTAGGCTGGCAACGATATGAGTGCCGAAGACCTGGAACAGTACGAAGCCGAACTGGAGCTTCAGCTCTACCGCGAGTACAAAGACGTGGTAGGGATCTTCTCTTACGCCGTTGAGACAGAGCGGCGTTTCTACCTGTGCAACGCCGTCGACCTGAAGGTGCGCACGGAAGGCGGCGACGTCTACTACGAGGTGTCCATGGGTGACGCTTGGGTGTGGGACATGTATCGGCCAGCGAGGTTCGTGAAATCCGCGAAGGTGCTGACGTTTCGTGACGTGTCGATCGAAGAGATCGCGCATTCGGAGTTGCGAGTTCCCGACTCGCTGCGCTGAGTTATCCACAGGTCGGCAAATCGGTTGACCGGTTTTCGGGTCGGACGCCCATTGTGTGGGCATGGAAGATGCTCGACGTAGTATTGGCGCCGACGGCGAATCTCGTGTGGTTGCCCATCTGGAACGACGGGGTTGGCAGGTTTTAGCTCGTAACTGGCGGTGCCGGTTCGGTGAGATTGACCTGATTGCTCGCGATCCTGAAGGAGTCGTGGCGGTGATCGAGGTGAAGTGTCGCACGTCGGTGGGGTTCGGTGCGCCGCTTGAGGCGATCACGGTTGCCAAGGTGCGGCGGTTGCGATTGTTGGTGTCGCAGTGGTTGGAGTCGCTGGATCATCCCGTTGGCAGGGTGAGGTTGGACGCGGTGGGGGTGTTGGTTCATCCGGACGGAACCGCGTCCATTGAGCACGTGAAGGGCATCGAGTCGTGAGGTTGGCTCGCACGTGGTCTGTCGCGCTGGTGGGTATTGAGGCGCACTTGGTTGAGGTAGAGGCGTCCATCACCAGTGGGTTGCCGCGCACGGTGGTTGTCGGGTTGCCGGATGCTTCGTTGTCAGAGGCTCGGGAGCGGTGTAGGGCTGCGGTGGCGTCCTTGGGGCGCACCTGGCCGGCTCAGCCGGTCACGATCAACCTTTCTCCGGCTGCGTTGCCGAAGGCGGGTTCTGCCTTCGATTTGGCGATCGCGTTGGCGGTGTTGGGGGCGGACGCTGCGGTTCCCGACACCGCTTTGGAGGGCGTGGTGATGCTGGGGGAGCTGGGGCTTGAGGGTCGGGTGAGGCCCGCCCGGGGCGTCCTGCCTGCGCTGCTGGCGGCGGTGGAGCATGGGTTCGTACGCGCTTTGGTGCCGCATTCGCAGGTGCGTGAGGCTCGGTTGGTCAAGGGCATCAAGGTGATCGGCATCGAGTGGTTATCCGATGCAGTGTCGCTGCTTCGGGGGGAGGGCTACGACGAGCCGCCTATCGAGAGGTCTGATTCGCCGCCGGAGCAGCGGCGGATCGACATGGCTGATGTGGTTGGGCAATTCGAGGCCCGCTGGGCGTTGGAGGTAGCGGCCGCCGGTGGTCACCATCTTTACTTCACCGGGCCACCTGGAGTTGGTAAGACCTTGCTTGCAGAGAGGCTGCCGGGGGTGCTTCCTGATCTCAGCCACCAGCATTCGCTGGAGGTTTCGGCTATTCATTCGCTTGCGGGGCGGCGGTTGGAGTATGGGTTGGTTACGCGTCCGCCGTACTCTGATCCGCACCACTCGGCTTCGGTGTCGGCATTGGTTGGCGGCGGATCCCGGATTGCGCGTCCGGGGGCGGTGTCGTTGGCTCACCGGGGCGTGTTGTTCTTGGACGAGGCGCCCGAGTTCAGCCCGCGTGCCCTGGACGCGCTGCGGACGCCGTTGGAGTCGGGGCGGATCGTGCTGGCTCGGTCAGTAGCGCAAACCACTTACCCTGCGCGTTTCCAACTCGTCCTGGCTGCCAACCCGTGCCCATGCGGGAAGGCTGGCACTCCTGGGGCTGCCTGCACGTGTGCCCCAATGGCGGTGCGGCGATACAGCGAGCGGCTTTCCGGGCCAATCTTGGATCGGATAGATATCACTCTCCGAATGGAGCCGATGTCGCGCACATACCTGAAGGCGGCAGGGGAATCAGGGGAGCCCAGCGAACAGGTGGCGCAGCGGGTGTTGGCAGCTCGTGATCGCCAAGCTGAACGGTTGGGGCCGCTCGGTTTCACGCTCAACGCCGAGGTGCCGGGCCCAGTCATGCGCCGCCAGTTGGCGCTGCCCGGAGGAGTGGACCTGCTTGACAGAGCTGTTAGCCGGGGCCAACTATCGGCGCGCGGGGTGGATCGGGTGCTTCGCGTGGCGTGGAGCGTAGCTGATCTTGTCGGCGCAGCGACGCCAGCGAAAGATCACGTGATGGCTGCGCTGGGGTTACGGCTTGGCGATCACTGGGGGACGGAGGTCCGCTGTGGATGAAGAGCGTGCATCACGTCTGGCGTTGGCGTGCGTGGTTGAGCCGGGTGATCCGGCTGCTGTGAGGTTGCTGACCTCGTTCACGGCGACCGAGGTTTGGCGAAAAGTGCGGGCGGGGCTCGGCCCGTCGTCGTGGGCATCGAGGGCTCGAAGTTTTTCGGAGCGCGAGGTGCGCTTGCTGATGGAACGCAGCGGGCTCTGGTTCATCGTGCCTGGCGACGATGAGTGGCCCCGAAGCTTGGCAGATCTCGACTCCATAGAACCCGTCAACACTATGCGCGGGCAGCCGATCGGGTTGTGGGTTCGCGGGCGCGGTTCGCTGGCCGCGATCGCTTCCAGGTCTGTGGCGATCGTTGGAGCCCGGGCGTCCACCCCCTATGGGGATCGAGTGGCAGCAGATTTAGCGGCTGGGCTCACTGAAGCTGGCTGGGCGGTGGTGTCTGGGGGTGCGTATGGGGTGGACGCAGCAGCCCACAGAGGAGCGCTGGCAGGTGGCGGTCAGACTATTTGTGTGCAGGGCGGCGGGTTGGACGAGCTGTACCCTCGGGGGAATTCCACTTTGTTGGAGCGAGTCGTGGAAAGCGGGCTTTTGGTGTCAGAGGCGCCGCCTGGCCAGAACCCGACGAGGCGAAGGTTCCTCTCTCGTAATCGGCTGATTGCAGCAATGTCGCAGGGCACCGTCATCGTCGAAGCGGCAGCCAGGAGTGGGGCTCGAAACACGGTCTCGTGGGCCAGTTCGTGTCTCAGGCCAGTGATGGCAGTCCCGGGGCCCGTCAGCAGCGCAACCTCTTACGGCCCCCACCGGCTGATTCGGGACGGGGAGGCAACGCTTGTGACTGGTTTGGCCGACATACTGGAGGTGGTTTCTCCTGCGGGGGAGAACCTTGTCAATGAGCCCGATGCCCGCCCCACGCTCTTCGACTCGCTAACCGAACCCCAACGCTTGGTGTATGAGGCGATCCCGGCTAGAGGGGGGCGATCAGCGGGCGAGGTCGCGGTGCGCGCTGGCGTCGGAATCCAGCGGGTCCTGGGCTCGTTGGCTGAATTGGAGTTGGCAGGTATGGTGCAGCGCCGCAGCGACGG
>CAYMMF010000081.1:0-8980 GCA_964391475.1 uncultured Propionibacteriaceae bacterium | reverse complement strand
GGCTTTCGGCGAGGACGACATGGCGATCTGCCGGGCGTACGGGCTGCCGATGGTGAACCCGATCCGACCGGATGGCACGTTCGCTCCCGATGTGCCGCTGGTTGGCGGGCAGTTCTTCAAGTCGGCCGACCCTGTGCTGGTTGACGATCTGGTGGCGCGCGGACGCATGTTTCGGGTGCAGCCGTACGAGCACAGCTATCCGCACTGCTGGCGTTGTCACACCACTTTGATCTATTACGCGCAGCCGTCGTGGTACATCCGCACCACTCAGCGTAAGAATGAGTTGGTTCGTGAGAACGAGGCCACCAATTGGTACCCCGAGCACATCAAGCACGGCCGGTACGGCGACTGGTTGAGTAACAACATTGACTGGGCGTTGTCGCGTTCCCGCTATTGGGGGACGCCGCTGCCTATCTGGCGTTGTGAGGACGACCATCAGGTGTGCATCGGTTCGCGCGCGGAGTTGTCGAAGCTCACTGGAACCGACCAGTCGCAACTCGATCCGCATCGTCCGTTCGTGGACGACATCATGTTCGGCTGCCCGACTTGCGGCAAGCCGTCCCGCCGGGTGAAAGAGGTGATCGACGCCTGGTTCGACTCGGGCTCGATGCCGTTCGCCCAGTGGGGTTACCCGTGGGTGCAGGGCTCCAAGGAACGCTTCGAAAAGGCCTACCCGGCCGATTTCATCTGCGAGGCGATCGATCAGACCCGCGGCTGGTTCTACTCGCTGATGGCCGTCAACACGCTCGTTTTCGACGCCAACAGCTACCGCAACGTGCTCTGCCTGGGTCACATCCTCGCCGAGGATGGCCGCAAGATGTCGAAACATTTGGGCAACATTCTTGAGCCGATCCCGCTGATGGACACTCATGGCGCCGACGCCGTGCGCTGATTCATGGCCGCCGGGGGGTCGCCGTGGGCGTCCCGCCGGGTGGGGCATTCGACGATCCAGGAGACCGTCCGCAAGGTGCTTCTCACCTATTGGAACGCTGTCTCGTTCCAGTCGCTGTATGCGCGCACGAACGGTTGGACGCCGACCGGCGAGGCTCCGGATGTGGCGTCCCGTCCGGTCTTGGATCGCTGGTTGGTGAGCGTCCGCAACGAGCTGATCGCCGGTGTCACGGACGCGCTTGAGAACTTCGACACCCAGCGGGCCGGCGCACTGCTGAGCGACTTCACCGACGACCTGTCGAACTGGTACGTTCGCCGGTCGCGTCGCCGCTTCTGGGAGGGGCAGCCCTCGGCGCTTTGGACGCTGCATGAGACGTTGGACGCCGTGACCCGACTGATGGCGCCGATGGCGCCGTTCATCACCGAGCGGGTTTGGCAAGACCTAGTGGTCGCCGCAGTCGAGGGCGCCCCGGCGTCCGTCCACCTGGCCGACTGGCCGACCGTGAACGAGGCCGCCATTGACGCCGAGCTCAACCGCGCGATGAAGGTCACCCGCAGGCTGGTCGAACTCGGACGCGCCGCCCGCGCCGAAGCTCGGGTGAAGACCCGCCAGCCGCTGTCGCGGGTGCTGGTGTCGTCGGCGTCGTTGTCGGTTCTGAACGACGAACTTGTCGCCGAGATCGCAAACGAACTTAACGTGAGCCGGGTGGAGTCGTTCGCGTCCGCAGGCGATCTGGTCGACTACTCGGCCAAGGGCAACTTCCGGGCGTTGGGCAGGCGGTTCGGCAAGCAAACCCCGATGGTTGCGGCTGCGATCGCTGCTGCCGACGCCGCCGCGCTGGCGTCCACCCTGGCCGAGAACGGCGAGGCGACACTTGACGACGGAACCACCGTCACCGCCGACGAGGTGATCGTCACCGAGCGCCCCCGCGAGGGCTGGTCGGTGGTCAACGAGCAGGGCGAGACCGTCGCTCTCGACCTGGAACTCACCCCCGAATTGGTTCGCGCCGGGTTGGTTCGCGAAGTGATCCGGCTGGTGCAGGAGGCGCGCAAGAACTCCGGCTTCGAGGTGTCAGACCGGATCCACTTGTCGTGGGCGGCCTCCGGCGATCTCGCCGAGGCGCTCCGTGGGGACGCCGCGGTCGTCGCTGATGAGGTACTCGCGGTGTCGATCACCGAGGCCACAAGAGGCGCAGACTGGGTTCACGACGAAGATTTGGGGTTGGCCTTCGCCGTCGCCAAGGCTTGAGGAGCCGCCCAACGCGCTAAAGCCCACCCAGGGTCAGGGCACCCGGAACCGCCACTCGTCGGTGGTGAACTTGGTGTCGACCAGGTAGGCCGCGGCCTCCAGCTCGGCGCTGGTGTATTCGGCTTCGGACGCGTTGTGGGTCTGCTTGAACGACGCGATGAACGACGCGATGATCTTCTCGCGCGACAAGCCGGTTTGCGACCGCATCGGGTCGACCCGCTTGTTCGCCGACCGGTGGCCCTTGTCGGACATTTTCTCTCGGCCGATTCGCAGAACTTCCATCATCTTGTTGGCGTCGATGTCGTAGGCCATCGTCACGTGGTGGAGGACGCCGCCGGCCGCGTACCGCTTCTGCGCGGCTCCGGCGATCTTGCCCTTGTCGGAGGCGATGTCGTTCAGCGGGACGTAGCGCGCTTTGACCCCCAGTTCGGAAAGCGCCGTCATCACCCAGTCGTCCAAGAACGAGTAGCTCTGCTCGAACGAGAGCCCCTCGACCAGCGAACTGGGCACGTGGAGGGAGTAGGTGATTGTGTTGCCGGGCTCCATGAACATGGCGCCCCCGCCTGAGATTCGGCGCACTACGTCAATGTTGTGCCGGGCTGCCCCCTCGGGGTCGATCTCGTTGCGGTACGACTGGAACGATCCGATCACGACGAGCGGGCTGTCCCATTCCCAGAACCGTAGGGTTGGACGCCGCTCGCCGCGGGCCACCTCTTGGGTGAGCACCTCGTCCAGAGCAACGTGCATCGCCGGATCCATCACGACCGGCCCGATCACGTCGAACGAATGGTCGTCCCAACTGGTGGCGTGGCCGAGCGCGCGGCGAACTGCGATCCCGATCGCGGTCGAGTTGAACCCGTACATTTGCACGTAGCTCGGCAGTGCCCCGTCGATTGTTTGGGCGAGTTGTTCTGCGGACGCCGTGGTCGGCTGGCCGACAAGCGCCCGGTTGAGCAGGTCGAGGGCGTCGTCGGGTTCGAGGAAGAAGTCACCCGACAATGCGACGTGCTTCAGCCGTCCGTTTTCTTGCTCCACATCGACGGCGACGAGTTTGCCGCCGGGAACCTTGTATTCACCGCGCATGGCGGACAATATAGCGACCCGAATTCCACAACCGGAACGCCTTTGCCGCTACTTGTCCAACTCTGGTGGGGGCGTCCGGTGGTTGGTTAGGACGCCGCGCAGAATCGCGCTGGCCACCAGCGCGACCAAGATGAATTGCCAGAAGTTTCCGGTTATGAACCCCAGCAGGATCGCGACCGGCCACACCACACCCTGGATGATCCTGGCCCAACGGATCAGCTCGGTGTTGGCTTTCGCGGGCGGCTGTGGTGCCGTCCACGGCAACATGACGCCTTCGGCGGCCCCCGGACGCGGTTCCGGCAGGTCGGTGAACAGCGACTCCAATTCGGAAGCCACCTTGGCCCCCAACGCGAACCCCATGCGTTCGGCAAATTCGTCGGCGTTGAGCCGTCCCGCTTCGAAGTGCTGCCTGAGCATCTCGATGGCAGCGTCGCGTTCGGCGTCCGAAATGCGGCGAGGGACGGGTTGTTGGGTCATGTAGACCATCTTAAGCCGATCGAATCGAGGCGTCCTGGCGAGGCCGTCCCCTTCCACGAACCGAAAACGTGAAAACGAAGGGCCGCAGTCGTGGCAGAGTATGGGCGTTCTGATGCAGGAGGGCCAATGCGTATAGTCCAAAAGTTCGGCGGATCGTCCGTTGCCGACGCCGCGAGCATCAAGCGGGTTGCGCAGCGCATCGTCGCTGCCCGGGACGAGGGGAAAGAGGTTACGGTGATCGTGTCTGCCATGGGCGACACCACCGACGAACTCCTTGACCTGGCCCAAGAGGTTTCGGATTCGCCCCGCCCGCGCGAACTCGACATGCTGCTCACCGCAGGCGAGCGCATGTCGGCGGCGCTCTTGGCGATGGCGATCAACGATCTGGGACGGACGGCGCGATCGTTCACCGGATCTCAAGCCGGGGTCATCACCACTGAAATGCATGGCGACGCCCGGATCATCGACATCACCCCGGGCCGCATCGAAAGCGCGCTAGCCGACGGCGACATCGTGATCGTCGCCGGCTTCCAAGGCG
Organism: uncultured Propionibacteriaceae bacterium; assembly: GCA_964391475.1. Classification (GTDB taxonomy): domain Bacteria; phylum Actinomycetota; class Actinomycetes; order Propionibacteriales; family Propionibacteriaceae; genus Propioniciclava. Next base: position 4,742 of record CAYMMF010000081.1, on the reverse strand, counting down.
TGTCGCTGACAACCAAAGACATCACCACGTTGGGGCGCGGGGCGTCCGACACCACAGCAGTCGCGCTGGCGGCCGCGCTGGACGCCGACTACTGCGAGATCTACTCCGACGTGGACGGGGTTTTCACCGCAGACCCGCGCATCGTGCCCGGAGCAACCCAACTTCCCGAAATCAGCTACGAAGAGATGATGGAACTGGCGGCCAACGGCGCCAAAATCCTTCACCTGCGTTGCGTCGAATATGCCCGCAGAGAGAACGTCCCCGTCCACGTGCGGTCGTCGTTCTCAGACAAGCCGGGCACCTGGATCAAAGACATCGAACCCAAGGAAGGAACGGGCATGGAGAACCCAATCATCAGCGGCGTCACACATGACCGCCACGAAGCCAAGATCACGGTCGTGGGTGTTCCCGACCGAATCGGCGAGGCAGCCCGCATCTTCCAGGTGGTTGCCGACGCAGGGGTGAACATCGACATGATCGTCCAGAACGCGTCCGTGGCCGACAACACCACCGCGATCACGTTCACGCTGCCGCAAAACGACGGAGCGAAAGCGCTGGCCGCGCTCGAAGACGTTCACGACGAGATCGGGTTCGACAAGACGATCTATAACGACCAAATCGGGAAAGTTACCGTCGTCGGCGTTGGAATGCGCTCCCACCCGGGCGTCACCGCGACGTTCTTCTCTGCGCTCGCCGAAGCCGGAATCAACATCCAGATGATCTCGACATCCGAAATCCGGATCTCGGTCGTGGTCGACATCAACGACGTCGACAAGGCCGTCCGGGCCGCGCACACGGCGTTCGGGCTCGACTCCGACGGCGAAGCCGTGGTTTACGCGGGCACTGGCCGCTGAACAAACAGCGGGTACACTGGGCGCAAGACAGGGGAGCGCCAACGAGGCGCTGAGAGTGCGGAAAACCGCAGACCCTCGAACCTGATCCGGCTAGCACCGGCGTAGGGAGTCGAGCATCTCCTCGGAATCATTCCGAGCCCTCTCATCCGATGGGAGGAAACGTGACGACCAAAAGAATCTTGGCCGGAGCCGCAGTGCTGGTGGCAATGCTGACCGCCTGCACCCAAACCCCAACTTCGGGGCCGGCGTCCAAAGACCCGACATCCACAACCTCAGCGGCACCGGTCAAAGAGCTGACCGTGGTCACCCACGACTCGTTCAGTCTGTCAGACGAAGTGAAAGCCAAGTTCGAGCAAGACACCGGATACAAAGTGACGTACATGGCGTCCGGCGGGGCAGGGCAAATGGTGAACCAACTCGTCCTCACCAAGGATTCCCCACTGGGCGACGTGGTGGTCGGCATCGGCACGCCGTTTGCGGGACGGGCGGTCAGCCAAGGCGTCCTCACCAAATACGTCTCGGACGCGCTACCCCCCGAAGCGGCGGGGTTGAGCGCAGACGAATCGAACATGCTCACCCCGATCGACTTCGGGGACGTGTGCATCAACGCCGACAAGGTGTGGTTCGAAAAGCATGGCCTGGCGATCCCGGCGACGATCGACGACCTGACCAAACCCGAATACGCCGACCTGCTGGTGGTGTCGAACCCGGCGTCCAGCTCGCCCGGGTTGTCGTTCCTACTGACGACGGTTTCGGTGCACGGCGACGCCTACCTTGACTACTGGCGAGCGTTGAAAGCCAACGGGGTGGACGTCGTCCGCAGCTGGACCGACGCCTACAACGGCGAATTCACCGCGGGCGAGGGCAAAGGCACCCGGCCGCTCGTGGTCTCGTACTCGACCTCGCCCGCCTACACGGTCACCGACGGCCAAACCACAACCACCGCGCTACTCGAGACCTGCTTCCGGGAAGTCGAATACGCCGGGGTGATCAACGGAACCAAGAACGCCGAAGGTGCGCAAGCATTCATCGACTTCCTGCTAAGCCCAGAAGCGCAAGCCGACATCCCCGGCCAGATGTACATGTACCCGGTCGTGCCCGACACGCCGCTGCCGCCGGAGTGGGTCACGTTCGCGCCCCTGTCGGACGAACCGGTCGACATGCCGCTCGACGAGATCGCCAAAAACCGTGAAACCTGGATCAAGGCCTGGACCGACGAGATGATGGGGTGACCGCACTCCTGCGCGGAATCCAGCCGGGAGGCGTCCGCGTCGGGATCGCCTGGACGCTCGTCGCAGCCATCCCGCTGGCCTTCCTCGCGATCTTCTTCGTCTGGCCGGTAGCTACCCTCATCGGGCACGGTTTGGTTCAGGACGGCCGACTCACCCTGGACGGGTTCGCCAGCATATTTGCGACCCCAAGAACCTGGCGGGTGATCCGAACCGCCCTGAGCTTGGCGCTGTGGGGCACGGCAATCTCGGTGGTGCTCGGCGTCCCCGGAGCCTACGTTTTATACCGGACGCGGTTCCCCGGCAGGAGCGCACTGCGCGCGTTCATGACGATCCCATTCGTGATGCCCACCGTGGTGGCAGGCGTCGCATGGCAAGCGCTCCTCGGCGAAGGCGGTCCGCTGGGCTTCCTAGGATTAGCGAACACATTCGCCAGCATCGTCGCCGCACTGGTCTGGTTCAACTACTCGGTGATCGTCCGAACCGTCGGCGGACTGTGGGCCCGCCTCGACCCGCGCATGGGCGAGGCCGCCCGGACGCTGGGGGCGTCCGGAACCCGCGTCTTCGCCACGATCACGCTTCCCAGCTTGGCCCCGGCGATCGCTTCGGGGGCGGCGATCGTCTTCCTGTTCTGCGCGTCTGCGTTCGGCGTAGTCATGGTCATGGGCGGAACCCGGTTCGGCACCATCGAAACCGAAATTTGGTATCTGACCACCCAACTTCTCGACCTGCGTTCGGCGGCAGCCCTGTCGATCATCCAGCTGGTGATCGTCACCGCGTCCCTGTTTGTCGCTAACGAAACCCAAGCAAGACAGCGCCGCGCGCTGCGGCTGCGCACCGACGAATCCGGGCAGCACGCCTGGCGCGCGCGGACCGACCTGGCGGCGACACTGGTGACAGGGCTGGTGATCGTCGGGCTCCTGGCGACCCCGCTCGTGACGCTGGTGGCGCGCTCGCTGCGGGTGGGGGAGCGCTGGGGTTTCGACCATTACCTTCACCTGAGCACCACCGGCTACAAGGCGCTCACGGTGCCAGCGACCGAGGCGATCGCTAACTCACTGATCGTCGGGGTGCAGGCGACCGCGATCGCGGTGACGCTGGGGCTGGCGGTGAGTTTCGTGCTGAGTCGGCGTCCCCGAGCGGCTGGCGGACGCCGGGCGCTCCGAACGCTGGACGCAATATTCATGCTCCCACTAGGGGTATCGGCAGTTACCGTGGGGTTCGGGTTCCTGATAACGCTCAACCGACCGCCGCTGGATCTACGTTCGTCCATGGTTCTGATCCCGATCGCGCAGGCGATCGTGGCGCTACCCCTGGTCGTCCGATCGCTGCTACCGGTGCTGCGCGCGATCGACCCCCGCCAGCGGGAAGCCGCCGCGACCCTCGGCGCCGGGCCCGGGCGGGTGCTCGCCAGCATCGACGCGCCCTACGCGCTGCGCGGGCTCGGGCTGGCGACCGGATTCGCACTTGCCACCTCGCTAGGCGAATTCGGGGCAACCAGCTTCCTGTCGCGAGCGGACGCCCCCACACTGCCCGTCGTGATCTTCAGGCTGATCGGGCGGCCTGGAGCCGAAAACTACGGGATGGCGATGGCGGCGTCCGTCGTACTAGCCGTGCTGACCGGAGTCACAATGGCCCTTGCCGAGCGGCTACGACCAAAGGAGGCGACCGGATGGTAACCGGACTTACAGTGACCGGCGCGGTAGTCGAATACACCACCGCCGCGGGAGCAACCATCAGGGCGGTAGACAACGTCGACCTGGCGGTCGCTCCCGGAGAAATCGTGGCCCTGCTGGGGGCGTCCGGGTCGGGCAAGTCGTCGCTGCTGCGCGCGATCGCCGGGCTGGAACCGCTGGCGTCCGGATCCGTGGCCTGGGACGGCGTCGACCTCACCCGGACGCCCACCCACACCCGCGGCTTCGGAATGATCTTCCAAGACGGGCAGCTTTTCCCGACGATGAACGTCGGACGAAACGTCGCCTACGGGCTGGCGGGGATGCCCCGCCCCGAACGGGAGGCCCGCGTCGCCGAACTGCTCGAACTTGTGGGGCTGCCCGGGTTCGGACGCCGCAAAGTGACCGAACTCTCAGGCGGGCAAGCACAACGGGTGGCGCTTGCCCGCTCGTTGGCGCCGCGACCGCGACTGCTGCTGCTGGACGAACCGCTGTCGGCGCTAGACCGCGGGCTTAGGGAGCGCCTGGCGGAGGTGGTTTCTGAGGTTCTACGGGCAACCGGGACCACTGCGGTTCACGTCACCCACGACCAAGACGAGGCATTCACGATTGCCGACCGGGTTGCCGTGATGGCAGACGGACGCCTTGTCGCCGACGAAGTAGCAGACGAACTCTGGCGGCACCCGCCCACCCGCGAAGTAGCCGAATTCTTGGGATACGGGCCGTTCCTGTCAGCGCGTGTCGCCGCCAAGCTGGGTCTTGGTGGGGTGCCTGAGGATCGCCAGGTCGGACTCGGCTTGGGCGGACTCGTTGCCGATCCGGCCGGGACTCCGGTCGTTGTGCTGAACCAGCGGCGGCTGCGGGGACAGATCGAAGCACAGGTTTTGCTCCCTGACGGTCAGCACGCCTACTTGGTGACAGAGACCGAGGTCGGTGACCGCATTTGGGTGAAGGTCGATTCGGACGCGATAGTGAAAGTGCCTGTG
>CAYMMF010000080.1:0-8995 GCA_964391475.1 uncultured Propionibacteriaceae bacterium | reverse complement strand
TTCGGCGTCAAGGTCATTTCGGTCAACACCATGAACCGGCAGGGCAAGCGTCGTCGGACGCGCACGGGTTGGGGCAAGCGTCCTGACATCAAACGCGCGATCGTGACTGTTGCCGAGGGTGACCGCATCGACATCTTCGGCCAGGCCTGAGCGTCAGACAGGGAAACACAGACATGGGAATTCGTAAGTACAAGCCGACCACTCCGAGCCGTAGGGGCTCGTCGGTGGCGGACTTCGTCGAACTGACCCGGGCAACCCCGGAGAAGTCTCTGGTCGTCCCCGTCAAGAAGACGGGCGGCCGTAACAACCAAGGCCGGATCACCACCCGGCATATCGGCGGCGGTCACAAGCGCGCCTACCGAGTCATCGACTTCAAGCGCTACGACAAGGACGGCGTGCCGGCGAAGGTCGCTCACATCGAGTACGACCCGAACCGCACCGCTCGGATCGCGTTGCTGCACTACGTCGACGGAGAGAAGCGCTACGTGCTCGCTCCCGAAGGCCTCGAGCAGGGTATGAAGGTCGAAGCTGGCGTTGGTGCCGACATCAAGCCGGGCAACAACTTGCCGCTTCGCAACATCCCCGTCGGCACCACGGTGCACGCCGTTGAGTTGCGTCCCGGCGGCGGGGCCAAGATGGGCCGCTCGGCTGGCGCCGGCGTCCAGTTGGTCGCCCGCGAAGGCCGCATGGCCACGCTGCGCTTGCCCTCGGGCGAGATGCGGATGGTGGACGTGCGCTGTCGCGCCACAGTCGGCGAGGTTGGTAATGCCGAGCAGTCGAACATCGACTGGGGCAAGGCTGGCCGAATGCGCTGGAAGGGCGTCCGCCCAACCGTCCGCGGTGTCGTGATGAACCCGGTCGACCACCCACACGGTGGTGGCGAGGGACGCACATCGGGTGGTCGTCACCCGGTTAGCCCATGGGGCAAGCCCGAAGGCCGAACCCGGAAGCGGAACAAGGCCAGCAACAAGTACATCGTGCGTCGTCGCAAGAGCGGCAAGAAGCGCTGATCGGGGAGTTGAAAGAAAACCATGCCACGCAGCCTTAAAAAGGGTCCCTTCGTCGACGAGCATCTGGCCAATAAGGTCGATGTCCTGAACGAGTCGGGCAAGAAGAGTGTCATCAAGACCTGGTCGCGCCGTTCGATGATCGTCCCCGACATGATCGGGCACACCCTCGCGGTGCACGACGGTCGCAAGCACGTCCCGGTGTTCGTCACCGAGTCGATGGTTGGCCACAAACTGGGTGAGTTCGCACCGACACGGACCTATCGCGGTCACGTGAAGGACGACAAGAAGTCGCGCCGCCGCTGAGCGCAGCGAGAAGAGGAATGGAAATGAGCAACACGGAGAACCGGCCCAGCCGCCGGAAGGCCCTGCTCGGAGACCGCCCCGGCTCGTACGCCATCGCGCGTCACGTCCGGATGTCCCCGATGAAGGTCCGCCGCGTCGTCAACCTGGTGCGCGGCCTGCCCGTCACCGATGCGCTGACGATGCTGAAGTTCGTCCCGCAAGCGGCCTCTGAGCCGGTTTACAAGGTCGTCGCTTCGGCGGCTGCTAATGCGGAACAGACCGAGAGCCTACGTCCCGAAGACCTGTACATCTCGCAGGCTTTCGTTGACGAGGGCGTCACACTGAAGCGGATCCGGCCTCGTGCCAAGGGTTCGGCAAGCCGCATCAACAAGCGTGCGAGCCACATCACCGTAGTAGTCGAACCCAAGGCAAAGGAGGCCTGATCATGGGTCAGAAAATCAACCCCTATGGCTTCCGCCTGGGAATCACCACCGACCACAAGACTCGTTGGTACGCCGACAAGGATTACGCACAACTGGTAGCCGAGGACGTGAAGATCCGCGAGTGGCTTACCAAGAACCTCGAGCGGGCTGGCATCAGTTCGGTTGAAATTGAGCGTCGCTCCGAGCGCGTGACTATCTTCTTGTATGCAGCGCGTCCTGGCATCGTGATCGGACGCAACGGCGCCGAAGCGGAGCGGGTGCGGGCAGCACTTGAGAAGATGACCGGCAAGCAGGTTCAACTGAACATTCTCGAGGTCAAGAACCCCGAGACGGACGCCCAGTTGGTCGCCCAGGGCATCGCCGAGCAGCTCGGCGCTCGTGTCGCCTTCCGGCGTGCGATGCGCAAGGCGCAGCAGACCGCCATGCGTTCTGGTGCTCTTGGTATTCGGATCCAGTGCTCCGGTCGTCTCGGCGGCGCCGAGATGAGCCGTTCGGAGTTCTACCGCGAAGGCCGGGTCCCGCTGCACACGCTTCGGGCCGACATCGACTACGGGTTCTACGAAGCCCGCACCACCTTCGGTCGCATTGGCGTCAAGGTGTGGATCTACCACGGCGATGTGTCCGGCAGCCGCACTGAGCGCGCAGCCCAGAAGGCTGCACGTCAGGCAGCCAGCGGCCAGCGGCGTCCGAGCCGCGGTCCTCGCCGCGACGGGGCACCGCGCGGTGATCGTCCACAGCGTGGCGGACGCCGTCGCGCTGAAGCCGCCGCCGAGGCTCCGGCCGAGGCAGCGCAGACCGATAACGCAGGAGCGTGAGTCATGCTGATTCCCCGTCGCGTCAAGCACCGTAAGCAGCATCATCCCGGCCGTCGTGGAATGGCCAAGGGCGGCACCAAGCTAGCTTTCGGTGACTACGGCATCCAGGCTGTTGAGGGTCATTACGTCACCAACCGACAGATCGAGTCGGCGCGTATCGCGATGACCCGTCACATCAAGCGAGGCGGAAAGGTGTGGATCAACATCTACCCCGACCGTCCAATGACCAAGCACCCCGCCGAAGCTCGAATGGGATCCGGAAAGGGATCCCCCGAGTGGTGGATTGCGAACGTCAAACCGGGTCGGGTCCTGTTCGAACTATCCGGTGTTACAGAAGACGTGGCCCGCGAGGCCATGCGTCTGGCAATCCACAAGCTGCCTATGAAGGCTCGTTTCATAAAGCGGGAAGCAGGTGAGATCTGATGGCTAAGGCTGTCAAAGCCGCCGATCTGCGCGGGCTGAGCCGCACTGAGCTCAACAACAAGGTCCTTGAACTGAAGGAGGAGCTGTTTTCGCTGCGCTTCCAGGCCGCCACCGGTCAGCTCGAGTCTCACGGACGCCTCCGCGAGGTCCGCAAGGACATCGCTCGGGTCTACACCGTGATTCAGGAGCGCAACATGGGAATCGTCCCAGATCCCGAAGCAGGAAAGTGAGGCTGAATAATGGCTGATTCCAACACTGAGGCTGTCGTACGGAACTCCCGCAAGGTCAGAGATGGCGTAGTGGTGAGCGACAAGATGGACAAGACCATCACCGTGTCCGTCGAGCAGCGGTCCAAGCACCCGCTGTACGGCAAGGTCATGACCAAGACGGTGAAGCTGAAGGCTCACGACGAAGACAACGCCGCCCGCACCGGTGACCGCGTCCGCGTCATGGAGACCCGCCCGCTGTCGGCTACCAAGCGTTGGCGTCTCGTAGAGATCCTCGAGAAGGCCAAGTAACACCCACTAGTTGGGTGTTTGTCCCCGCTGGTGCTGAAGGAGAGCTGACCCCGGATTGGAAACCCGACCAGCGCAGACCCTAAGCACACCGCTTGCGAGTGGTAGCCAGCATCGTTCCGCCAGGCCCTCAGGGGAACCGGCGAAACCAAGGAAGAAGAAGAAATGATCCAGCAGGAGTCACGGCTGAAGGTCGCTGACAACACGGGCGCCAAAGAGATCTTGTGCATCCGTGTTCTCGGTGGTTCCGGTCGTCGCTACGCGGGCGTGGGCGACCAGATCGTCGCCACTGTCAAGGACGCGATCCCCGGCGGCAACGCCAAGAAGGGTGAAATCGTCCGCGCGGTGATCGTCCGCACCGCTAAAGAGGTCCGTCGTCCCGACGGTTCGTACATCAAGTTCGACGAGAACGCAGCGGTTATCCTCAAGGCCGACGGCGAGCCCCGCGGCACGCGCATCTTCGGGCCCGTTGCCCGCGAACTGCGCGACAAGAAGTACATGCGAATCATCTCGTTGGCTCCGGAGGTGATCTGACATGAATTCGTTGCACGTCAAGAAGGGCGACCGCGTCAAGGTGATCGCTGGCGCTCGCGAAGACCGGGGCAAGATCGGCGAGATTATTGCTGTCTTCCCCAAGAGGAACAAGGTCATTGTTGAGGGTGTCAACATCGTCAAGAAGCACCGCGCCAACAACCCCAATGCGGCGGGTAAGGCCACTGGCGGCATCATCACCACTGAGGCCCCAATCCACGCTTCCAACGTCCAGTTGGTTGTGAAGGTGGACGGCAAAGAGGTAGTCACTCGCGTCGGCTATGAGCGGCGCACGGTGACGAAGAGGCGTCCAGACGGCTCGACCTACGAAGCCGAGCGTTCGGTTCGTATCGCCCGCAAGACCGGAGAGGAGATCTGAGATGGCTAAGACCGCTGTTGAAGAGACGAAGGCCGCTCCGGAAGCGCGCGAGCTACCGCGGCTGAAGAAGAAGTACCGCGAGGATATCCGCCCCGCTATGCAGGAGCAGTTTGCGTACGGCAACGTCATGCAGGTGCCAGGCCTTGTCAAGGTCGTGGTGAACATGGGTGTCGGTGAAGCAGCACGTGACTCGAAGGTGATCGACGGTGCGATCCGCGATCTCACCGCGATCACAGGGCAGAAGCCGCAGGTTACGAAGGCACGTAAATCTGTCGCACAGTTCAAGCTGCGTGAGGGAATGCCCATCGGCTGCCACGTCACGCTTCGCGGCGACCGCATGTGGGAGTTCGCTGACCGCCTGCTCACGCTGGCGCTGCCCCGAATCCGCGACTTCCGCGGCCTGTCGGCGCACCAGTTTGACGGCAAGGGCAACTACACCTTCGGTCTCACCGAGCAGGTCATGTTCCACGAGATCGATCAGGACAAGATCGACCGCACCCGTGGTATGGACATCACCTTCGTTACCACCGCCTCCAACGACGAGGAGGGCTTGGCGCTTCTGCGGCACCTCGGCTTCCCATTCAAGGCGCCGGAGAACGATCCTAAGAAGGCTGTGGCACGCAAGCGCGCCTTCGTCGGCTCCAAGAGCCAGATCAAGAAGAGTCTGAAGAGGAAGTGAGCTGACAGATGGCAAAAACCGCCCTTCGTGCGAAGCAGCAGCGCAAGCCCAAGTTCGCAGTCCGCGGCTACACCCGGTGCAACCGGTGTGGGCGTCCGAAGTCCGTGTACCGCAAGTTCGGCCTGTGCCGGGTCTGCCTTCGCGAACTAGCACACCGCGGCGAACTGCCCGGCGTCACCAAGTCGTCGTGGTGAATCAGCGGTAGCTGAGAAACCGCGTCCCCCGAAGACAGCAGTCTGAGGATAACCGCCCCGTTTGGGGCACTGACCCGGGAGGGTCAGGCGTCGTGTACGGCGTCCTGAAACCACCCGAGAAGGAAGTAGAACACAACTCATGACCATGACCGATCCGATCGCAGACATGCTTACGCGTCTGCGGAACGCCAATAAGGCGTATCACGAGTCGACGTCCATGCCACACAGCCGAATCAAGGCGGGAATCGCTGAAATTCTCAAGGCGCAGGGCTACATCGCCGGCTACGAGGTCACCGATCCCGCCGAGGGCGAGGTCGGTAAGACGCTCACGATCACATTGAAGTACGGCGCGAACCGGGAGCGGTCCATCGCCGGCGTCCGGCGCATCAGCAAGCCTGGCTTGCGCGTGTACGCGAAGAGCACCGCACTGCCCAAGGTCCTCGGCGGCCTCGGGATCGCGATTATTTCCACATCGCAGGGGTTGCTCACCGACCGGGAAGCCAAGTCCAAGAGCGTAGGCGGCGAAGTGCTCGCCTACGTCTGGTGACGGGAAGGAGCTGAACAGATGTCTAGAATCGGCAAGCTCCCCATCGTGGTTCCCGCTGGTGTTGAAGTTAAATTCGACGGCCAAGACGTTTCGGTGAAGGGCCCGAAGGGCACGCTTTCGCTGACTGTCGCTGAGCCGATCCGCGTTGCCCGTAACGACGCAGGAGAGATTGAGGTCACCCGGCCTGACGACGAACGCGAAAGCCGTTCGCTTCACGGTTTGACGCGCACGCTGGTCAACAACATGGTCCTCGGAGTCACGCAGGGCTACCAGAAGAAACTCGAAATCGTGGGCGTGGGTTACCGCGTCGTCGCCAAGAGCCCAACCCAGCTTGAGTTCTCGCTCGGCTACAGTCACCCGGTGATCATTGATGCCCCAGAGGGGATCACCTTCACCGTAGAGAAGCCGACCGCGCTGACCGTGTCTGGGATCGACAAGCAGGTCGTCGGCGAGGTTGCGGCTAACATTCGCAAGCTGCGCAAGCCCGAGCCGTATAAGGGCAAGGGCGTGCGTTACGCCGGCGAGCACATTCGCCGCAAGGTCGGAAAGGCGGGTAAGTGATGGCTATCACGTTGGGACACAACAAGGGGATGGCTCCTCGCGCCAAGGCGCGTGCTCGTCGTCAGATGCGAGGCCGCAAACGGATTTTCGGCACGACCGAGCGTCCGCGATTGGTTGTCACTCGCTCATCTCGCCACATCTTGGTGCAGGTGATCGACGACACCCGCGGTGCGACGCTGGCGTCAGCGTCCTCCATGGAAGCCGACTTGCGCGCTGCCACTGGCGACAAGAGCGCCAAGGCCAAGGCAGTCGGGAAACTGGTTGGCGAACGCGCCAAGATGGCAGGGATTTCCAGCGTGGTGTTCGACCGCGCCGGAAACCAGTACCACGGACGGATCGCCGCGCTGGCTGACGGCGCACGCGAAGCCGGCCTCGAGTTCTGATCGAAGCGGAAAGGGAAAACATGGCGAACGAGAACGCAAGCGCCCGCCGCGGTGGCGGTCAGGGTGGAGGCGAGCGTCGTGGCCGCGAGGATCGTCGTGGCCGGGATGCAGGTGCCCGTGATGAGAAAGCCCAGTACCTGGAGCGTGTGGTTGCAATCAACCGCGTAGCCAAGGTCGTGAAGGGTGGCCGTCGATTCAGCTTCACCGCACTGGTTGTAGTTGGAGACGGAAACGGCACCGTAGGCGTCGGGTACGGGAAAGCAAAAGAAGTCCCCGCCGCGATTGCTAAGGGTGTTGAAGAGGCGAAGAAAAACTTCTTCCGCGTCCCCCGGATTCAGGGCACAATCCCGCACCCCGTGCAGGCCGAGAAGGCCGCTGGCATCATGCTGCTTCGCCCGGCGTCCCCGGGTACCGGCGTGATCGCTGGAGGCGCGGCGCGAGCAGTGCTTGAGTGTGCGGGAATCAGCGATGTGCTGGCTAAGTCGTTGGGTTCACCCAACGCGATCAACGTGGTTGGCGCCACGGTCATGGCACTGCACATGCTCGAAGAGCCGGAGCAGGTTGCCCGGCGTCGCGGACTGCCTGTCGAGGACGTCGCCCCTGCGGCGCTGCTGCGGGCCCGCAAGGAGGGTGCTGCCTGATGGCCAAGCTGAAAGTAACGCAGACCGGCTCGCCGGTCGGTGAGAAGCAGAACATGCGCGACACCCTGCGGTCGCTAGGGCTCAAGCGCATTGGTGACGTTGTGGAGAAGGAGGACCGCCCCGAGTTTCGGGGGATGGTCCGCACCGTAGCTCATCTCGTTACCGTCGAGGAGGTTGACTGACATGCCGATCAAGGTTCATCACCTACGGCCCGCACCCGGGTCTAAGCCCGCCAAGCACCGCGTTGGTCGTGGTGAAGGCGGCAAGGGCGGTAAGACCGCTGGCCGCGGTACGAAGGGAACTGGGGCTCGCAAGAATGTCCCCGCGAACTTCGAGGGCGGCCAGATGCCGATGCATATGCGGCTTCCGAAGCTGCGTGGCTTCGCGAACCCGTTCCGGGTTGAGTACCAGGTCGTAAACGTCGGACGGCTCGAAGAGCTGTTCCCGGCAGGCGGAGCAATCACCGTCGCCGATCTGGTTGAAGCTGGCGCGGTTCGCAAGGGTCACCGGGTGAAGGTTCTGGGTAACGGGGATCTCTCGGTGAAGCTGGACGTCACCGTTCACGCGTTCACCGGATCCGCCAAGAGCAAGATCGAAGCTGCTGGGGGCACTGCAACCACACTGTGATCTGACTAAACAAAATGTTGGGGCGCCCCCCCTCGCGAGGGGGCGCCCCAACATTTTGTTTGCGCCTCGGTGCGTGGCGCTTAGGCTGTTGGTGTGAATGGAATTCGGACGGCTGCGGCGTCCTGATGTGTGGGCGGTTTGCGGCTCCAGGGACCACCGACGATTTGGTCGCGGCTTTTGGGATCGACGAAGTTGTGGAACCCGCAGTCCCCAGGTGGAACGCAGCCCCGATGGCCAAGATCTCGGCGGTGGTAGAGAGGAGCGTGGACGACCGCTCCGTGCGACGGTTGGTGGCACCGAGGTGGGGTTTGGTTCCTTCGTGGGCGAAAGACGCCGCCGGAGCCACTCGACTGATCAACGCCCGGGTAGAGACAATCGCCTCAAAACCGTCGTTCAGGCGGGCGTTCGCCGCCAGACGTTGCCTGGTGCCTGCGAGCGGATACTACGAGTGGGCCAAGACTCCGACCGTGGCTGGTGGCTTGCGCAAGCAGCCGTTCTTTATCCACCCGGCTGACGGTGGCATTTTTGCGATGGCAGGGCTTTATGAGTTCTGGCGCGATCCGGAAGGGGAGTGGCTGGTGACCTGCACGATCATCACCACAGACGCGGAACACCAAATTGCCGACATCCACGACAGGATGCCGGTCGGCGTCAGGCCCAGCGCTTGGGACGACTGGCTGAATCCGCGAATCACCGACTCGGAGGAAGCGCTCGCGGTGCTCGAACTCGACCGGCCGATTGAACTAACGGCACACCAGGTTTCATCAAGGGTTGGAAACGTAAGAAACGATGACCCCGACCTTGTGGCGCCACTTTAGGCGCCCCCTGAAAAGGCGCGTCACTCAGCGACCTTCGTGAAAGTACGTGAATGTTCCGGGGTCCGACGAGGGTTTCGTATTGTGACGGACGCCCGGGCTTGGGCTTCGAAGACGCCCAAGGGTAGGTTCCGGTCGTTTCGGAGGCGC
>CAYMMF010000079.1:0-9103 GCA_964391475.1 uncultured Propionibacteriaceae bacterium | reverse complement strand
TGATGTACTCCTCGAGCACGGGTAGCGCGACGAGGTGGTCCACCGGCCCGTCGAAGAAGCCCTGGATCTGCGCGGCGTGCAGGTCGATCGACATCAGCCTGTCCGCGCCGGCGGTCTTGTACAGGTCTGCGACCAGCCGGGCCGAGATCGGCTCGCGTCCGGCGTGCTTCTTGTCTTGGCGGCTGTAGGGGTAGGAGGGCGCAACCACCGTGATCCGCTTCGCGGACGCCCGCTTCAGCGCGTCGATCATGATGAGCTGTTCCATCAGCCATTCATTCACCGGGGCCGAATGCGCCTGGACGACGAACGCGTCCGCGCCGCGCACCGACTCCTCGAACCTCACGTAGATCTCAGAGTTGGCGTACGTCAAAGACCTAGTGGGCACCAGGTCGACACCCAAAATGTCTGCGATCTCTTGCGCCAACTCCGGGTAGGCCCTCCCAGTGCACAGCAGCATGTGCTTTTGGGAGCTCCGCTTGATCCCAGTCACTCGTCGACCCCTTCGTCTTTCAAGGCCTCACTCGCCGCCTGCGCGCTCTTCGTGCCCGCACGTCGCTTTGCGACCCACCCGGGTATATTACGCTGCATTCCGCGGGCGACCGCCAATTCGCCAGGCCCGACGTCATCGGTCACGACCGAACCGGCAGCTACATACGCTCCGTCGGCGATGTTTACTGGCGCAACCAGCACGCAGTCGCTGCCCACGAAACTGAACTTGCCGACCCGAGTCTTGTTCTTGGCGAGCCCGTCGTAATTGGCGAAAATCACGCCAGCCCCGATGTTCGCACCTTCGGCGACCTCGGCGTCCCCGCAGTAGGCGAGGTGCGGCACCTTGGCCCCGGGTGCGATTTGGGCGTTCTTGGTCTCGACGAAAGCCCCGATCTTGCCGCGTTCCCCCAGCAGAGTGCCAGGACGCAGGTACGAAAACGGACCGACTTGAGCGCCGGCGGCGATCACTGCGAGCGAGCCGTGCGAGCGTACGACGGACGCCCCAGGCCCCACCTCAACGTCGCGAAGCGTCGTGTCCGGACCGATGGTGGCGCCCTCCCCGATGGTGGTAGCGCCCTCAAGGCTGGTGCCAGGAAGGATGGTGACGTCTTGCGCCAGGTCGACGCTTTCGTGGATCCAGGTCGTCGCCGGATCCACGATGGTGACACCAGCACGCTGCCACTTGGTGAGAATCCGTCGGTTCATCTCAGCGTTCATCGCCGCTAACTGAATCCGGTCGTTGATCCCCTCGGCCTGCCAGACGTCGTCCACAACGACCGTGCGGACGCGGCGTCCTTGATTGTTGGCGTACGCGACGACGTCAGTCAGATACAACTCACCTTGGGCGTTGTCGCTTGTCAGCTGCGCAAGCCCGCCCCGGAGGACGTCAGCGTCAAAGACGTAGATTCCGGAGTTGATCTCGGACACTGCCGACTGCGCAGGCGTGCAATCCTTCTGCTCGACGATGCGTACGACCTGGTCGCCGTCGTCTGATCTGATGATCCTCCCGTAACCCGTCGGATCGCCCACCACGCAGCTCAGTACGGTGACGGCGTCCATCCGCTGCCGGTGGAGCGCAACCGCCTCTCGCAGCGTGTCGCCCGAGAGCATCGGCACGTCACCGTAGGTCACGACGATCTCGCCTGCGGCGTCCGGAATGGGCGCCAAACCGGAGCGGACGGCGTCCCCGGTGCCACGCGGGTTCTCTTGGACGGCGATCGTCACGTGTGGAGCGATGTCGGCAAGGTGCGCCTCAACCTGGTCACGCTGGTGCCCGACAACGACCACGAGCCGTTCGGGCTCGACGGCGTTGGCGGCGTCCACCGCGTACGACAGCAGTGACCTGCCAGCCAGTTCGTGGAGAAGTTTCGATCGGCGAGACTTCATTCGGGTTCCAGCCCCTGCGGCCAGCACGACGACTGCAGCCACGCCGTGGTCAATGTCAACGGACATGAGGTTCTCCTGTTATCGGCGACTCCACCTGCAACCCTATCTGGGAGGCGCCATTCATGGGACCAGACCAAATCTCAGACAAACAGGTGCGCCCACTTCGGTGGCTGCCAACCGCCTGGGGACGCAAGTTGGGGGCCGGTAGGTGCCGACCCCCAACTTTTCAGACCGCAGGTATTTGGTCTGTTCGCCTGTGGTGTTACCCGAGTTGAGAGTTCATCCACTTGTAGCGGTCGGCGTACCACTTCTTGACCCAGGCGATCTCGGCTTTATAGCCAGCCGTTGTGGCTGCCTTCGACGCCTTGGCCGCGTAGCGCGTGCCGCCACTGCCCCACTTGACGCGGTCGTTCACCGCAACGCTGATCCCGAGATCGTTGGCGGCTGCGTCGACGCGGGAGTCGGCGACCGCCTTGTAATCGTCCTTCTTATCTGCCCAGCGACCCTTCAGGGCGCTGACGAAACGGGGATCCTTCCAGATTCTGGTGAACCAGTGGATCTTGTTAGTGTCGTGGTTCTTAGAACCGTTGCCGTTGGTCCACCAACCGGTCGGGAGGTGGATCCCAGTGCTGCCAACCGGGGCTGCGCCCGCGCTGCGGTCGAAGTCCCAAATCGGACCCATGAAGAACTTCTCGGACGACGTGTTGCCTGTCGGATAGTCGTACTTGTAGGTCTTGTTCGTGCCATTGAAGAACGGCAGGTAGTTGTTGGTGTAGAAGAAGTTGCTGCGGTAGAAGTCAGCGTCATTGTCCTTGGTGAACTCGCGCGTCAGGATGTAATCCACCGCCGAGTCCAGATCAAGGTAGGTCATCCAGTCGTCCTTGGGATCCAAGGGCTTGCCGTCGTAGGTCACCTGGCCACCGCTGGTCTTAATCTTGCTCCAGTCTTTGGTGTACAGCACCGACTCGAACTGCAAGATCTTGGTCTTCATCGCAGCGATGCGC
Source organism: uncultured Propionibacteriaceae bacterium (assembly GCA_964391475.1). GTDB lineage: Bacteria > Actinomycetota > Actinomycetes > Propionibacteriales > Propionibacteriaceae > Propioniciclava. The sequence continues at coordinate 6,224 of CAYMMF010000079.1, read as the reverse complement.
TCAGGAGTCAGGTCTTTTTCGGTGCCACCGGAGGTAACCAAGTCGTCGGGATCCTTGAACTCATAGTTCATCTTGGAGACCCCAACGAAACCCTCGTTCTCATCGGTGACCCAGTGCGGATCATGCTCCATGATCTGCCCGGTCTTCTCCTTGATGTTGACTCGGTCCTTGCTGATCTTGATCGACTGAATCAGTTGATAGCTGCCCTGGTATTTTCCGTTGAGGTACAACTCGGTGAACACGTCGCTGGAAGTCCACTTCAAACCGTCTTGCGCACGACCAAGTTCGAAAGCGATCCGGGTGCGGATCAGGCTCCAGTCGCCATAGTTGGCCAGCAAGATCCACGTCTTGTCTGATTTCAAACCGAAAGGCTCCCGCTTTTCGGTGAACTTCAGCTTGTAGGGCTTCTTGATCTTCGTCGAAGACGAGTTGCCGCGCACCGAGATCTCCATGTCCCAAGCGTCGGTCACATCATTGCCAGAAACCAGGACCGCCTTGCCAAGGTATACCTTGCCCTTGGTTGAGGGTGTTCCCCCGTTGTCGGTGGTCGCGTAGATCACATTCTTGCCCAGCGTCGCTGGGTCTGCCTTGTATGAGAACGTCTTCGAGGTGACTGACTTCGACAGCGTCTTTCCTGTCTTGGAAAGCACCGGTTCGCCGACCCAACGGTAAGACTTCGAACCATCAGACTTGATCGTCGCTTTGATGGCTCCGGACGCCGAGGCCTCAGCGTCGCCGACCTTCTGCCACTTGGAACCAGACTTGACCTGAAGTTCGAATGCTCGTCCTTCGATCGCGGGGCTTGCGGTGCCACTGACCTGCAGGTTGGCGCCCATTCGCATCACGCTGATCGTCACTGAATCCGACTGGGTTTCGAGGGTCACCTCAGGTGCGGTCACCGCAGGTTTCCCGGAATTCTTTCCGGCGTACGCCCGGAATTTCCTTGATGAAGACGTGGTGCTCGCCTGGAACGAGTACTGCCCGTCAGCGTCGGTGGAGCCCTTGGCGTACGTCTTCCACTTCTTCGACGAGTATTTCTGTAGGACGACCGGACGTTCTCCGGCCTCCCCCAGGTCTCCAGAAATTGTTACGGCTTGGCCTGAGAATGGTTTCGTTTGGCCCTCGTACGGGTCAGTGACGACCATCGTCACCGCCGACGGAGCCGCGAAAGCAGTTGTTGGAAGGGCGCCAACCCCCATGGTCAGCGCCATTGCTAATGACATAAGTACTGCGAGTTTGCGCACTACTGCCTCCCCCTCAAAGGATCACGTGCGCTAGATGCTACCGAAACTTCGTCAATGCGGCAGGTTGCGACAACTGTTGGTCACCGTCGACACTTACCAATCCCGATCATTTATTTGAGAGGATCAAGAGCTCCCCAGTACGGCTGTTTTAGACCCCAATCCAACGGTTTGGGTTCAGATCCAACCGGCGCAACCACTGGGCGTTCGCCGCGACCACGATAGTGGACGCCGACATCAGTAGGGCTCCCACTTCCATAGGCAGGCTCACCCCAACCGGGGCTAGCACTCCAGCGGCCAACGGCACCGCGATCAAGTTGTAGCCCGCCGCCCACCACAGGTTCTGCAACATCTTGCGATACGCAGCTTTAGAGAGTTCGATTACGGATATCACTGAACGCGGGTCGTCCCCTGCCAGAATCACCCCCGCGGATGCGATGGCCACATCCGTCCCCGCGCCAATCGCTAGCCCAACGTCCGCCTGCGCCAACGCCGGAGCGTCATTGACACCGTCGCCAACCATCGCCACCCGTTCTCCTGCGGACTGCAACCCGGCGATCGAGGTGGCCTTCTGCTCGGGACGGACCTGGGCCAGTATCTTGTCGATTCCCAGCAGGACGCCCACGTGCTCGGCTACGGCTTTCGAATCGCCGGTGAGCATCGCGACCTTGACGCCGCGGTTATGAAGTGCAGACACGGCGTCCACCGACTCCGGCCGGACCTCGTCTGCGAGTGCCAAGGTGCCCACCAGCACGTCGTCGCGAACCACGTTCAGCAGGGTTGATCCTGCCTGGCTATCGGCGGACGCCGGGTTGCCGGCGACGCCAAGATCGGCCAAGAGGGACGCCCCGCCGACCCACACCCGCACGCCTTCTACCGTGGCTGACACGCCCAGCGCTGGCGTTGAGTTGAAGTCCGTAGCGGCAGGGACGATCAGGCTCCGCCCAGCAGCCGCCCGCACGATTGCCCTAGCCAACGGGTGCTCAGAGTCGGTCTCGGCTGCTGCGGCAAGTGCTAGAACCTCATCACCAGATATGCCGACTTCGGCCACAGGTTCGACGCCGGTGAGCGCGGGCTCCCCCTTGGTCAGGGTTCCCGTCTTGTCGAACACAACGGTGGTGATCGTCCGCATCCGCTCCAACGCCAGTCGGTCTTTCACCAATACGCCCTCGCGGGCTGCCCGCTCGGTCGAGATGGCGACCACCAGCGGTATCGCCAACCCAAGGGCGTGCGGGCATGCGATCACCAGCACCGTGATCACCCGGGTGACAGCTTCCTCGGGCTGCCCGAGCGACATCCACACAATCCCCGTCAGCAACGCGGATCCCAACGCGAACCAGAACAACGCTGCGGCAGCCTTATCCGCCAACAGTTGGGCCTTGGATGTCGAAGCCTGCGCCTGGGATACCAGGCGTTGGATTCCCGCCAAGGCGGTGTCCTGCCCGATCGCGGTAACTTTCACCCGAATCCCGGAGTCGGTCGAGACGGTGCCCGCAACCACCTGCTGACCCACACCTCGGCGCACCGTCCGCGACTCGCCGGTGACCATCGACTCGTCGATTTCGGCTGTGCCGTCCACCACTCGCCCATCGGCTGGGATGCTGCCGCCAGGACGCACCAAAACGATGTCGCCCACGCGCAACTCCTCCGGAGCAATCGGCAACAACTCATCGCCTCGGACGACCTCGGCGACATCCGGAAGCAACGCGGCAAGCGACTCCAACGCGCTCGTTGTTTGAGCAAGAGAACGCATCTCAAGCCAGTGGCCGAGCAGCATGACGACGATCAACAAAGCCAGTTCCCACCAGAACTCCAGCGTGTGACTCAATAACCCCAGGGTCGCACCCCAACTGGCCACAAATGCGACCGAGATCGCCAGCCCGACTAGCAGCATCATTCCGGGACGCCGCGTACGAATTTCGCTGAGGGCCCCAGTGAGGAACGGCGAGCCACCCCAGGCGAACATCACCGTCCCCAAAACAGGTGGCACCCACACCAACGGCCCATAGGTGGGAACCGGGTATCCGACAACCATCGCGAACATCGGCGACAGAGCAACCACTGGCACGGCCAGCAAAGCCATCAGCCAGAACAATCTGCGGTAGCGCTCCGCATGACCGGCGTGGCCGTGATGGTGTTCGCCAGCATGCTCATGGCCAGCGTGCTCGTGGCTCTCGGACGCGGGCGCGTCGGGATCGTGGCTAGCGTGGTGATGCGAAACGTTTGGCGTGCCCGACATCAGACAATTCTACGTGTTGGTTCCCCGGGCAGGAGTCGAACCTGCGTCGCTAGTCCTGATTCAAAGATCCCCTGGAGAGGGGCATCTGAGTCTATCTGGCCCCATGCTCTCGCTCACAGCGTGTAGCTAGTCGTATCTGGCGCGACAATCAGAACGCCGACTTCCGGTGGATGGAGATGAAGCAGGAACCATGGTGATGACACCAAAGCAGGTGCGCTGTGATTACGAGACTGACAAGCTCACATTCGAGGAGTTGTAGGCAACGCTCACCGGCCTAATGTTCAGCGATTACAGGGACTTCGGCATGAGCATTGACGACATCTGGCCAGCACCCCACAACCCGATGTACGTCCTCGGACCCACCATGGCCCACCATCTACGGCACGAACTCGTCCGCCACGCGCGGGCCACCTCGAGCGTCTGGACCAGCGCGAGCCCTGAACTGCGGATTCGCCTAGAGACAAGAGTGTCGGGCGCTTGTTACTGTTCGCCGGCCCTAACCGCTGCCTGCGATTCAGCCGTTAGGCTCGCTGCGAACCGGCTGTGTGTGTTCGGTCCAGCGAGTACCGTCCCACCACCGCTGGAGGCTGGGATTCAGCTGATCGGTGTACCAACCGGCGGGGGGACCCTGAGTCGGGGGCGGGTTCACCGGGGCCGCGGGCTGATGCACAACGACGACGGGCTGGGACGTCGGTGCGACGTAGTCCTCGCCAGTGTGGAGCGAGAGCTTGTGGCCACAAATGGAGCAGTTCTTGGTGACCGCGCGAGCGACCTCGCTAACGCCGATAGTGAACAGGGCCGCCGTTGCCCGCTCCTGCCGCACATTCGGAGATGATCGGACCTTAGACTCGCGACGGTGTTGCACGACCTTCTGGGCGCTTCCGCGGGCCTTGGTGACCTTCGTACTCCATCGGCATTATTTGTGGCCCTCATGTCGAAAGATCGACAGCACACGACTGGCTCATTGGTTCGCCTCTCACCGGTAGATGCGGTAGACATCTTCGTCTACGTGGTGGTGCTCAACCTGGCTGCCGAATACGTGCCAGTTGTGATAACAGAGACGTTCACCCTCTCGTTACTGACCGCAGTCATGCTCAAAGGCGTCCTCGAAGTGGTGGTCGCCATCAAAAACAGGGTCAAGACACGGTTCAAGGCCGCCACCACCGCAGTCGGCAAGACAGTATCTGGGCTCCTCATGTGGCTCCTCCTGATCGGGAGCAAGTTCGTGGTCCTCGAACTTGTCGCCATACTGTTCGGCGACTCGGTCAGCCTGGGCGGCTTCTGGTCGGTGACCGCACTTATCCTCACGCTGATGCTCGCTCGGTCCGGCGTTCGTCGCCTACTCACCCCAGAGGTTGTTGGGTAATCGACCAGACTTTGGGGCGTCCCTTGCCCGGAGCGCTCGCCTGCAAAAGGAAATATCGGGAGAAACAGTGAACAATGCAACGAATCGTTCCCAACCTGTGGTTCGACCACACTGCATCTGAAGCCGTCGACTTCTACACTTCGGTGTTCGAGTGCCGGGTAGGAACAGCGTCCCGCTAGCCTGAACCAATCGGCCTCGCGCCTGCGGGAAGCGTTCAGTTCGCCGATTTCGAATTGCTAGGCCAGTGGTTCGCCGCGATGGATTCCTAAATCGACGACCAGTCGATCCCTGAGGAGGCCCGAAGGGTCGTCTCGAAGGGCCTCAGCCAACCGGATCCCTGAGGAGCGCCGCCGGCGCGTCTCGAAGGGCTCAGCCAACCGGGGTTCGGTCCCTGAGGAGGCCCGAAGGGTCGTCTCGAAGGGGCTCAGCCAACCAAGGGTTAAATAGCGCACAATCCAACAATTCTGATGGGTGGTTTGAGGTTTTCTCTCATTTTCGCCGCCACCAACCCCCCTATTCGTTCACCAACCCCCCGTTAAGTCACAGGCGCATGGTTCGAACCATGCGCCTGTGACTTAACGGGGGGTTGGTGGCTTTAACGGAGGGTTGGTGAGTATAAACAAGCTGCGAGGAGCACCCTGCGGGTGCTCATCAGCTAGCCGAGGACGCTCCTATGTTTCGTCAAGTCCTTTCTCGAGGATTCTGTAGGTTTGGCGGGCGACGTAGCGTTTGAGGCAGCGGCGGATTTGGAGTTCGAGGGTTTTGGCGTAAAGCCGCAGCGATCGGGCTCGCTGGGCGAGTTCTTTGAGGATTGGCAGCCCGATTGTGGTCAACGTGTCGTCGTCGCTGCGGGGACGCAGCTTCAGCGTTTGGGTGACCATCGACGCGGACCGTGTCGACTATCCCGCCGGTGACCGCGTCAACGCCCTCCGGCGACGTGGAACTGCTCGTGGGTATCGACACCGATCACGAGGTCGACAAGTTCGCCTAAATTCTTCACACTAGACATGAGTCCGCCTTTCGTGGACATCAACCATCAGGTTCCGATCCGGGCAGAGACAGGGCACAACTGTGATGGGACACAAACGACGCTGCGAACGTTGAATGGTCAAGCTCCTAAATCAGGCCACCAGTTTCTGCTCGGTTCGGGATCGACGCTCACACCGGACATGTCCACAGCAAGGCACCCAAAGGGCCAGCTTCGAGGTTTGGTCCCTGAGGAGCGCCGTTGGCGTGTCTCGAAGGGTTGGGGAGGGGCTTCGAGACGACCCTTCGGGTCTCCTCAGACAACCGGGGTTCGGTCCCTGAGGAGGAGCGTAGCTCCGTCTCGAAGGGCCTCAGTCAACCGGGGTATGACCTCAACCACCCGTCGCCAGTG
>CAYMMF010000078.1:0-9137 GCA_964391475.1 uncultured Propionibacteriaceae bacterium | reverse complement strand
GACTCGCACGTGGGAAGGGATTCCCTCGATGATCGCGACGAGCGCGCGCCCGTGAGACTCTCCAGCAGTGAGGTAGCGCAACATGGGGGTCAGTCTCTCACGCGCCTTTCCGGCGTCCGAGTTCGTTTCGTGCCGCAGACTGCAAGACCTCTGCCGGGACGTCCTGGCCAGTCATGAGCCGCACCTGGTGTCTAGCTTGGTGGACGAGCAGGTCGAGACCGTCGATCACAGGCACCCCCGCTGCGATCGCCGCACCCGCTAACGGGCTTGGCCACGGGTGGTAGCTCACATCGAAGATGCCATCAATGCGCTTCCAATCCAGGTGCGGGACTACAGTCGCGGCTCCGGCCGCGGGCACCGTCGAAACCAGCAGGCCTGCACCTGCACTCGGCCAAGCGCCAACTTCGACTCGAATCCCCAACCCGGACGCCCACTCGACCAGTTCACCTGCTGCCTGCGGACGACGAGCGAGCACCGTCACTTTTGGGACGCCCCAACGCGCCAAAGCGACGAGCGCGGATGCCGCCGTTGCGCCCGCACCGAGCACGGTGGCCTCGCCGGAAACCGGGAACCGTGCCGAATCCAATGCGTCGACAAACCCCGCGATGTCGGTGTTGTGGACCGTGCGACCACCGTCTGAATGCCAGATGACGGTATTTGCCACCCCCGTGCGAGCCACATCGTCGTCCGGGAGACCCAGACGGGCGGCAGCCTCCTTGTGGGGCATTGTCACCGATAGCCCGCGCCACTCCCGGCCCAACGAAGCGAACCAGCTAGCGAGAGCGTCCGGCTCCACCTCGTATGAGTCGTACTCCCAATCGAGCCCCAACGACTGGTAGGCAGCAGCGTGAATCGTCGGTGATAGGGAGTGCTTTGCCGGAAATCCGACTACCCCGCAGCGGGTCACCCGCACTTCTTCTTGTTCTCCGGCGACGCGTTGCACCACTGCTGGAGTCGTTGGACCGCTGCGTTGTGCTCGGCAAGCGTATTGGTGAAAGCAGTCTCACCCGTGTCCAGATTCTGCAGGACGAAGAACAGCCAGTCGCCCTCGGCCGGATCCAACGCCGCCTCCAACGACTTGCGAGACGGGGAACTAATGGGCCCAGGAGGTAACCCCTTGTGCTTGTAGGTGTTGTAGGGCGAATCGCTCTTGCGGTCGGCGTCCGAGGTCCAAACAGACCCGGTCTTGTTCGACAGGTAACTAACCGTCGAGTCGAGCTGCAGCGGCATGCCCTTCTCTAACCGGTTGTAGATGACCCGGGCGACCTTCGGACGATCCTGGTCAAGAGAGACCTCACGCTCAAGAAGGGAGGCGACGATCACAATCTCTTTGGGGTCCATGTCGAGTTCGGACGCCCTGTCTTCAAGGTTGATCTCTTTAGCCACCTTGTTGAACTGCTTCACCGCGGTCTTCAAGATTCCCTCCGCCGTCGGCGCGTCAGGCAACTCGTAGGTTTCCGGGAAGAAGAAGCCCTCCGGCTTACCACCAGCCCACTTTGGCAACCCCAACTTGTCTGGTTTCTTGGCCACAGCCTGGAAATCCTTCAACGGAATCCCGGTTGCCTTCGCCAGTTGCTCGAACTGGCGCTCCATCCGGTACCCCTCCCGCAACTGAACGAAGTTACGCTCAATCCGACTGGTGTCTGCCAGCATGTCGAGAGCAGCTTCGCCAGATATTTGGGTGCGCATCTTGCGCTTGCCAGCCTGAAGCTTCTGCGCCTCGTCTGGCCGAGCCGACGCTGCATTGGTGAACGCCTTAGCTGTCTTCACCACGTCCTCTTCTTCAAGCATCGCCGCGATCTGGTTGATGGTCGCGCCCGGCTCCACGACGATCGTGATGTCTTCGACGCCAACCGAACCGATGTAGTCCTTGGTGGTCCGAAATTCGATCCACGCGTTGTGCGCTATGCCGTACACGAACCAGCCACCAGTGGCCAGCACCGCGAGTGAGAGCAGGACGGCTGCCGCACCCTTGAACCGGTGCTTCAGTTCGCCTTGATCCCACTTGCCTGTCTCGGAGTCGCGAAGGCTTGTGTCCTTGTACCTACGAGCCATCGGGCGTCCTTCCGCTGTCGATAAGCTGGCCGGGAGGTCGGCCGGTGTTGCGCTCGGAATCTAGCGCATGTTCCAAGATTGCCACGGCTGCAGCCTGATCGATAATGCTGCGTTGCCCTCGGCCGGTGCGTCCCGAGGAGCGAAGCGCCTGGGACGCCGCAACGGTCGTGAGCCGCTCGTCCACCAGTCGAACCGGCATTCCAGACAAGGATGCCACCCACGAGGCCTGTCGGCGAACCTCATCTGCAGCTTCGCCTTCGGTGCCTCTAAGGTGCCGAGGAAGACCCACGATGATCTCGATCGGATCGTAGGTGTCTACCAAATCGACGATTCGGGCAGCGACGTGGCTCTCACCAAGAGTCGCCTGGATAGTCTCAACCGGGTAGGCGAGCACGCCGTCGGGGTCGCAGCTAGCGACCCCGATCCGGGCCTGCCCCCAGTCGAAGGACAACCGAACCCCCCTACGAAGGGTCACTTCCCCGCCAGCATCTGGCGAATCGCGACCAATGCGTCCTCAATGCCAGAGGTGTCCGTGCCACCGCCTTGGGCAACGTCATCTTTACCTCCGCCTCGACCGCCAAGCGCGGCAGCCGCCTGGGCTACGAGTTGCCCAGCACGAGCTCCGGCCTCGCGTGCCGCCTCGTTGGTTACAACGGTAACGACCGGTTTGGTGTCCCCACCGACCAGCGCGATCACTGTCGGTTCCGAGCCGAGCCTGTTGCGCAACTCAAGTGCCATCGCCCGCAAGTCTCCCCCGGCGACGCCTGGCACTTGCTGAGCAACTAACTTGACGCCACCGACGAGGCTCGCGGTTGCGGCCAGCGCCGCAAGCTTGGCCATTAGCTCCCGGGTGCGCATCTCGGAGATCTTCTTCTCGGCCGCCTTCAACTGGGCGATCATCTTTTCGACGCGGTCGACAACCTGATCGGGTTGAACCTTGAGCATCGTTGACAGGTCGCTGACCAGTGCACGTTCCCTGGCGAGGTGAGCCCAAGCGTCGGTGCTGACTAGCGCCTCGATCCGACGCACCCCCGAACCAATCGACGACTCGCCGAGCACGTCTATCAACCCGATCTGGCTCGAAGAACCGACGTGGGTGCCCCCGCACAGCTCACGGCTGAACGGACCGCCCATCTCGACCATGCGGACGATCGGCGGGTACTTCTCTCCGAACATGGCCATGGCACCCAGCGCCTTGGCGTCTTCCAGCGGCATTAGACGGTTTGTGACCTCAAGATCGTCTGCGATTGCCTCGTTACTCAGGCCTTCGATCTCTTGCTGTTGAGCCGACGACACCGCGCGCGGCGAGTTGAAGTCGAAACGAAGGTAACCGGGCTTGTTGAACGAACCCGCCTGAACCGCCGTTGGCCCCAAAACCTTGCGCAGGACCGCGTGCAACACGTGAGTGCCGGTGTGAGCCTGGCTTGCGGCGTACCGATTCTTCGGATCCACGGCGGCTGTGAGCAGCGAGCCGGGGGTGAGTTCTCCGTCTGCCACCCGCACCTTATGCACAATCAGCCCCTCGATGGGACGCTGGACGTCTAGAACCTCGAGTTGGACGCCATCGCCGTGCATCTCGCCTGCATCCGCATCCTGGCCGCCAGCCTCTGCGTAGAACGGCGTTTCTTCCAAGACGATCTCAACGACATCGTCTGTCTTAGCGGACGGTACCACCGCCCCGTCGGAGACGATTCCGCGGAGTCTGGATTCAGCCGTCAGATCCGTGTAACCGACGAACGGCGTCTCGCCAGCTTGGCGAAGGGTTCGGTATGCCTCAGTGTCGACGGCGCCGCCCTTCTTGGCCCGAGCGTCCGCCTTCGCCCTATCCTTCTGCTCCTGCATCAGCGCGCTGAACGCGTCGCGGTCAACGCCCAACCCTGCTTCGGCAGCCATCTCCAACGTCAGATCGATCGGGAACCCGTAGGTGTCATGGAGCTGGAACGCCTGGGAGCCTTCCAGAGTGGGGAACCCGGCGTCCTGGGCCGCTTTCACAGCCAAATCGAAGATCTGCGTGCCAGCAGCTAGCGTTCTGCGGAAAGTATCCTCTTCGGTGTAGGCCACCTGGCTGACGCGCTCCCACTCGGTGTCGATCTCGGGGTACGACTCCTTCATCTGGGCAGCACTGACAGGCAACAACTCGGGTAGCACCGAATCTTTCACCCCGAGCAGCCTCATCGCGCGAATGGAGCGTCGAAGCAACCGCCTCAACACGTAACCACGCGCCTCGTTTCCCGGCGCAACCCCGTCGGTCATCAGCATCAACGAACTGCGAACGTGGTCTGCTACCACCCGCATCCGGACGTCGTCCTCGTGGTTCGCGCCGTAGCGCCGTCCGGACAACTCCGAGGCCCGCTGGATAACCGGAAAGATCTGGTCGATCTCATACATGTTGTCGACGCCCTGGAGCAAGTAAGCCACCCGCTCCAGCCCCATGCCGGTGTCAATGTTCTGCTTGGGTAATGGACGTGCCACATCGAAGTCGTCTTTCGCGCGGACGACCGAAAGCTCCTGCTGCATGAACACCAGGTTCCAGATCTCCAGGAACCGATCCTCGTCCACCACAGGGCCGCCCTCAGGACCGTATTTGGGGCCCCGGTCAACGTAGATCTCGGAACACGGCCCACCCGGGCCAGGGACGCCCATGTTCCAGTAGTTGTCTTTCAGGTTGCGGCGCTGGATCTTGTGATCCGGGATCCCAACGGCCCGCCAGAGTTCCACAGCCTCGGCGTCGCCGTCCGGGAAATCAGGGTGGTATCCAGGGCCTAGCACGGTGACCCAGATCTTTTCGGGGTCAAAACCGTACCCACCCGACTCCACGCTCCCGGTCACCAGGTTCCAGGCGTGATTGATTGCGCCTTCCTTGAAATAATCCCCGAAGCTGAAGTTGCCATTCATCTGAAAGAACGTGCCGTGCCTGGTCGTCTTACCGACCTCGTCGATGTCGAGGGTACGCAGGCACTTCTGGACGCTGACTGCTGTCGGGAACGGGGCGTCCTCTGCACCGGTGAAGTACTGCTTGAACGGCACCATCCCAGCGTTCACGAAGAGTAACGTCGGGTCGTTATAAACAAGCGGCGCCGATGGCACGAGAGTGTGCCCAGCCTTCACAAAGTGATCAAGGAAGCGGCGCCGGATCTCGGCGGTCTTCATTCGTCGTTGCCCTCCTTGTCGAGTCCGACTGCGGCGCGAAGTTCGGCTTCACGCTCTGCGGCCGACTCGGCGAATGTGTCTATGAAGTCTGCTACTCGAGCCGACAGGTCGGACGCCTGGGCAGCGGCCCGGTCGGCGAGACCTTGGGGTGTCAAAGCCTGGTAGTACTTGCGTCCTTGCCGAATCGCGACGACGGTTAGTACCACCCCAACGCTGACCCAGAACAACCTGCGTCGCATATCACTTGCCCCGCTTACCCTGTTTGCCCGGCTTGCGACCCCGCATCGCCTGCTTCACGCCGTATGTCATCGCAGCCGTCTTGATCAACGGGCTCGTAACGGTCGACGAGACGATGGTTGAGATGTTTGCAACATTCTTTGAGACCGTGCTGGCATTGGCGCTGACCTTCGCCACGTCTTCAGTAACGAGCGCAAGCTTGCCGATCTCATCGTTCGTCGCTGTCACTGTGCCCTGAAGCTCCTGCAGGATGGGAACCGTGCCGTGTCCCAGATCACGCACGACCAGCCGCAGCTCCTCAAGCACACGGCCCAGTTTCAGCAGCGGTACAGCGAAAAGCGCGACTAGAACGACGAATGCCAGCGCGGCGATGAGTCCCGCGATCTCTCCAACGGCCATGGATCTTCCTTCGTGATGTGAACACGTGCACTCTAGTGCAACGTGTGCGGACCTTCGGCTTGGTGTCTTCGTCCGAGAAGTTCCTCTAAGACCACCAACCGCTCAGCGAGCGCCGCCTCGTTGCCGTGAGAGGTGGGTTGATAGTAGACGGCATCGACAAGATCGTCGGGTAGATACTGCTGCTGAGCGACCGCGTGAGGCGAATCATGGGCGTACCGATACCCGACCCCGTGGCCCAACCGCGCGGCACCAACGTAGTGCGAATCGCGCAGGTGAGTAGGCACCAGGCCTGCCTTTCCGGCGCGAACGTCGGCGATCGCAGCATCTATGGCCAGATAAACCGCGTTGGACTTCGGCGACAAGGCGCACGCCACCACAGCTTGGGCGAGGTTGATGCGCGCCTCTGGCATGCCGATGAGCTGTACCGCCTGGGCAGCCGCAACGCATGTCTGAAGCACCGACGGAGCAGCCATCCCGATGTCTTCGCTGGCCAGAATCACCAGCCGCCTAGCGATGAAGCGCGGGTCTTCCCCTGCCGTGAGCATCCGCGCCAGGTAATGCAGGCTCGCCTGAACGTCGGAACCTCTCACTGACTTGATGAACGCTTGTGACGTCGTAGTGCTGGTCGCCATCGGCGTCGTACCGCAGCGCTGCGGCGTCCACCGCCGACTCGACGTTGTCGACATCGATGAGCGAGCTACCGGTTGCGGACGCGGCTGCCGCGGACTCCTCGAGATAGGTCAGCACCCGGCGTGCATCCCCCACCGAGAATCTGATGATCGCATCGCGTGCCGCGTCTGTGAGTTCGAACTGGCCCCCCTGATCGGTGCGCACGCCGCGCTCATCCACCAGTGCCCGCTCCACCAGGACGCCAAGGTCGGAATCCGACAACGGCTCCAGGGTCAGCAGAAGTGACCTTGAAAGAAGCGGCGAAATGACAGAAAACGACGGGTTTTCGGTTGTGGCGGCGATCAAGGTAACCAACCGGTTTTCGACCGCGGGCAACAAAACGTCCTGCTGCGCCTTGTTGAAACGATGAACCTCGTCGACGAATAGAACGGTGGAGGTGCCTCGCGCCAACTCGCGCCGGGCGGCGTCCAGTTCGGTGCGCACCTCTTTGACACCCGCGGTCACAGCGCTCAACTCAACGAACCTGCGACCGGCCGCACGTGAGACCACCGAAGCAATGGTCGTTTTGCCGACTCCGGGCGGCCCCCATAAAAACACTGACATCGGTTGGCCTGCAGCGAGCCGACGCAACGGTGCGCCAGGGCCAAGAAGGTGCTCTTGGCCGATGATTTCGTCGAGGGTTCGCGGACGCATCCGAACCGCAAGTGGGACGCCAGCGTGGTCTGCGCTCGACAGCGAGCCGTGCCGAGGTGGCGCGGCTGGGTCGGGGTTGCCGAACAGATCCATCACACCCCAGACCGTACACCGCGACCAATGACAGTGGCCGACCGGTGCGAGGCCAAGGAGGAGACGATTGGACTTACAGACCTGTCGCGATATATCGTTAGACTATCGTCATGAAAGGAGAATCTAATGAACGACGATTTGAACCCCTGGGAAAACGCGCGAGAAGAGCGCAGACACACCCGAAGCCATCGACGGCGCCACGGAATGCGCGGCGACGCGCACCCGGACGACACCGGAGGTCGTTTCGAGCAATCTGACGCGTTCGGCCCGCCAGTGCCTTTTGGGCCCGACAGCCAAAGATTTCCACACGGTGGTGGACGCCGCCGCAACCGTGCCCGCCGAGGCGCAATCCGCCTCGCCGTGCTCTCCTTGCTAACTGAGCAGAGCATGAACGGCTACCAAATGATCCAGACCCTCGCCGAACGCACCAACGGAATGTGGAACCCGTCCCCGGGCAGCATCTACCCCACGCTTGCGCAACTAGCAGACGAAGGTCTGATAGAACCAACTGACGAATCCGGGCAGCGAATGTACCGCCTCACACAGTCGGGAATCCTCGAAGCCGGAAACGTCACCCACAAGCCATGGGAGGCCATCGGCCAAGACGACACGGACCCCACGCCGGAGGGCGACCGTAAACTTTGGCACGAATACGGGCAACTTGCGTTAGCAGCACGCGCAGCGCTCGCCTCTGCAGACTCCGGCATCATCGAAGCGGCAGCAATGCAAATCTCAATGGCGCGGCGAAAAATCTACGAAAGTCTGGCGCGTCACCCCGAGCCGGAAAATGAATGATTAATCGTTACTCACACAAGGAGGGCATGCGAACCAGGCTAATTAGACTTGAAGCATGAAGAAGAAAGTCATCATCATTGTTGGGGCTTTGTTCGCTGCATTCGTAGTCGGCTGCAGTGCCCCCGCCACGCCCGGAACGCCTGCACCTGCAGACACTCCCGCTGCCCCTGCCGTTGAGACTACGTCACCCGACGGAGCCACTCCAGCAGAGCCCACCACCACCGACCCGGCCGCCCCCGAGCAAACTGCACCTGAACAAGCCGCGCCCGCCACGGGAACGATCGATCAGGCATTCCTTGACCAGGTAATGGCCACCGCTCTTGCCAAGGTTGACGGCAAGGTCATCGGAATCGACATCGAAAGGCGATACATCGAGGTCAAAGTCCTCTCCGGCAACACCATCAAAGAAGTCAAGGTTGACCTTGACGGATCCAAGGTGCAAAGAGTCGAAGACGACACCGACCGTGAAGACGTCGCCCGCGCCAAAGCCGTGAAAGTGCCCATCGCAAAGGCTCTAGAAATCGCCCTTCCGCTAGGCCAAGGTACGTTCTACGAAATCAGTCTCGATAACCACCGGAGCAGGGTCATTTGGGAAGTCGAGTTCTTCGACAATGGCCTCAAGAACGAGGTTTACGTAGATGCCGTATCCGGCGAAGTGCTTCGCAAGCCCTAGCCAACGTCCGTCCGTTCGAACCAACTAACCTCGAAGGGGTGAACCATCTGGTTCACCCCTTCTTCACGTCTGCACCCCGGTTCAACCGGCAGCGGGGGCGTCCTTCTTCTCTGGCTTGGCGTCCACGCCAGCCTCCTTGCGCTGCTGCGCGGTGATAGGAGCTGGAGCCGCGGTTAGCGGATCGTAGCCGTTGCCGGTCTTCGGGAAAGCGATCACGTCACGAATCGTCTCAAAGCCACCGAGCAACATGACCAGCCGATCAAGGCCAAAAGCGATGCCACCATGCGGAGGTGCACCGTAGGCAAACGCGTCCAACAGGAAGCCGAACTTCTCGGTGGCCTCCTCATCAGACAGCCCCATCACCTTGAAAACCCTCTCTTGCACGTCACGGCGGTGGATACGGATCGAACCG
>CAYMMF010000077.1:4168-9166 GCA_964391475.1 uncultured Propionibacteriaceae bacterium | reverse complement strand
AGATCTCCGCGGCGGTGATCTCGCACAAAGGCCGCTTGGCGAACGCGGGAAGGATGGTCAGCCTGAGCAGCTTCGCGTACAGCGCCGCCGTGCCGGGTCGAATCCGGCGGCGGGCCACCACAGTGGCGGCGTACTCACCCAGCAGGAGGGGCGCCTCGTGAACCTCCCGGACCTGACGGGCCGGCGGCTCCCACTCGCCGCGACTGATCATCCGTTCCTGGTCGACCAGCCACCCCTCGGCGTCGATCCGGGCGACGAAGGTGATCGGAGCACTGTGCCGGCCGCCGTCGGGGCCGGTGTAGCGCGCCCGGTACCGCCCGCTCGGCAGCTGGCCGACCTCGCCGAAGCCACGCTTGACCTTGGCCCGTGGTCTACCCATGGTGCGCCCCTCCCGTCACACTCCGTAACGGGCCGAAGGACGGTCGGGTGGACAGCGGGCGACGCCGACGACGTTCCCCACGCCCCGGATGTCGTGGGGAATACGTGGGGAACCGTGGGGAATACGTGGGGAATGGGAGGCCTCTGAAGGCCATCCGTGTCCATGGGAGTCCACAACTGAGAAGGACCGAAGTCCTTGTCAGAGGGGATTTGATGTAGTCAGGGGACCATACATCGTTGTGCGCGAGAGAGGAGTTGAACCTCCACGTCCTTTCGGACACACGGACCTGAACCGTGCGCGTCTGCCATTCCGCCACTCGCGCCTGCTTTCGACAGCCCGAGAAGATTAGCACGGAAGGCCACTGGTCTCAGAATTGCCGACAGCACCCCTGACCGCTCTCACCCCGGGCGGCTATTTGCGCCCGGTGAAGTGGTCCATCGACCCGTAAACCCGGAACAGCCTGGCCATCGCGTCCCAACCTCGCGCGGGAAGTAGCCCGTGCATGGCTTTTCCGACGCCCACCATGCGCGGGATCATCACGGTCGGCCGTCCGTCCAGCATTGCGGCCCACACGGCGTCCACCACCTTTTCGGGAGCGACGATTGGGGTCAGCAGCGGCCCGCGGGCGCCCGCGAACATGCCTGTCGACACGTAGCTGGGCGACACCGTGGTCACCGCCACATGCTTGTGGCTGGCTCGTCGCAATTCGACGCGCAGCGATTCGCTCCACAACGCCACCGCCGCCTTGGACGCCGCATACACGCTCATGCGCGGGTTGGGTGTGTTGGCGGCGGCGGATGCGATGTTCACGATTCGCGCCGGGGTGCCCGAGGCGATCATTCCCGGCAGGAACTCTCTGGCCACGTGTAGGTATCCGCCCACGTTCACCGCCATCGTGGTGTCAATGGCGGCCTGCGGCATCTCCCAGAACAACTGGTTGCCGGTGATGATCCCAGCATTGTTGATGATCACGTCCAGCCCGCCCAGCGCCTTTATGACTTCGGACGCCGCCCGCGCTATCGCGTCGGGGTCGGCTAGGTCGACCGTCGCGGTTAGCAGCCGCGACTCATCGGCACCACGAAGATCGGCGGACGCCAGGGCAGTTAATCCGTCGGCGTCCACGTCCCAAGCGACCACCGCCGCGGCACCGGCCGCGAGGGCCCGTTCTACGAACATTCGCCCCATTCCGCGGGCCGCCCCGGTGACCAGTATGCGCGTGCCAGATATTTCCACCCACCAAGCGTAACGCCGTAGCTTCGACTACCACAGCACCTCGTTGGGTAGGGTCGAGCCAAGAAGCGATCCCGAGAGTGAGACGGTCATGACCACCACCCGCGAGCAGCACCCACCCACACCCAGTGAGCAGAAAACCAAGCCCGCTCCTGAGTTGGCGGCCGAATCGTCCGCGGCTAAACCCGAGCCGAAACCGGTGCCCCACCTGCCCGGGGCTGGACGCCGCACCCCGGTCACCACGTACCGGTTGCAGCTCTCCCCGGAGTTCACGTTCGCCGACGCCGAGGCCCAGCTCGACTACCTCGAGGCGCTCGGGGTGACTGACCTCTATCTCTCACCCTTCCTCACCGCGGCTCCCGGTTCGATGCACGGCTACGACGTGGTCGACCACTCGCGAATTTCGGACGCCCTCGGTGGCCGTTCGGGCTTCGAGAGCCTCGCTGAAACAGCTCATACGCGCGGTTTCGGGGTGTTCGTGGACGTTGTGCCCAACCACATGGGCGTCCCGACCCCGCTGTGGCACAACCGGGCACTTTGGCATGTGCTGGCCGAAGGCCCGGAATCCCCCTGGGCGAACTGGTTCGACGGCGCCGACAGTGCTGAAACGGACGGCATTTTGATGCCTGTGCTGGGCGCCCGCATTGGAACAGTGCTTGCCAACGGCGAGATCACCCTCGAGCACCGCGAGATTCCGACATTGCCGGACGTCGGCCCCCAGCCCGTCCTGGTCTACTACGACCACGTTTTCCCGGTGCGTCCCGGCACCGAGGACCTCCCGCTGCCCGAATGCGTAGAGAAGCAGTACTACCGCCTCGCCTACTGGAAAGTTGCCGATGAGGAGCTCAACTTCCGCCGCTTCTTCGACGTCGACACCCTGGTCGCGCTGAGGGTCGAAGATCCGGCGGTGTTCTCGGCGACTCACGCCGTGCTGCTTGAGCAGTTCCATGCCGGACGCATCGACGGCTTCCGCATCGACCACCCCGACGGGTTAGCTGACCCGCGCGGCTACCTGCGGCGCCTGTCTGAGGCCACCGGGGGCGCCTGGATCGCCGTCGAAAAAATCCTCGAAGGCCACGAGGCTCTGCCCGACGACTGGCCGGTCGCCGGCACCACCGGTTACGACTCCGCGTGGCGGATCGGCGCGCTCCAGTGCGACACGAACGCCCAAAGCGACTTGGCGGCCATCGCCCAGACGCTCACCGGCGACGTCCCCGGCTCCCTGCCCGAGGTGATCGAGACCTCCAAACGCGAAATCACGTCAACCTCGCTCATCGCAGAAGTGCACCGGGTCGCAAAACTCGCCTACCGCATCTGCCGCTCCGACATCATGCTGCGCGACCACACGTTCGAGTGGATCCGGGCTTGCGTCACCGAACTGGTCGTCGCTTTCGACCGCTACCGTGCGTACGTCGTCCCCGGCGAAACCGCTCCCGATGAAGCCGTCACGCTGATCAACGAGTCCGCAGAACGGGCCCGCGTCCACCTCGACCCGGAGCTTCACGACACCCTCGACGTGGTCGTCGACCTGGTTTTGGGACGCCCCACCAGCCCCAACCCGTCGCACCAGGAGCTTCGCGACGAGCTGATAATCCGGTTCCAGCAAGTGTGCGGCGCAGTCACCGCGAAGGGTGTCGAAGACACCGCCTTCTACCGGTGGACGCAGCTGGTGTCGCTGAACGAGGTCGGCGGTTTCCCCGACACCTGGGACATCGCCCCCGACGAAATGCACCACTGGTGCTCGGCGATGGCCAAGGAATGGCCCACCACCATGACCGCCGGAACCACCCACGACACCAAGCGTTCCGAGGACGTCCGTTCCCGCATCATGGCGATCACCCAGTTCAGCCAAGAATGGCGCGCGATGATCAGACGGCTCACCCCCCACTTCGACGACATCGAAGGCCACACCCTCAACCTGCTGCTCCAAACGATCGCAGGCACGTGGACGTCCGACGGCCCCATCGAGCTCGAACGGCTCAGCGCGTATGCGCTCAAAGCCGCCCGCGAGCAGAAGCTGTGGACGTCCTGGACGGGCGGCGACCCCGAACGCGAACAGGAAATGGTCGACTGGCTAGCGGGTATCTACGCCAACGAAGAAGTAATGGACGAGTTCGCCAAGTGGTTCTCACTGACGGCGGCGGCGTCCAGAACGTCGATCCTGAGCCGCAAGGCGATCCAGCTCACCTGCCTGGGTGTCGCGGATGTCTACCAGGGCAGCGAAACGCTCCAGAATTCGCTGGTCGACCCTGACAACCGGCGCCCCGTCGACTTCAAGCAACTCGCCACCCAGTGCTCCTACTTGGATCGCCGCCAACCCGTCACCCTGGCCGAAGAGAAGCTGCACCTGACCCGCGAAATCTTGCGGCTGCGCAAGCGGCGTCCGGACGCCTTCGTCGGCGCCAAGGCGGCCTACCGTCCGCTGCCAAGCTCAACCGGGCAGGTGCTGTGCTTCGCCCGCGGCGACGACCCGCAGGTGGTCACGGTTGCCGCGCGGCTCCACCAGACGCTCGCCAACGCGACCAGTTTCACTGAGCACACCGTCGTCCTACCCGAGGGCACCTGGGTCGACGTGCTCACCGGCCGCACCCACCCCGGCGGCAGCGTGCTTCACAGCGACCTGCTGGCTCGGTTCCCGTGCGCAGTTTTGGAGCGTGTCGAGGACGCCGCAGTCACCCCCGAAGACGTGGTCGAGGATTCCGAACACGAAAACCGCGGGTTGTTCGGCTGGCTGTTGCGCTCGCTGGCAACCTCTCACCAGAAGGATTCCGATGGTTGAGATTCTGCTGTGGGCACCTACCGCGAAGCGCGCTGAGGTGCATGTTGTTGGCGGGGTTCGCGGAGCGGTTGGCGCTGCTGGGGCGTCCAACGAGGACGCCACCCGCCCAATAGAGATGTCGCGGGTGGATGCCGAACACTTCGCGATCGACTTGCCGGAGGGCACTGACTACCTGCTCAGCATTGACGGAGGTGAACCGCGCCCCGACCCGCGCAGCAGGTTCGCCCCGGACGGCGTCCACGGCCCATCGCGGGCGGTTGCGCTCGATTTCGAGTGGTCCGACCAGAACTGGCCAGGCATAAACCCGCTTGGCAAGGTGCTTTACGAGGTGCATGTCGGCACGTTCACACCCGGTGGCACCCTGGATTCGGCCATCGAACGGCTGCCCTACCTGGTCGACCTGGGCGTCGACGTCGTCGAACTGATGCCGCTGGCGCCGTTCCCAGGACGCCGCGGCTGGGGTTACGACGGGGTGAGCCTGTTCGCCGTCCACGAGGCCTACGGTGGGCCGGACGCGCTGCACCGGTTCGTTGACGCCGCCCACAACCTGAGGCTGGGGGTTTGCCTCGACGTGGTTTACAACCATTTCGGGCCAGCCGGTAACTACGCG
>CAYMMF010000077.1:0-4158 GCA_964391475.1 uncultured Propionibacteriaceae bacterium | reverse complement strand
GCCGGTGTTCGCGCCGTACTTCACGTCACGCCACCACACCCCGTGGGGGGACGCGATCAACCTCGACGACGAGCACGCCGACGGGGTGCGTCGTTTCATCTGCGACAACGCGATCCAGTGGCTGCGCGACTACCACGTCGACTGCCTGCGGTTGGACGCCGTGCATGCTCTGCATGACGACTCGCCTCGCCAGCTGCTGGCGCAGCTGGCTGATGAGGTCGCCGAGATGGCAGCACAGTTGGGGCGTCCGGCTGCGCTGATCGCCGAATCCGACCTCAACGACGTGGCGATGATCACCCCGACCCCAGACGGGCTGGGCATGGACGGCCAGTGGGCTGACGACGTCCACCACGCGCTGCACACCTGGCTTACCGGTGAGCGGCAGGGGTATTACTGCGATTTCGGCTCGTCGGAAACGCTCGCAAAAGCGTTCACCGGCGTGTTCGTCCACGACGGCGGCTACTCGACGTTCCGCGAGCGCGACTGGGGGGCTCCGGTGCCCGACGAGGTCGACCGGAGACGCTTCGTCACCTTCACCCAAAACCACGACCAGGTCGGCAACCGAGCGCTCGGCGACCGTCCGGACGCCAACCTGCCACCGGCGTTGGTTGCTGGCGGGGTGGCGCTGCTGCTGCTGAGCCCGTTCACGCCGATGCTGTTCCAGGGCCAGGAGTGGGGAACGAAGCGTCCATTCCAGTTCTTCACCGACCACGACGCCGAGCTAGGCGCGATGGTGACCAAAGGCCGCCGGGAAGAGTTCGCCGAGCACGGCTGGTCGGCTGGGGTCGAGGTGCCTGACCCGCAGGATCCGGCGACGTTCGCGGCGTCCGTCCTTGACTGGTCTGAGTTGGACGAAGACGAACACGCGACGATGCTGCGGTGGCACAAAGCTTTGATCGAGCTGAGGCGGAAACACCTGACAAAGAAGCATCCGGTGCACGTCGAATACGGGGACGAATGGTTCAAACTCGTCCATGGCCCGGCGACGGTGGCTGTCGTCCGGGAGAGCGATTACACGCGGGCGTCCTGCACGGTTCAGATCGAAGGCGAACCGCCCATGCACTGGGAGGGGTAGCGGCGGGGCGGCGTCACAAACCAGGTACGCGCCGGTTCAGGGGACGTCAAAGCCGCGGCGAATTCCCCAAGGGACGGTAGTGTTGAGCTGCATTCAATCGGCGCGATCAGGAAAGTAAGGCATAGATGGGCGTCTTCGACAACCTTGAGCGCAAGCTCGAGAGCGTGGTGAACGGCGCGTTTGCGCGCGCGTTCAAGGGTGAGGTTCACCCCGTCGAGATCACTGCCCGCCTGCAAAAGGAGTTGGACGCCGAAGCAACTCTGCTTTCGCGCGACCGCCATCTGGTTCCGAACGCGTTCACCGTCTACCTCAGCCAGCACGACTATGACCGGCTGACCCCTTACAGCCGCACTCTTAACACAGAGATCATCCCCCAACTTCGGGAGTACGCGGCGAACACCAATTACGTTTTCAACGGTGCGGTAACCATCGAATATCTGCTCGACGAGTCGCTGCCAACCGGTAGGTTCACGGTTGAAAGCCAAGCGGTCGCGTCGGCTTCGGCGTCGCCTGAGGTCGCCGTGTCAGAGACCGCCACCTACCGGGCTCCCCTGGTCGTCGAGGTCAACGGAATCCGCCACCCGCTCACCCCGCCTGGGTTCACGCTCGGACGCGGCACGGACGCCGACATTCGCATCAACGATCCCGGCATTTCGCGGTTGCACGCCCGCATCAACGTCCGTGTCACCCCAACTGGCAGCACGTCCATTTCGATTGAAGACCTCGGCTCAACAAACGGCATCCACGTGGACGGCCACCGCGTCCGCTCCTCCGATTTGCAAGAGGGATCGCGCATCGAGATGGGCAACACTCGCCTTCTCGTCCGATCACCGGTGAGCGATGTCTGAACTCCTCGTCCTCGGCCTGAAGCTGGCCTTCCTCGCTCTGTTGTGGCTGTTCGTGCTTTTTGCGGTCAATGTGATTCGCACCGACTTGTTCGGACGCCGCGTGCCCGCCTCGGGTGTGAAGGACGCCGCCAAGCCGCCGCGTCCCAAGAAAGAGAAGCCCCGCAAGACGCGCGGGCAGCCCAAGAACCTGCGGATCACCCAAGGTCGGCAGGCTGGGCTGGTTCTGCCGCTGGGCGAGATGCTGAAGATCGGCCGGAGCAGCGACTGCCAGCTGATTCTCGACGACGACTACGTTTCAACCAGGCACGCCCGCATCTATCCGGTGGGTGACGGTTTCGTCGTTGAAGATCTAGGGTCAACCAACGGCACCTTCCTCAACGACAACCGGGTGGTCGCCCCGACCCCGTTCACGTTGTCTGACACCATGCGCATCGGCCGCACCGAGATGGTGGTAGAAAAGTGACGCTGACCTGGGCGTACACAGCTCACTGCGAGGTCGGCCTCGTTCGGAAGAACAACCAGGATTCGGCCTTCGTTTCCCCTAGCCTGCTCGTTGTCGCGGACGGAATGGGAGGCGCAGCCGCTGGCGATATCGCCTCGGCCGTCGCCGTGGCCGAGTTCAACAAGACTGTGGCGCGGCTTCCCGACTTGTTCGCGGACGCCGAATCGCAAGGCAGCTCCGACTCCGGAGCCATCACCGAGATTCTCGCTGGAGTGTTGGCGCGCGCCAACGAGAGGTTGGCAGATCTAGTGATCGACGACCCCGCGCTCGAGGGCATGGGGACGACGGTGTGCGGCCTCATGATCCACAACGACGCCGCGGTGTTCGTCAACATTGGTGATTCGCGCGCCTACCTGCTGCGCGACGGTGTCCTGACTCGTATGACCCACGACCACTCTTGGGTGCAGACGCTGGTCGATTCCGGACGTCTGTCGGAAGCCGAAGCGCTGGAACACCCTCACCGCTCACTGATTCTGCGGGTGTTGAACGGGTCGCCGACGCACGCACCCGACTTCCACCCTGAGACGCTTCTGCCCGGCGATCGGATCATGATTTGCTCCGACGGGTTGTGCGGGTTGGTGACGGACGCCGAACTCGCCACCCCCGTCGCGTTGCCCGACCGTTCTGCCGCGATCGATTCGTTGGTCGGGCTGGCTCACAACGCTGGTGGCCACGACAACATCACGATCATTGTCGCCGACGTCACCGCGGACGGCCCGCCTGGCCCGATCCAGACGTTCGGGGCTGCGGCGTCCATCGACATCCCCGCGGTCGAGGAGCAGACGCTGACCATCGAGGTGGGCGAACTCACCGCCCCCGAGGAGCGGGCGATCACCGAAGATGAGCGCTACGCGCTTTCTGGACGCCGCCGCCCCGCGACGCTGATCAAGGTGTTTCTGGGGTTTCTGCTGCCGATTCTTGCCCTGGTCGCGGGAGGATACGTCTGGTATTCGTTCAGCCAGACCCAGTTCTTCGTCGGCGCCCACGAAGAGAAGGTGGCGATCTTCCGAGGCGTCCCCGACGAGATCCCCGGGGTCACCCTGCGCCACCTGGTGAACGGGGACGGCCCCGAATTGTCGAATCTGCCCGACTACTACGCCACCGCGGTGCGCGACACGATTCGGGTCGACTCGTTGGAATCAGCGCAATCGACCGTGACCGAACTTCAAGACAAGGCCAAATCGTGCATCGCCCAGCGCGCTGCCCGGCTGCGTCCCCCGCGGACGCCCGCGCCTAGCGACGAGCCTGTTCGTCCGGGGCTGCCGACCCCGTTGCCGCAGTCAGCGTCACCGACCCCATCGCCATCGGCGTTGGACGAGGAGTGCTGATGAGCGCCGCAACCGAGACCGTCACCTACCGTCGAAGAACGTTCAGCAGCCTAATCATGCTGCTGCTCGCGCTCGCTTTGGGCATCGGCGGGTACGTGCTGACCGACCTGAACCAGTTCGACAAATTGGACGACCAGTGGTTCCTTGGCCCGGCGTTGTGGGCTGCGCTTGCCCTTGTCGCATGGGCAATCACGGCCTGGCGGCTGCCTTATGCCGACCCGCTGCTGCTGCCTTCGGTGGTGCTGCTAAACGGCCTGGGAATCTCGATGATCCACCGGCTCGACCTGGCGTCCAACCCGCCGATGAAGTCGGCCGAACTCCAGCTCGGCTGGGCGGTGGCGTCGATCATGGCGTACGGCGCCGTCGTGTTTTTGCTTCGCGACCACCGGCGATTGCAGCGGTACA
>CAYMMF010000076.1:3089-9173 GCA_964391475.1 uncultured Propionibacteriaceae bacterium | reverse complement strand
GTTCTGCGGCAATTACGTCCCTCAGTTCACCGAGTAACTCGACGTCCAAAGCCGCATAGGCCAGCCAGTCATCCGGTAGGGGACGCTTGGACCAGTCGGAGGCCGAATGTGCCTTGAGCAGGGATACCCCGAGCAGCTCTTCGACCAGGATTCCCAAAGACACTTTGGGCAAACCGAGCAAGCGTCCGGCGAGTTCGGTGTCGAACAGAGCCTGCGGTACCAGATTGACTTCAGACAGGCAGTTCAGATCTTGGCTTGCAGCGTGGAGGATCCACTCGGCGTCGCTAATAGCCGAACCCAACTCGCTCAAGTCTGCCGGGGTGCGGGCCACCTCGAAAGCGATCGGATCGATCAGGAACGTGCCCGAACCTTCGCGATGCAATTGCACCAGGTAGGCCTTCGTCGTGTACCGGAACCCGTGGGCACGCTCGGTGTCCACAGCGATCGGGCCGCTCCCACCTGCCAGGGCTTCAATGGCGTCAGTTAGTGAGTTGTGAGTGTCGACGACCGGTGGGATGCCACCAGTCGGGTGCGTGATCAAGGTTGGTTCGGGTGTGCTGTCACTCATCTGGGACGCCGCGTCGCACGTCGGATCGGCATCGGAACAACACCGTCGGGCAGGAGTGGTAGGCCAGCAACGAGGCAGAGCAGATCTTGCCATGCGAGCACGTGCGCGACGATGTCGCTGCCGACGTTCACCAACGGCGTCCAGGAGGCCCGGATCTCCACTTCGGCACGATCCGGTTCGCCCGCGAGCCCACCAAAAGATTGTGAAGCGACTGCCGTCACGGTTCCGCTGGGTGCGGTGTGGTTGGCGCCTTGCCGGTCTAGGGATTCCTCTAACCACGACCACCCCACCTCGCTGAGTAGTGGGTCTGTCACCATCTCGGCGTCCACAAACGCCTTCGCGTAGGTGACGCATCGGAATGTGCCGTCCCAGGCTGGGTTGCCGTCCGGGTCGTGCAGCAGTACGAGCCGACCATTGCCCAACTCCTCGTCGCCGAGCTCAATATCGGCAGAAATGGCCAGTGCGTGCGGAGCGATCCGCTGAGGGGCTGGGATCTCTTCAACAACCAGCTCCGAGCGCCACTGCATGCTCAAGATCGCGGCTGCGACGTCATCGAACTGTTGGGATGTGGATGGACTGGTTGTCGGCACGTAACCAAGGCTAGCCACGCAACGCCCGGGTGAGCGTGGGGCACGCCGACACGACTACTCCTGGCGGCGGAGTAGTAAAGACGCCGAGTTGATGCAGTACCGATCATCTGTGGGAGTGTCGTAGCCCTCGTTTGAGAAGACGTGCCCCAAGTGCGAGTCGCAGTTGGCGCAGCGCACCTCTGTGCGTGGCCTACCAGGTAGTGAGCGATCCTCCAGGTAACGCACCCTGCCTTCAGCCGCAGGCTCGAAGAACGAAGGCCATCCGCAGTGCGACTCGAACTTTGTGTTGCTGCTGAACAGTTCCGCACCGCAAGCGCGACACGCGTACACGCCTGCATCTTTGGTGGTTGTGTATTCGCCTGTCCAAGGACGCTCTGTGCCGCTTTCTCGAAGGACGTGAAACTCAAGCGGCGTCAAGAGGTTGCGCCATTCCTCGGGGGTGCGTGACACGTTGGGGGAATACTGGTCTTCGTTCATGATTCTCCTTGACGAGAAACCACCAGATTACCCGGCGCGTTAGTGGGGGTACGGTTCGGTTCTACTCGACCAACTCAGAACCCTCACACGGTAATCCCCATTGTCGGCAAACGCCAGGGCTGGATCGGTGGACTTGTAGCACCGTAACGCTAGAAGATTGTTGAATGGGAAATCACAGCCAAGGCGAACAGTCCAGGCGCCAGATTGGGCTTTCAGGGTTGCTCCGAGCCCCCTCTGTCACTGTCGACGTTCGTGAGATTCCGACCGACGACACGCCCGGATACCCAGGGGTAGGCAAAGAGGATGCCGTTGCGCTCCGCCTAGCCCTGGAACCGGAACTCTCAGACCTTCAGGAGCGACTGTACGCAGATGGTCGCTCTAACCCTGAGCGTGCTCGGAGGGTTCTCGTTGTGATCCAGGGAATGGACACCTCGGGCAAGGGCGGTGTCGTCCGGCACGCAATCGGCTTGGTAGATCCCCAGGGTGTCGCGTTGAAAGCCTTCAAGGCGCCCACGGCGGAAGAGTTGGCCCACGACTTTCTTTGGCGCATCAAAAAGGCGCTACCTGGCCCGGGCATGATCGGCATTTTCGATCGTTCGCACTACGAGGATGTGCTGGTGGTCCGTGTCGAGAACCTCGTCCCGCGGCAGGAGTGGGAGGCACGTTACGACATTATCAACGACTTCGAATCCGAACTGGCCGAGGATGGCTACGAGATCCTCAAGTGCTTCCTCCACATTTCACCGGAAGAGCAAAAGCGGCGATTGATCTCGCGTCTGGAGAATCCAGAGAAGCACTGGAAGTACAACCCCGGCGACCTGCCGGTGCGGGCGCGTTGGGATGAGTACATGGAGGCTTTCAGCGTCGCGCTCACGCGTTGCAATCCTGATCACGCCCCGTGGTACGTCATTCCGTCCGACAAGAAGTGGTACAAAGATTGGGCTGTCGCCGAGCTGTTACGAGAGCGACTGGAATCGCTGAACTTACACTGGCCATTGGCCACCTTCGACGTTGCCACCGAGTTGGAGCGGGTGCGCTTGAGTTGACCGTCGTTCAGGCGCCGATTGATGCGTCGGTGATGGCAGCGTTTTCGCCCATGTCCAACAAATCCATTGCTGCGAAGGCGTAGCGCGCAAGGACGATGTCAAGCACGTCCTCGCCGGAACCGAGCGGATCGGACACGGCAATAGCCCCAAAACGCAGGGCAACTTCACGCTGAGACAAGAAGAAGTCGTCAGGTGTGAGGAAGAAGGAACCCACCGCAATGTGTCGACGTCCTTGGGCTCGGAGGCCTTGGATCGCCTGGGAGACGGAAGGTCCGGTGCCATCGGCTGCGGCGGTCAGGCAGGGAAGTCGGTGATGGGTCGACCATTGCCGAGCGCGTCGCGCTAACAGCGCTGACCCTCGCATGTCACCGCAGTCCGTAGCAGAGAGAACCAGCCCGTCCAGTTCAAGAACTCGGGCAGACGCGAGGGCTGCGCGCACCCGCTGGTCGAGCAGTGAGAGCAGAGCTGCCTCAGGGCCGAGTGGACGAGAGACAGTCAGCGCAACGTTCGGGTAGTCGGCTCGCAACCGTGCTGCGGACTCCTCGATCTGGGTAGACGGTGTGATCGCGTGGGTCAGGTCGAGTGGCACTAAAACCACTTCGGCCACCCGCCTCCGAGCGAACTGAGAGATCACCTGCGGCAAGCTGGGCGTGCCGCCTGCCAGAAATGCAATCCGGGTGTCTACCTCGGGACGCATCTCTGCCAACATCACCTGAAGCCGGAGGATAACCTGAGTTACTAGAGGGTCGCGCGTCCCCGGAGAGACCATGACGAGTGCCGGAGCAGTCATCCAAGACCATCCTTTCGTCGGGATCGACGGAAGCGTCGGAGCGAGTTATGACGACCAATATAGTTCTGGTTGTTACGACAAATGGCAAGCGCACGTACCACACCTTGAGATGTCAAATCGCATTGTGAGATGAGTGGCTCCATGGGCACCGCAATTAGGCGTCATTGGGCAGCGGGTTCAGGCATGAAATATCAGCCAACGTCACTAACGAATGACTGGGGTGAGCGGGATGATCGGAAGCGTTCTGGGAGCCGAGGCTTGCGGCACGATCCGACCAACGTTCTTGTGCGCGGTAGCAACTGTGAGCTTGATTCGGTTGAGCTGATTCACCTCAGAAGCTCCCGGATCGTAATCGATGGATACCACGTTTGCCTCGGGGTAGAAGCGTCGCAACTCACGGAACACCCCCTTACCGACCACATGATTCGGGAGGCACGCAAATGGTTGTGCCACAATGATATTCGGGCACCCGTCCTCGATGAGGTGCATCATTTCCGCCACGAGCAGCCAGCCCTCACCCGCTGTTGTGCCCAGCGAAATAATAGATTCAGCTCGCTGGCCCATTTCGGCGATGTCTACTGGAACCGAGAATTTGCCGTCGGTCTTGGCGAGAGAGTGTTTTGCCGGACGCTGGTAGGCCTCCAGCAACCGCACCGCGCTCTTTTGTAGGCGAACTCCAGTCGTTGACCCAATCCCAAGCTTGTCGAGTCTCCAGGGAGCGGACTGCATGTTCATCATGAAGAACTGGAGCAACCCCGGGAGAACGGCCTCGCAACCTTCGGCTTCAATCACCTTGACTGCGTCGTTGTTGGCGTCAGGATGGAATTTCACCAGAATCTCCCCGACCAGCCCAACCCGAGGCTTGCGGGGGCCGTCCACCAACTCCAGGCTGTCGAACTCGTCGACGATTCGTTCTATCAGCCCGCTGTAACCGATTCGGCGAGAAAGCGTGTCCGACCAACCGCCATTCGCGAAAAATTCGGTCGCGATGGCGTCCCACCGGCGGTAAAGGGCCTCGGCGCTGCCGAGGACCTTCTCGTTAGGTCTCGTCCGAAGCAGCACATTCTGCAGCACGTCGCCAACCACTATTGCCTGGATAAACCTGTGTACCAACCAAGGGGTGAGCTTGAATCCGGGACTCTCTTCCAACCCTTGGGCGCTGATAGCCAAAACAGGAACCTGCCCGAACCCGGCGTCCTTCAAACCCTTGCGCAGCATGCCCGCGTAGTTTGTGGCTCTACACATCCCACCGGTTTGGGTGATCATTACCGAACTGTTCGACGGATCCGCACCGCTGCTTACGAACGTGTTGATCAGCTGGCCGATCACCATTATGGCGGGGTAGCAGACGTCGTTGTTGACGTATTGCAGGCCGACCTCGATGTCTTCGCGGGACGCGTGTTCGAGCAACTTGACGTTGTAACCAGCCCGTCGGAGCACTGGCTGCAGCAACCGGAAGTGGATCGGCGCCATCTGGGGAGCGTAGATCGTGTGGTCTTGGCGCGCTTGCCGGGTGAATACCGGAAATGGGTCACTTCCGGAAACCGAATCGTAGGTGTCGATTTCAGCCGACTGCAGACGCTCCAACGTGGCTGCTTGAAGCGACCTCAGCCGGATCCGAGCAGCTCCCAGGTTCGACACTTCGTCGATCTTCAATGCCGTGTAGACATCGCCTGCCTGCTCCAGGATTTCTTGAACCTGGTCGGTTGTCACCGCGTCCAAGCCGCAACCGAACGAGTTCAGCTGGACAAGCTGCAGATTGGGCTCGGTTCGCACCATCCCAGCCGCCTCGTAAAGCCGGCTGTGATAGCTCCACTGGTCCAGGACGCGAAGCGGACGCTCCAGCCTGGGAACGTTCGTGACCGCGTCCTCACTGAAAACAGCCATGCCGAGTTGGTTGATCATCTCTGGGATGCCGTGGTTGATTTCCGGGTCGATGTGATAAGGGCGTCCTGCCAGCACGATTCCCTTCACACCGTGCTCAGCGATGTAGGCCAACGCGCGTTCACCCTCTCGGCGAACGTCAGCTTTGAACCGGGCGTCCTCCTCATACCCCAACCG
Organism: uncultured Propionibacteriaceae bacterium; assembly: GCA_964391475.1. Lineage (GTDB taxonomy): Bacteria > Actinomycetota > Actinomycetes > Propionibacteriales > Propionibacteriaceae > Propioniciclava. The sequence goes on along the minus strand of CAYMMF010000076.1, from coordinate 3,641 downwards.
GACGGCTTCGCGCGCCTCGTTCGGCGTAACGTGCCAGTCTTCGAAAATCTCAACTAGCCGCTCGGCGAGCTTTTCGGGGTTGGCGAGATTCACAAACGGGCTGAGGTAATGGACGCCGTGTTCGCGCAGTCGGTCGACGTTCTTCTCCAACACCTGCGGGTAAAACGCAACAACAGGGCAGTTGAAGTTGTTGTCTGATTGGTCGAACGACTTCTGCTCGTAACTGACGCAGGGGTAGAATATGGTCTTTATTCCGCGGTCTAAAAACCACTCCAGATGGCCGTGGGCGAGCTTGGCTGGGTAGCAGACGTTCTCAGACGGGATGGTCTCGATTCCTCGTTCAAACAACTCGTGGTTCGAACGTGTAGAAAGAACAACCTTGAAGCCAAGTTGGGTCAGGATCGTGAACCACATCGGGTAGTTTTCGTAGATGTTGAGGACCCGGGGGATCCCAATCTCTCCGCGAGTCGCCTTCGCGTCAGTGAGACGGCGGTAGGCGAACGCACGCTTGTACTTGAAGTCGTACAGGTTCGGCAACTCGGTCTTTTGGGG
>CAYMMF010000076.1:0-3079 GCA_964391475.1 uncultured Propionibacteriaceae bacterium | reverse complement strand
CTTCTCTTCGGATGCACCCCGATCGCATCTGTTTCCGGTTACGTGGCGGGTTCCGTCTGCGAACCGGCTGATGGTGAGCCCGCAGTGGTTCTGACAAAGCTTGCACGTGCGGGTTTCGGTCGTTACTGCGAAGTCTTGGAGTTCTTCCAAGCTCAGCACGGTCGAAATTTGCCCGGGCTGCCAGTTTCGTTGAGCAGTCAGCGCCGCTCCGAAGGCACCCATCAGCCCGGCGATCTCCGGGCGGACGACCTCCCTGCCCGTGAGCAACTCGAATGTTCGTAACACGGCGTCATTGAGGAAGGTGCCACCCTGCACCACCACTCGTTCACCAAGTTGCGCTGGGTCCTTTAGCTTGATGACCTTGTAGAGAGCGTTACGCACGACCGAGTACGACAAGCCCGCAGAGATGTCGGCTACCGAAGCCCCCTCTTTTTGGGCTTGCTTCACCGAACTGTTCATGAACACGGTGCAGCGCGAGCCTAGGTCGACTGGCAGTTGCGACTGCATCGCAGAACGGGAGAACGATTGGATGTCGGTCTTCATCGTTTCAGCGAATGTCTGCAGGAAAGAACCGCAACCAGAACTGCACGCCTCGTTGACCGCGATCGAATCGACAACTCCGTTGCGGATCCGAAGGTACTTCATGTCTTGGCCGCCGATGTCGATGACGCTAGTCACCCCCGGTGAGAGGTGTTCGGCGGCCCGGTAATGGGCCATCGTCTCGATTTCGCCGTCGTCGATTCTTAGCGCGGCTTGGATCAAGCCTTCCCCGTAGCCTGTGACGCAACTGCGCGCTAGGTAAGCGGTCTCGGGCATGTGCTCGGTAATTGAAGCGACGATCTTGACAGCAGCGCTGACAGGGTCTCCGGCGTTGGACGAATAGTGGCTGAAGACCATGTTGTTATCGGACGTGAGAACGACCGCTTTGATGGTTGTCGAACCCGCATCGATGCCCAAGAAAAGTGGTCCATCTGCACTCGACAGGTCGCCATGACGCACGGACGCTCGGGAGTGTCGCGCTTCGAACTCCTTCCGCGCCTCGTCGTCCTCGAAAAGTGGCGGCATTGCCGACGACACGATGGGCATGGACGCCTGGCGCGTCGCCAGCGCCTGCGCCAACTGGCTCACGAACACGTCGTCGCCGGAGGCGAGCAGGGCAGCCCCGATGGCGACATAAAGCTGTGCAGACTTCGGGGTGGTGAACGAGTTGACCTGATCAGCCAGCACCCGTTCGTAGGCTTTACGAAGTTGCGGCAGGAAGTGGAGTGGGCCACCGAGCAAGACGACGTTGCCGCGGATAGGACGCCCGCACGCCAACCCGGCGATGGTTTGGGTGGCTACCGCTTGGAATACGGACGCCGCAATGTCGGGGTGTGACGCTCCTTGGTTGAGCAGAGGTTGCACGTCGCTTTTGGCGAATACCCCGCAGCGGGATGCGATGGGGTAGAGGCGTTCGAAGCGTTCAGCCAGGGCGTCCAACCCGGCCGCGTCGGTATGCAGAAGCGTTGCCATCTGATCGATGAACGCCCCAGTTCCACCAGCGCATGTGCCGTTCATGCGTTGTTCTGGGACGGGTTTCAGGTAGGTGATCTTGGCGTCCTCGCCGCCCAACTCGATCACTACATCTGCTTCGGGGTGGTATCTTTCGATGGCCTCGGTCGCGGCGATTACCTCCTGCACGAAGGGGACGCCCATCAGTTCGGCAACCTGGAGGCCACCGGATCCGGTAACTGCAGCGGCCATGGAGAGGTTCGGCAGCATCCGTCCGATGCGATCAAGGAGAGCGCGGACTTCGCCGCGGACGTCCGCGTGGTGGCGACGGTAATCGGAAAATAAGACGCGACCACCGTCGAGCACAACCGCCTTCACGGTGGTCGACCCGATGTCGAGGCCAAGCGAAAGAGTTGACATTAACTTGCCATTCCAGTAACCGAACGATCGTTCTAGTACTGTAGTCTATTTCTCACCTGGAGGAATGCATGTGCGCGCAACGAGTCACCAAACGGGACAGCATTATTGAAGCTGCATCCCAGTTGATTCGCGCCAAAGGAGTGCGGGCGACGTCCATCTCTGGGATCATCGCAGCCTCGGGGGCCTCAACCGGAACCATCTATCACCATTTCGCTGGCAAGAACGAGATCGTGCTGGCCGTTGCCCATCGAATAATCGCCGAACCGCTCCAGGAAGCGTTGGCGGCGCGGGCAGGGGAGGGGCTGGCGCCGTCTGACTTGTTCCGCTCTGTTGTCGACATGGTGATCAGGGGTGAGATCCAATCGACTTTGATTCTGCAACTTTGGGCAGGCTCGTCTCAGGAACCCCAACTGCGAGTGCTGGTTCAGGATTTGATGGCCGATGGGCGAGCCAAGGTCGTTGCTGAGCTGGAGAGGTGGTTGCAGAAACGACAGATCGCGGACGCCAACTCTCGTGCTGAAACGTTGGCGATGCTGATCGTTGGTCAAGCCATGGGGTTGTTGGCTCAGCGGACGATTGTCTCTGATCTCGACGATGACCTCTACGTATCGCAAGCGTGCCGCATGCTCGACATGTTTGCCTTGCAGGGCGAGTTCGACGTCAACTCTAGTTGCGTTTGACCGTCAACTCACGTCATGAATGATGACAACCGGACGCCTTGTTGCAAGCGTGTTGCACAAAAGAAACCCGCACTAGCTAATCCCTTGGTCAGAGCGGGTTTCCTTGGTGGGCGATACTGGGTTCGAACCAGTGACCTCTTCGGTGTGAACGAAGCGCGCTACCACTGCGCCAATCGCCCTTGCGACGATCCACGATAGCCCACGATCGCGGTTGCGCGCCAATCTAGAAAACTGCCGGATTGATTTTGTTGTTGTGCGCTGGGTCCGCTATGGTGATCCATGCACCTGAACGGGACTAGTTCCCACAAAGGCGCAGGCGGACGTGGCTCAGCTGGTAGAGCATCACCTTGCCAAGGTGAGGGTCGCGGGTTCGAATCCCGTCGTCCGCTCGGAGAGGGTCTCGTCCCTTGAAGGCAAACGAGGCCGGTCTTCGCCGGTGGAGTGGCCGAGAGGCGAGGCAACGGACTGCAAATCCGTGTACACGGGTT
>CAYMMF010000075.1:4939-9248 GCA_964391475.1 uncultured Propionibacteriaceae bacterium | reverse complement strand
GCGGCTATTCGCAAACCACTACCCAGGTTTCTTCTGCACCGTCGTGAACCCGCACCGTAAAAGCTCGGCACCTCAGCCCGTGTCTCCGCGCTACCGGTCGTGCCTCTGAGACCTCTCCTTTGGCTGACTGTCCCTTCAACGCGACAATTCGGCCGTCTCGCGCGAGTAGGGGAGCGCACCATTGAAGCAACTGCGGCATCCTTGCCACCGCGCGGGACGTCACAATGTCGTAGGTTTCCCTGTGTTCTTCGGCGCGCCCTCGAATGACCCGCACCCGGTCGGCTAACCCCAAGTCTGAGACGACCTCTTCCAGGAATCGTGTGCGACGCTCCATCGATTCCAGCAGCGTGATCTTTAGATCCGGCCGTCCGATCGCCAGCGGAATGCCCGGCAACCCTGCACCTGATCCAACATCCACCACGAACGAATCGGGCGGAATCGAATCGCTGACAGCCATGCTGTTGAGCACGTGTCGATCCCATAGCCGCTGCGTCTCTCGCGGCCCGATCAGACCCCACTCGACACCGCGGGTAGCGAGAATGTCGACGTACCGCTCGGCGACGCCAACCTCGGCTCCGAAGACTTCGCGAGCAGCCTCAAAACCCGCCAGCTCAGCCACGCGGCATTACTACAACGCGACGGTTCGGCTCCTCGCCTTCAGATTCGCTAACCAAGCCGGCGTTCGCAACGGCGTCGTGAACAACCTTGCGTTCGAACGGGTTCATGGGTGAGAGCCGGACGGCCTCACCAGTCGCAGTGACTTCGGCTACGGCGTCCCGGGCGAGATCCTGCAGTACGGTGCGGCGCTTCTCGCGGTGGCCGGCGATGTCGAGCATCAGTCGGCTGCGATGGCCACTCTTGGTCATTACGGCGAGCCGCGCTAGCTCTTGGAGTGCCTCCAGAACTTCGCCATCACGGCCGACAAGCACCTCCGAGTCGGTCAGGATCGACACGTGGGCCCGTCCACCCTCGTTGAACGTGTCGATGTCGCCATCCATGTCTGCGATGTCGAGCAACTCTTCAAGATAGTCGGCTGCGATCTCACCCTCGTTGGTCAACGCCTCTTCGCGACGGCTTCGTCGGGATCCGGTTGTCGCAGCCTCGTCATCATTGTCGGACGCCTCCGCGTCCGATGTCTCGTCAACCTCACCGGTGGGCTCAACCTCAACCACGGCGGCATCAGCCTGTTCAGCCTCAACCGACTCAACCTCAAACGCAGCGTCGGCCATTTCGGCCACCTCGGTCACTTCCGTCTGTTCTGCTTCCACCGCGTCAGCTCTCGTTTCGACCAAGGTCTCTTCGTCGTTCGACATCAAATCTCCTTAGGAATGTTCTCCGCGTGAGCGCGGTCACTTCTTCTTACGCGCAGCGCGTGACGACTTGCGTGGCTGCTGGCGTTCTATCTGCTGTTTTCCGCCGTTGTCAGCGGCGGTACCGGTGTCAGCGGGGGAGTCGTCGGAAACCGTTGTAGATCGGTCTGTTCCCTGCCTGGCCACCTTCGTTGGGTCGGACGACTCGGTCGCTTTCGGCTTCTTGATGCCCAGGCGCTTGTTGATGATCTCTTGGGGATCCTTGCCCTTGGCCCGCATGCGCTCTTCCCAGTCGATGTACGCCGGAGTGTTCGGTGTCGGGTTGTTGCGAATGAGGATGTACTGCTGGCCGAGCGTCCACAGGTTCGAGGCGAACCAGTAGAGCATGACGCCGATCGGAATGCTGACGCCGAAGAACAGATACATGATCGGGAACAGGTACAGCATCATCTTTTGTTGTTGCGCCATCTGCCCGGTCAGAGCTTCTGGTGGCATGTTCTTGCGCATGAGCTGCAACTGGGTGACGAACAGTGAGCTGGTCATCGCGATGATCAGGAACAAGGCGACCCATTGGGTGGCCCCGAACGTCTCGAACGGCATGAAAGTGCCGGAGATGTCAGCCCCGAACAGTTGGGCGTTCCTCAACGAGTCAACGAGATCCTGGTTGTTTGTGAAGAAGTGCCCCTCGGGCTGGTTGCGCGCTGCCCCATTGAGCACCCGGAACAGCCCGATGAAGATCGGCATTTGCAGCAGGATCGGAAGACAGGACGCCGCAGGGTTGACCCCTTCGTCCTTGTACATCTTCATGGTCTCTTGACCGAGCTTTTCTCGGTCGCTGCCGTACTTAGCCTGCAGTTCCTTCAATCGCGGCCCGAGTAACTGCATTTTACGTGAGCTGTTGATCTGCTTGACGAACAGCGGGATCATCGCCGTCCGGATCACAACGGTCAAAGAGATGATCGCCAGCGTCCACGCCAACCCCGACTCGGGATCCAGAAACTGGCTGAACATCGTGTGGAACCCCACCAGGATTCCGGAGATGGACCAGTAGATCGGCTGCATCATCGCGTTCATCGCGCCGCCGATCGACGACCAGATGTCTAGTGGGAGCAACAGTGGATTCATCACTTGCCTTGGTTATTGAGGTCTGTGGGTACCGGGTCGTACCCGCCAAGCGACCAGGGGTGGCAGCGCACGACGCGCTTGGTTGTCAAAACGGTGCCTCTAACGGCGCCGTGCTGCTCGAAGGAATGCAGGGCGTATTCGGAGCATGTTGGGTAAAACTTGCAGACGTCGCCGTACAGCGGGCTGATCACAGCCCGCCACAACTTCATGAACCCGATGAGGAGGTACTTCACTGCGCTCCCAACTTCGCGGCCGCGGCGTCCCAAGCAGATTCGAAGTCACCGGCAAGATCGCCTGTTGTCGCCGCTGGAAGTGCCCTAACTACAACGTCGAGGGGACGCTGCGCGGCGTCAATCCGCCCTCGCGCGAGGTGGCGCAGCCTGCGCTTCACCCGGTTGCGGGCGACGGCGTCCCCAACAGCTTTGGAGACCACGAAACCCGCACGGGACGCGGGCGCGTCCGACGTGAGGGCGTGCATAACCAGGGTCCGGCGATTTACCCGGACGCCGCGCCTCACGATCGCGCGGAACTGGTCAGGGTGTCGGATCCGTTGCTGTTGAGGAAGCACTGTGGCTCGGGGCTTCAGCCCGCGAGACGCGTGCGACCCTTGCGGCGACGGGCAGCCAGGATTGCTCGCCCTCCACGGGTCCGCATGCGAAGGCGGAAGCCATGGGTGCGGCTGCGACGCCGGTTGCTCGGCTGGAAAGTGCGCTTGCTCACGCCGTTCTCCCATTCGACTGAAATATCGGACTACTGCGCCCACGTGGACGCAGGCGTCGCCTTGACAGCGACTGTCCAACGATACGCGGCAACCTTGCTCGCGGGCAAACTGAGTAGTTTGCACCGATGTCGAGCCGACACGCCGATGCCGGGATACGCTTTTATGGGTCTGGTTGCTTCGCGACCGTCGGATCGCTACCGTATCCATCTCGGGAGTTTGTCTCCGAGGAGCCGCGGGGCATACGCCGGTGAGTCGCTGCTCCCTTCCACATCTGTGGACAACGCTGTGGATTCGCTTCCGACTAGGGGGGATGATGACTGATTGGTCTGAAATCTCCATCTCGGACGCCTGGAAACACGTGTTCACTAGCGCGGACGCTCCGACGCGGGCTTGGTTGCAGGGAACAAAGGCGCTCGCGCTCCACGATTCGACGCTTGTAGTAGCGGTCGGCAACGAGTTCACCCGGGAACGGATCGAGACCCGACAACGTGGTTGGATCGAAGAACAACTAAGTGGCCACTTCGGGCGATCGATCCACCTGGCGGTCACCATAGACCCAGAGCTAGAGGTCGAACTGGAAGCGGAAATGGATCAGTTGGCAGATCCCGAGCAAGCTCAACCCACCCTGCTGATCCCGATGGCCCAGCAACCAGTCACTTCGATGTCGGCCGACAACAGCAATCTGCGGTTGAACCCGAAGTACACATTCGACAACTTCGTGATCGGCTCTTCTAACCGGTTCGCTCACGCGGCCGCGGTCGCCGTGGCTGAAGCCCCCGGCAAGAGCTACAACCCGTTGATGATCTACGGGCAGTCCGGGCTCGGGAAGACCCACCTTCTGCATGGCATCGGGCACTACGTCCGCAGCTACCTTCCGCACGTTCGCATCAAATACGTCTCGACCGAAGAACTCACCAACGACTTCATCAACGCCATTTCTGAGAATCGGACGATGGAGTTCCGGCGTACCTACCGCGAGGTGGACGTCCTTCTTCTGGACGACATCCAGTTCCTGGAATCGAAGATTCAGACCCAGGAAGAGTTCTTCCACACCTTCAACACCCTCTATCAGATGGATAAGCAGATTGTGATCAGCTCGGATCGTCCGCCCAAGGCGATGTCTACGCTGGACGAACGCATGCGCTCCCGCTTT
>CAYMMF010000075.1:3833-4929 GCA_964391475.1 uncultured Propionibacteriaceae bacterium | reverse complement strand
AGGAAGAGTTCTTCCACACGTTCAACACGCTTCACAATGCCCAAAAGCAGATCGTGTTGACGTCTGATCGTCCGCCGAAACTGCTTGAAGCGCTGGAGCCTAGGCTCCGAAGCCGGTTCGAGTGGGGCTTGATGACCGACATCCAACCCCCCGACTTGGAGACTCGGATCGCAATCCTTCGCAAGAAGGCGACGGCCGAGCAGTTGACTGCTGGCTCCGAAGTGTTGGAGTTCATCGCAAGCCGAATCATAAGCAACATCCGCGAGTTGGAGGGGGCGCTGATCCGTGTCACCGCATTCGCCAGCCTCAACAAGCAACCAGTCGACGTTCAACTGGCCCAGGCCGTATTGAAAGATCTGATCCCCGACAGTGGGGAGGCGCGGATCACTCCGGTGGCGATCATGTCGCATACCGCCAACTACTTCGGCATCACCGTGGACGATCTGTGCTCACAGTCGCGGACCCACGTCCTTGTCACCGCCCGCCAGATCGCCATGTACCTGTGCCGCGAATACACCGACCTGTCTTTGCCCAAGATCGGCCAACTTTTTGGGGGCCGCGACCACACCACCGTGATGCACGCCGAGCGCAAGATCAAGCACCTTATGTCGGAGCGGCGCTCTGTCTACAACCAGGTGACCGAGCTGACCAACCGGATCAAACAATCCGGCGTCTAGGAATCCACCCCCTGAACTGACGTGCGCCTCAAACTCCCTGAAGCGGCATCATTTGATTAAGTAGTTGTACACATATTCGTCTGTGGATAACCCCTACTTGCTGTGGATAGTGAAGTGCAGGATTCGGCGTCCACACCCGAACCGGCTTCCAACCACGGCGTCCACACCACCATCCCCAGGCGGACACGCGAGTTGACGAGCGGTTTTACCCCTTGTCCACCGAATTCACAGCCGTTAAGACGATTACTAATTAATGATCATCTTCATTTCTTCTAAGTCAGGGGGACGCCTCATGTGGGGAATCCCACCGGACCGATATGATCACCCCAAACAAGTCTTGGACCAGGAGCATCGAGTTGAAGATCAAACTAGAGCGCGACGTCTTGGCAGATGCTGTCTCGTGGGCGGCTCGTAATCTA
>CAYMMF010000075.1:0-3823 GCA_964391475.1 uncultured Propionibacteriaceae bacterium | reverse complement strand
GGTCTTCTGGTTGAGGCGAAGGGGGACGAGGTCGTCCTTTCGAGCTTCGACTACGAAACTTCAGCCAAGATCAGCGCCCCGGCAACCGTCACCGAAGAGGGGATGGCGCTGGTTTCGGGCAAATTATTGTCAGACATTGCGCGCATGCTGCCGAACAAGCCGGTGTTCATCGAGGCAGACGAGCTTCGCGCCGAACTAACCTGTGGCAGCGCCAGGTTCACGCTGCAGACGATGCCGTTGGACGAATACCCGGCACTTCCCGACATGCCAGAGTCGACCGGCACCGTCAACAGCACCGAGTTCGCCAAGGCTGTTTCGCAGGTGGTCGTTGCTGCCGGGCGCGACGAGTTGTTGCCGGTGTTCACTGGCGTCCGGGTCGAGATCGAGGGTGACACGCTGTCGCTGCTGGCGACTGACCGCTACCGCATGGCTCTTCGTGAGTTGAGGTGGAACCCGGCGTCGGCAAACGCTGGCGGTGCCGCTCTCGTCCCCGCGAAGGTGTTTTCAGAGACCGCCAAGTCGATGACCAGCGGCGAGCAGGTCACGGTCAGCCTGGCGGCGACCGAATCGGGGGATGGCCTGATCGGCTTTGCTGGCGAGGGCTCGTCTGGGGTTCGCGAGATCACCACCCGCCTGTTGGACGGAGAATTCCCCAAGGTGCGGCACCTGATGAACATCAAACCGATGCTGACCGTCCGGGCGAACACCGCCGAGGTGACGGCCGCGGTCCGCCTGATCTCTTTGGTAGCCGAACGGAACACCCCACTTCGGATGCTGATTTCGGAGGGGCAGATCATTCTCGAGGCCGCCACCGGCGATCAGGCCCAGGGCGCCGAGGCCGTCGAGGCAGAGGTGACCGACCACACGGGTGAGGGGCTTTCCATGTTGGCGGCCGGCTTCAACCCGCACTACCTGCTGGACGCCTTGAATGCTCTCGACACCCCGTACGTGAACCTGGCGTTCACTGCTCCGGGCAAGCCGTGCCTTGTCACGCCGCTGCAAGACATGGCTGGTGAACCGCTGGACGACTACCGGCACGTCATCATGCTGATGCGTTTGCCTGCGTGAGTTGTGGCTGTGTGATCATTCACCTCGTGAATGTCGATTCACGAGGGTCCGATCGGGGAGGTTCGCTTTGCTCGTGACCCGGTTGACCCTGGTGGATTTTCGCTCATACGAGCACGTCGACCTTGAGCTTTCGCCCGGGGTCACGATCTTCACTGGGCGCAACGGCCAGGGCAAAACTAACCTGGTCGAGGCGATCGAATACCTCGGGTCGTTGCGGTCGCATCGGGTGGCGTCCGACGCACCCCTGATCAGGGCGGGTTGTACGCGGTCGGTGATCAGGGCGCGCGTCCAGGCCGGTTTGGACGATGAACGCACCCTCGACCTTGAGATTGCGATCAACGCGGGACGCGCCAACAAGGCGTCTTTGAATCGCGGGGCGTTGCGGCGTCCCCGAGACTTGCTGGGGGCGCTGCGGGTGGTGCTGTTTGCGCCCGACGACCTCGCCCTGGTGAAGGGTGATCCCGCTGAGCGTCGACGGTTTTTGGATGACCTGCTCGTCCAGCGGTGGCCGAGGTTGGCGGCGGTGCGCGCCGACTACGAGCGGGTGCTGCGGCAACGCTCAACCCTGCTGAAGTCGCTGGCCGGACGTCGCGGCCAGATTGATGACGCGTCGTCCGCCACATTGGATGTGTGGGACGACCAACTGGCCACCTTGGGTGCAGAAATGGTTCACGCTCGACTGGCGACGTTGACCGACATGGCGGACGCGGTGGCGCAGGCATACCTGGCGATTGCCCCAGTCAACAACGTGGCTGGTATCGCGTACAGGTCGTCGTCTTTGGATCTCGACCCGCAGCCGGGGGAGCCGGTGGCAGAGGTCGGCAGCCCGGAAGAGCTCAAAGCCACGTTGGTCGAGCGGATGCGCCAGCGACGATCGGAAGAGATCGCCCGCGGAGTCTGTCTGGTCGGGCCGCACCGCGACGACATCGCCATCTGGTTGGGGGAGCTTCCCGCGAAGGGGTACGCCAGCCACGGCGAATCGTGGTCACTCGCGCTGTCGTTGCGGCTGGGCAGTTTCGTCGTCTTGCAAGCCGACGGTCTGCAGCCGGTGCTGATACTGGACGACGTCTTCGCCGAGCTCGACGAGGTTCGCCGCGACCGGCTCGCGAGCAGGGTGAGGGACGCCGAGCAACTGCTGGTCACCGCGGCCGTGGCGTCCGACGTCCCGCAGTCGCTGGGGGGACGCACGTTCTTCGTCGCAGACGGGAAGGTGACGATTCGTGACTGAAACGCCCGAGCTTCCGGATCCAACTGGGTTGGATTTGGCGCGCGAGATCGCGGACGCCATCTCTCATCAAACGCCGTTGCCGGAGCCGCGAAGACGCAAGCCGTCCGCCCAGAAAGGTGCGAGGAAGCAGGGCAGCAGGGGGGCTTCAGACCCGCAGCCACTGGGGGAAGCACTGGAGCACGTGATCGCGTCCCGGGGTTGGTCGACCCGGGTGAACGTCCACCTGTTATTGGGACGCTGGCCCGAGCTTGTGGGGGACGCAGTCGCCGAGCACTCGCGCCCAGAGGCGTACGAGCGCGGGGTGGTTTTGGTGAGGTGCGACTCGACGGCTTGGGCGACCCAGCTTCGGCTACTGGCACCCCAATTGATGGCCAAGCTGAACGCCTCGCTGGGCGACGGCACCATCAAGCGGTTGAACATTCTGGGCCCGGACGCCCCGGATTGGCGGAAGGGGCCACGGGTCGTCCGCGGTCGAGGCCCGCGCGATACCTACGGTTGATGTTCACTCGCCGATGCCCCCGGTGTCGTCGGAGAGTGAACATCGTTGGGAAATCCGGGCTCAAACAATCCAACAGTCCTCGTAGTACGGGGGGCCGCATCAAGGGGTTGCGTTAGCGTAAATGGCCTTTTTTCCCGTTTGAGGGCCCATCTGACGGTCGCGGGTACCAGGCATTTGGTGCAAACCAGCTAGAATAGACACGATTCGTGGTGTGCCGCCCACTGGTTTTCTAGGGGCGGTGTTTTTCTTGCTAGGAGAGCCAACCGGTGACGACAGATTCCAACTCTGCCCGCACAGCAGGCGCGGTCGCGACCGCGGTTACTGATGGTTCATACGATGCGAGCGCCATCACCGTCCTGGAGGGCCTAGAGGCCGTCCGCAAGCGGCCCGGCATGTACATCGGTTCGACCGGTGAACGTGGCCTGCACCACCTGGTGTACGAGATCGTCGATAACTCCGTGGACGAAGCGCTTGCCGGCTTCTGCGACACGATCACCGTTGAGCTTTTACCCGGCGACGGCGTCCGGGTCACCGACAATGGGCGCGGTTTCCCGGTTGACATCCACCCCAAAGAAGGGATTCCGGCGGTCACCCTGGCGCTGACCGTCCTGCACGCGGGCGGCAAGTTCGGCGACGGCGGGTACAAGGTCTCAGGCGGCCTGCACGGCGTTGGGGCGTCCGTCGTCAACGCGCTCAGCGACCACTTCATCGTCGACGTGCGCCGCGACGGCTACAACTGGCGCCAGTCGTTCAGCCTCGGTGAACCGGACGCCGACCTGCGCCGCATGCTCCCGCTCACCGAAGCCGACGAGCTTGGCACCACGATCACCTTCTACGCCTCACCCAAGATTTTCGAGACCACGCACTACAACTGGGACACACTGGTCAGCCGCTTCCGCGAGATGTGCTTCCTCAACAAGGGACTCAAGATCTCCATCGTGGACCTGCGTGATGGCCACGTCGACGACGAGGGCGACCCGATCGCCGACACGTTCCTCTACGAGAACGGCCTGGTCGACTACGTGAAA
>CAYMMF010000074.1:0-9345 GCA_964391475.1 uncultured Propionibacteriaceae bacterium | reverse complement strand
CGATGCGGAGCAACTGGTTGTACTTGGCTACCCGCTCGGAACGAGCCGGTGCGCCAGTCTTGATCTGGCCGCAGTTGGTGGCCACAGCCAAGTCGGCGATCGTCACGTCTTCGGTCTCACCGGAACGGTGCGACATCATGCAGCGGAATCCGTTGCGGTGGGCGAGTTCCACCGCGTCCAGGGTCTCGGTGAGCGAACCGATCTGGTTCACCTTGACCAGCAGAGCATTCGCGGTGCTGGTTTCGACGCCGCGGGCTAGCCGCTCGGGGTTGGTGACGAACAGGTCGTCGCCGACGAGTTGAACCTTGTCGCCGAGGGCGTCGGTGATCTTCTTCCAGCCGTCCCAGTCGTCTTCGTCCAACGGATCCTCGATCGAAACCAGCGGGTAGTTCGCCACTAGGCCTGCGTAGTACTCGATCATTTCGTCGGCCGTCTTCGAGCCGCCCTCGAACGAGTAGACGCCGTCGGCGCAGAACTCGGTTGCAGCGACGTCGAGCGCCAGCGCGATGTCGGAACCTGGCTTGAGACCCGCCGCCTCGATGGCGACGATGATCAGGTCGAGCGCCTCGGCGTTGCTGGCGAGGTTCGGCGCGAAGCCACCCTCATCACCCAGACCGGTGGAAAGCCCGCGGTCCTTCAGCACTGACTTGAGCGCGTGGTAGACCCGGGTGCCCCACTCCAGCGACTCAGAGAACGAGGACGCCCCGATCGGAGCGATCATGAACTCTTGGATGTCGACGTTGGAGTCGGCGTGCGAGCCCCCGTTGAGGATGTTCATCATCGGAACGGGGAGCACGTGCGCGTTGGGGCCGCCCACGTAGCGGAACAGCGGCAGGTCTGCCGATTCGGCAGCCGCATGCGCGACAGCGAGCGAAACGCCCAAGATCGCGTTCGCGCCCAGCTTGGCCTTGTTGGGGGTGTCGTCGAGTTCGAGCATCGCCATGTCGATGGCGCGCTGGTCGTCGGCCTCCCAGCCCAGCAGTTCGGGACCGATCTGTTCCTGCACGTTCTGGACCGCCTTTAGGACGCCCTTGCCCCCGTAGCGCCCCTTGTCGCCATCGCGGAGCTCAACGGCCTCGAATGCTCCGGTCGATGCGCCGGACGGAACTCCGGCGCGGCCCTCGGCCCCGTCGTCGAGGATGACCTCGACCTCAACAGTTGGATTGCCACGGGAGTCGAGAATCTCACGTGCGTCGATGAATTCGATGGTTGCCACGTTGCGTGCCTTTCGTCGTGAAAGCTAACAGTGCTAACCCTACTAAACCGGCGGCTCGGGTGGCGGGCCCAGCGCGGTCAGGTCGTATGGTGATGCCCATGTCAGCTTCGAACGCCTCCCGCAGCCTGTGGGTTCTCATCGTCAGCAACATCCTCGGCGGTATTGGGGTGGCGTCCGGCATCTCGGTGGGCGCGCTGCTCACCCAGTACATCGGCGGCACCGCGTGGGCCGGGGTTGGCCAGGCGGCCAGCGTGTTGGGGGCCGGGTTGGCGGCGGTGCCGCTGGCGTCCATCGCCGCCCGGGCTGGACGCCGACGCGCCCTCACCGTTGGGTACGCGGTGTCGCTTGTAGGCGGGTTGGTCGTGCTTTGGGCTGCCGCGATCGGCTCATTGGTGTTGCTACTAGCGGGGCTCACCGCGTTCGGCGCCGCCCAAGCGGCGAACCTCCAGACCCGGTATGCGGCGTCCGACAGCGCAGCACCGCAGTCGCGGGCTAAGACCATGTCGCTGGTCATCTGGGCGACAACTATCGGCTCTGTGATGGGTCCCAACCTGATGGGGGCTGGCGCTGCTGCTGGCAACCGGGTCGGCCTGCCCGAACTCGCCGGGCCTTACCTTTTCGCGGTGGTCGCGTTCGCCGCGGCTGGCATTATCATCGGCCTCCTGCTTCCGGGTGGCCTTCCGACGCAGGATCAGGGGCAGCAGCAGGCTCGTCCGAAGCGCGCTGTCAGCGCCCCCGCGGCGCTGAAGTGGGCGTCGAAGCACCCGGTGGCACGGTTCGCGGTTCTTCTGATCGCAGTCGCCCACGCCGTCATGGTCGGGTTGATGTCGATGACGTCTGTGCATCTGGCCGACCACCACCACGGTTTGCAGGTGATCGGAATGGTGATCAGCCTGCACATCCTCGGCATGTACGCGTTCAGCCCGGTCTTCGGCTGGCTGGCTGACCGGTTCGGGGCGATGAAACTCGCGCTCGCCGCCCTGGTGACGCTCGCAGTGTCTGTCGGCTTGGGTTGGATCGCCGGGTGGGACGCCGACCTGCCGGTGACCGTCGCTGCACTCACGCTTTTAGGATTGGGGTGGTCGGCCGCTTTGATCTCATCGTCTGCGCTTCTGGCTAACGTCGACTCCGGCGAGGTTCGGGTTCCGTTGCAGGGGGCCACGGACGCCGTGATGTCTTACAGTGGGGCTGCCGCTGCGATGGTCGGCGGCCCGGTGCTAGCCGCCATCGGCTATAGCGGGCTGAGCTTGGCGTCCGGCGTCCTGCTGATTCCGGCGCTCGTCGTCGGCTGGCTCGCACACAAGGCGCCCGACCACGGGTTTGCGCTGGCCGCCCAGCGCTAAATCCAGCTCAGTCTGTCGCCTCGGCGGCCACGATTTCGGATTCCAGTGCTCGCAACGCCGCTCGGGCGGCCTGGTCGGCGTCCACCCCGCTGACTTGCGCACGGGCAACCAGCGAGACGATCTGGCGTCCCACCTGCTCGGCGGTGATCGGGCCGGACGCCAACTCCAAATCCACCTGGTGGGACCGGGCTCGCGAGATCACTTTGCCTAGTCGGGCTAGGGTCGCCAGCGAATCCGGGATGCCGTCCAGCGCCGAGGCTCGACCTTTCTCAGCGCGTTTGCGCTGCTCCCACGAGGCGTCGAGGTCGTCGGGGATGCCGGCGTCTTCGAACACGTACGGGTGGCGGTGAACCAGCTTGTCTGAGATGCCGCGGGCCACGTCCTCGATCGTGAAGCGACCCTCTTCGGCTGCGATTTCAGCGTGGAAGACCACCTGAAGCAGCAGGTCTCCGAGTTCTTCGGCCAGTTCATCGTCGTTGGTTTCGATCGCCTCGATGACCTCGGCGGTCTCTTCAATCAGGTAGTTGACCAACGACAGATGTGACTGGGCGGCGTCCCACGGACACTCGCTTCGCAGCGTGTGCATCACGCCAACCAGCCGCCCCAACTCGGGGTAGGAGGCAGCCGTCACGGATTGGCGACCTCAGCCGGACGCGAGAGGCTGCCGCTGCCGCCGAACTCACCTGTTTGTGGGTTCCACTTGCCGTAACGGGGGTTCATGGTCACATCAAGGCCGGCGATCTCTTCGGGGAGCCGCTCCTGGCCCAGCCACTGCGCCATGACGATGCTGTCGGCGACACCGTCGGCTAGCGGGCGGGTTTGTTCGTTGACGTCGAGCATGGCCAGATCAGGATTTGCGGCCATCACTTCTTCACGCTCTGCAGGGGTGACAGTGTGCCCGTGCTTGACCTGGAGGGTCTCGGCGAACGCGCCACGCATCAAGGCCGCGAACGCAACTGCACGCGCTTCGCCCTCACTGACGTCGAACGCTTCGCTGACGACCGTGGTGGCTTGCTGGACGTCGCTGTCGAGGATCGTGACATCACCCACCCGAGCGGCCACGTTGGGATCCTGCGCGCACCCGGTCAGCGCCAACGCTGCGATGACACCTGCTACAGCGAACTTCCGAAAGCCGATACCCATTACTGCTCCTTCGAAGTTGACGGGTTTTCCCTGCCCCAGCATAGCCGTCGCTCACGGCCCAAAGATGCCAGTTACCACCCCGGACGCCCATTCCAACAGCTCAGACCCCACGATTGGGCTTCCCCCTACCTTCGCGGTCATCGGACGGGGAACGACGACGTGCCCGGCGGCCTTGAGGATTTTCGCACCGGGGTATAGGCGGTTGAGCCGAAGCTGACGGGAATCCGGCAGGTCGGCAGGGCTGAAGCGAATCGCCTGACTGGTGGAAACCACCTCGGTGATCCCGACCTCGCGGCAAAGCAGCCTGAATCGAGTCACCTCAAGCAGCGCAATCACCGGTTCGGGCAGCGCACCGTACCGGTCGAGCAGTTCGTCGCTCACCTGGGCCAGCTCGTCGTTGTTACGCACCCCGGCGAGCCGCTTGTACATCTCGAGCCGGAGCCGTTCGGATTCCACGTAGTCGACCGGCAGGTGCGCCTCGACCGGCAGCTCGATTCGCATTTCGGGCTCCGGTTCGGCATCTTCACCGCGAACCTCGGCCACCGCCTCGCCCACCAGCCGCAAGTACAGGTCGAAACCGACGTCTGCGATGTGCCCGGATTGCTCCCCGCCCAGCAGGTTGCCGGCACCGCGGATCTCTAGGTCTTTCATCGCGATTGCCATCCCCGCACCCAGGTCGGTGTGGACGGCCATGGTCGCCAACCTGTCGTGTGCGGCTTGGGTTAGTGGCTTGTCCGGTGGGTAGAGGAAGTACGCGTAGCCGCGCTCGCGTCCGCGTCCGACCCTCCCGCGAAGCTGGTGGAGCTGCGAAAGCCCCAGCTGGTCGGCACGCTCGATCAGCAGCGTGTTTGCCGTCGAAATGTCTAGCCCCGCCTCGATGATGGTGGTGCACACCAGGACGTCAACGCGCCGCTCCCAAAAGTCGAGCATCACCTGTTCCAGGACGTTCTCGTTCATCTGGCCGTGGGCGACCGCGATCCTGGCTTCTGGAACCAGGTCGCGAAGGCGAGCAGCCGCCCGTTCGATCGAGCTCACCCGGTTGTGGATGAAGAACACCTGACCCTCGCGGGCGAGTTCGCGTCTGAGTGCGGCCCTCACCTGGCCGTCCTCGTACGGCCCGGCGAACGTCAATACCGGGTGTCGCTCTTCGGGTGGGGTGGCGATGACGCTGAGCTCCCGGATTCCAGTGATCGCCATCTCAAGCGAACGTGGGATCGGCGTCGCCGACATGGCCAGCACGTCTACGTTGGTGCGCAGCGCCTTGAGCTGCTCCTTGTGCTCGACGCCGAAGCGCTGCTCCTCGTCGATGATCACCAGGCCCAGATCCTTGAAAGCAACCGAGTCGGAGAGCAGCCTGTGGGTGCCGACCACCACGTCCACCGTGCCGTCCGCCAACCCGGCGATCACCTTCTTGGTCTCGGACGCCGTGGAGAACCTGCTCAGGGGCGCGACCGTCACCGGGAAACCTGCGTAACGCTCGGCGAACGTTGCGAGGTGCTGCTGCACCAACAACGTGGTGGGCACCAGGACGGCCACCTGCTTGCCGTCCATGACCGCCTTGAAAGCGGCTCGGACGGCGATCTCGGTCTTGCCGAAGCCGACGTCGCCGCAGACGAGGCGGTCCATCGGAACGATTTGCTCCATGTCGGCTTTAACGTCGGTGATCGCGGCCAGTTGGTCTGGGGTTTCCACGTAGCTGAACGCGTTCTCAAGCTCGTGCTGCCACGGGTTGTCGGGGCCGTATGCATGCCCCCTGGATGCCTGCCGGGCCGCGTAAAGCTTGATGAGTTCAGCCGCGATCTGGCGGACTGCCCGCCGGGCGCGACTCTTACGCTTGGCCCAATCGGAGCCACCGAGCTTGTCCAGGGTCGGCATCTCGCCGCCGACGTACCGAGAGATCTGATCGAGCTGATCCATGGGAAGGAACAGCCGGTCGCCGGGGTGGCCTCGCTTGCTGGGGGCGTACTCCACCACGAGGTACTCCCTGACGGCCCCCGCCACCGTGCGCTGGCCCATCTCTACGTATTTCCCGACCCCGTGACGTTCGTGAACCACGTAGTCACCGGCCTTTAGCTCTAGCGGGTCGATTGTGTTTCGGCGACGCGCCGGCATCTTCGCTGCGGCTTTGTCAACGTCGAATCGCCCGGTCAGGTCGCCTGCGGTGAACACTGCCAACCGGATCGTTTCGGCCCTGAACCCCTTGGCCAGGGCTGCGGTCACCACGGTGACAGCGGACGCCAGTTCGTGCTCGGTCAGCAAATCCGTCAGACGCGCCGCGCGTCCTGGATTGTCGGCAACCAGCACCGTCGTCCAGCCGTCGGCAACGGCGTCCGCGATCGCATTTAGAGCCGACTCGACGTCGCCGTTGAACGCGTCGTTGGTGGTCGCCCTCACCTGAAGCGACTCGGGATCTTCGGCGAAGTCAGACAGAGTCCACCAACTCAAGCCTCGTTCCAGCGCGCCGGATCGTACGTCGGCGAGCGTCTTGTACGCCGACGCGTCCATGTCGATTGGGGCCTGGCCGCTCTCAGCGGCGGCGTGCCAGGCGGCGTCCGCGAACTCCCGCGAGGTCTGGTGGAGTTCCAAGGCCCGGGTGCGCACCCGTTCGGGGTCGCTGACCACCACGAGGGTCTCGGCTGGCACAACGTCCACCAGCATCTCGAGCCGGTCAACCAATGCAGGCGCCAGCGCCTCCATCCCGTCGACCGCGTGGCCGTTGGCGATGCGTTCGAACAATTCGCGCATCGAGGACGGCGTCGCCGGGTCTGCCGCGTGGGCGGCTGCCCGGCCGCGCACCTGGTCGGTGACGAGCATCTCTCGGCAAGGCCCCGCCGTGACGCTGGCCCAAGTTGCGTCTGTTGAGCGTTGGTCGGCGACGGTGAACGGACGAATCTCGTCCACGGTGTCGCCGAAGAAGTCGATTCGGACTGGGTGTTCCATCGTCGGTGGGAACACGTCCACGATCCCGCCTCTCACCGCGAATTCGCCGCGGTGCTCTACCAGATCGACGCGGGTGTATGCCGCTTGTGCCAACGACCGGGCTAGTTCGTTCAGGTCGTGCTCTTCGCCGACGGTCAGCGTGACCGGGATCAGGTCGCCGAGCCCGGCCACCTGAGGCTGAAGCACCGCACGGACGGGCGCGACGATCACCTTCGGTTCTGGCAACTCGTCGTTCCCGGCGAGCCTGCGAAGCACCTCCAACCGGCGTCCGACGATGTCGGAACGCGGCGACAACCGCTCGTGCGGCAAGGTCTCCCACGCAGGGTAGTAGGCGACGGCGTCTTGCTGCAGCAGGCTGGCCAGCGCATCGGCGAGGTGCTCCGCCTCGCGGTAGGTCGAGGTGACGATCAACAATGGACGCCCCGTCTCACCGGTCAGCGCCGCAGCAGCCAGGGGCCGCAGGGCGTCCGCCACCACCACGTCGAGCGAACGGACGGCACCCTCGCGGGCCAGCCCGATCGCCTGCGCGAGGGTTGGCTCGGAGGCTACGAGGTTACAAAGGCCAGTGAGATCCACCGGGCCAGTGTAGGTGTCGCGCCCGACCACTACCGGATCATCTTGTGGTACTCCTGCAGCGACCGGACCGCCTCGTTGCCAGCTCGCCGAGCTGCGATCCCCATTGCCGCAGCTAGCGCGCCCTGGGTTGTGGTCACGTACGGCACCTTCATCCGGATGGCGCTTTTGCGCACGTACGAGTCGTCGAACTCCGACGACGCCCCGGCTGGGCTGTTCACCACGAGCTGCACCGCGCCGGAGCGAACGTCGTCGTCCATGTTCGGGGAGCCCTCGTGCACCTTGCGGACGTATTCTGAATCGATCCCGTGCTTGGCCAGGAACTTCCTTGTGCCCTCGGTGGCTTTGATCGCGAACCCGTTCGCCACGAACAACTTGGCTGCGGTCAGGACGTTGGCGCCCGGGCTGCCCACGCCGGTGTCGACGCGGTCGCGTTCAGCTACGGTCAGCAGCACCGTCCCAGATGTGGGCAGCTCACTTTGAGCGGCCTCTTGGGCTTTGAAGAACGCCAACCCTGGGCTCGTGGCCAGCCCCAGCACCTCGCCGGTTGAGCGCATCTCTGGCCCCAGCAGCGGGTCGACCTCGTGGAACACCCCGAACGGGAACACAGACTCCTTGGCACCGAAGAACGGGATCTCTTTCTGTTCGATCTCGAGCTCGGCCAGTGTCGCCCCCAACATCAGTTGGGTGGCGAGTCGAGCCATGTTGACGTTGCACACCTTGCTGACCAGCGGCACCGTCCGCGACGCCCTTGGGTTGGCCTCCAGCACGTAGACCGTTCCATCGTGGATCGCGTACTGCACGTTCATCAGCCCGACCACGCCGAGTTCGATGGCGATCCGTCGGGTGTAGTCCTTGATCACCTCGAGGTGTTTCGCCGAGATGCTCACAGACGGCACCAGGCAAGCCGAGTCGCCAGAATGCACGCCCGCGTACTCGATGTGCTCCATCACGGCGGGCACGAACGCGTCCCGGCCGTCGCACAAGGCGTCCGCCTCGCACTCCAGCGCGTTGTCGAGGAACCGGTCGATCAGAATCGGACGATCCGCCGTCACCCCCTCGGCCTCTGCCATGTAGACGCGCAGGGTTTCTTCGTCGTGGACGATCTGCATTCCGCGTCCACCCAGCACGTAGCTGGGACGGACCATCACCGGGTACCCGATCTTGGACGCCTCAGCCACCGCCTCATCAGTGGTTACCGCCATGCCGGCGGTCGGCATCGGAATCTCGAGCCGGTCCATGATGACGCGGAACCGGTCGCGATCTTCGGCTAGGTCGATCGTTTCGGGGCTGGTGCCGAGAATCGGCACGCCCGCCGCCTCCAACTCGCCCGCGATGTTGAGCGGGGTTTGGCCGCCGAACTGGCAGACGATGCCCTCGGGCTTCTCACGGTGGTAGATCGCCAGGACGTCCTCGACCGTCAACGGTTCGAAGTAGAGCTTGTCGGAGGTGTCGTAGTCGGTCGAAACTGTTTCCGGGTTGCAGTTGACCATGATGGTCTCGAAGCCGGCGTCGGCCAGCGTGTACGCCGCGTGGACGCAGCAGTAGTCGAACTCGATGCCTTGGCCGATGCGGTTCGGGCCGCCGCCGAGCACCATCACTTTCGGTGTGGACGCCCCGGACGCCGGACGCGCGTTGTCACTGGTGTCGTGGTCTGCCTCGAGCGGTTCGTACGTGGAGTAGTAGTACTCCGCGTTCTCGACCCCGCTCACCGGGACGGCCTCGTAACGGTGCACGATGCCCTCGTTCAGCCTCCGCGCCCGGATCGCCGACTCGTCCGCGGCGAGGATCTGCGCCAGCCAGGCGTCCCCGAAACCGTCGACCTTGGCGCGCCGAAGCAGGTCGGTGGGCAGATCGGTGAGCCGACCGGCGAACGCCTCCAGTTCGCGCTCGAGTGCCACCAGCTCAGCCATCTGCTCGATGAACCACTCTTTGATGTGGGTGAGTTCGTGAAGTTGGACGACCGTCGCGCCCGCCCGCAACGCCTCGTACATCAGGTATTGCCGCTCCGAGGAAGGCTCAGCCAACCGGTTGAGCAGCTCGGCGAGCCCCAGCTCACGGAAGTCTTTGGCGTTGCCCAAGCCGGAGCGCCCGTTCTCTAAGCCGCGAATGGCCTTGCCGAACGCCTCC
>CAYMMF010000073.1:0-9355 GCA_964391475.1 uncultured Propionibacteriaceae bacterium | reverse complement strand
TCAGCTGATTTTCCTTACAATTACCAGCTTCTCCGACATTACCAACTCTTACCGAGGCATCGCGGCAATACCTCAAATCAGCTATTTCGGCTTTTCTTTCAGTGCCGTTTCCAGTAAATACCGCTTCTTCCTGTTGTCGTTATTCTTCCTGGTCATATTTCTGATTATCAAGCAGAATATCGTTAAATCACGCATTGGCCGCGGTTTCTCAGCCATCCGATTCGCTCCTCAGCGCGCCGGTTCCCCGGTTGGCCAGCGTCCGCGTCGATAGGACGCCGGATACCGGGCTTGGGCGTCGGCGTCTAACTCTGCCGCGGCGCGCTGCGGCCAGGCCGGCTCTCGCAAGGCGACCCGAGCTAGCCCGATGGCGTCGGCGTTTCCGGCGTCCAGGATCGACTGGGCCTGCCCAGGGTCTGTGATCAGACCGGCCGCGATCACCGGCAGTCCGGCGGACCGGACGGCGGCAGCAAGGGGAACCTGATAGCCGGGCCCGGCAGGGATCTTGGCGGGTAAATTGCCGCCGCTGGACACATCGATCATGTCCACCCCGTGTTGGGCGAGCTTCCGTGCGACCTCGGTGGCGTCGTCGACCGTGAAACCGCCCTCGGTCCACTCGGTCGCTGAGATCCGCACCAAAACAGGCTTGTGCGCCGGCCAAGCGGCGCGGACGGCGTCGGTAACCTCCAACAGCAAGCGAGCCCGACCATCCAGGTCGCCGCCGTAGCCGTCGGTGCGCTTGTTCGACAACGGCGACAGGAACTGGAACAGCAGGTACCCGTGGGCGGCATGGATTTCGACGGCGTCGAAGCCAGCGGCGTCCGCCCGACGTGCAGCCGCAGTGAACGCATCCACGACGTCGGCCAGGTCTGCCTCGGTTGCTTCGGAAGGGGTGGCCAACCCCGGGTACGGGATTGCCGAAGGCGCAACGGTTGGCCAGCCACCATCAGACAGGGGCACCGATCCGAACTTGCTGGGATCGAAGTCGCGGTAAACCGAGGCCTTCCGCCCGGCGTGCTGCAACTGGATCGCCATCTTTGCCCCCTGGGTGTGGCAGAAGTTGACGATGCGGGCCCAGGCGGCAGTCTGATCGTCGTTCCACAACCCACAACACTGCGGGGTGATTCTCCCATCGGGCACTACCCCGGTGGCCTCGGCGATGATCAGACCGAACCCACCGGCGGCCCGCGCCCCGTAGTGCATCAGGTGCCAGTCGCCGGGAACCCCGTCCTGGTTTTCGCACTGGTACTGGCACATTGGTGCCAAGAAGATGCGGTTCGGCACTGTGAGCTCACGCAGCCGCAGCGACTCGAACAATGACGACACATAAACCTGCCTACACAAGCTTGTGTCTCAACTGGGCTAGCACCTGGCCGTTCCAGATTTCGGCTTTCACTTCTTCTGGTCGAACTGCGATGGCTAGACCGCCGGTCTTCAACACCTGGATCGCGATTCGAGAAAGCAGGTCGTAGCCGTCCTCGTCGAACGTGATTTCGCCGGTAGTGTCGTCCATCGTGCCGAGGACGTCCACAGTGAAATCGTAGATCAAAGTGCTGACAGCGCCGCGGGCGGCGGCACGCGCAATCTGGGCCAGATCCTTTGCAGCTAGCCCGGAGGCGAACCCGTCCCCGATCGTCTCAGCGCGGGCGCTCACCCGTTCAGATGCGACTGCGCCGATCCGCTCCCGGACAGCCTGATCGATCTGGTCAGGACGCAAATTATCAGGCGAACCGGGTACCGACACCAACCTCCACGGCAACCCCTCACCCTGGATCATGCTCAACAACGGATCTACTGCGAACACGAACACCGGCTTGTTGGCATTCGGGTCGAGCTTGCCAAGCTCAGCACGCATCGCGTCCGACACCGTACGCGCGTAACGCTCCAACATCGCCTTGCGCCCCTCATCACCCACCAGCCGATGAATGTGCTTGCGCCCCCGCACCGTCATCCGGTTGTTGGCGTCGGCGGCGTCCGCGGCGTACTCCCCACCCAACTCGAGCTCGACCGCGCGAGTGTCAGCAGACGCCTTCCACAAGTTCCAACCGTTACTCGACAAAGTGAGCGCAAACGCGTCCTGAGACCCGGTCACCGCACGCACAAGCTGACCAAGATCGAAATACTCGCCAGCCTGCGATTGGGTTTCCAACGTGTTCGGCAGCACGAACTCCTCAGAATTCTCATTCGACAAGAAGATCGCAAGCGACCCAGAAAGCCGACTCCACAAGGCCGGATCCTGCGCCAACGCCTCCCACTGCTGACGGATCGCATCAAGCTCACCGGCGTCCGCACCCGTCGACCGAAGCTTACGCAACGACTTGTCAATCGCGCTCTTCACCCCAGTGGCAGCCTGCTCGCGCCCCACCGGCGTGGGCGAGGTGGGCAGATACACAGTAACCGCGTTCGTCTGCGGCTCCCCCAACCGGACCAGATCATCAACAGTAGGAAGGTGATAACGGATCATGAAGTCCTCCTCGACAACAAACGCGGGTACCTATTGACTATCACCCCAACCCAAACCGCGCCACCCATTCACGCATAAGCCCCCCAAGTTCACCCGTAGGGTGGCCCACATGCGGTTCCAAATCGACGCTGTCCTATTCGACATCGACGGCACCCTCGTCGACTCCACGGCGGTCGTCGAACGATCCTGGCGCGCCTGGGGCGCCCAGCGGGGCATCGACGCGGACGCCATCCTGCACGTTTGCCATGGACGCCGCTCCGAAGACACGATCGCAATGTTCCTGCCGCCCCACCTAGTCAGAGCCGCATCGGACGAACTCACGAGCCTCGAAATGGGGTTCCTCGACGACGTTGTCGCCCTCCCCGGCGCCAAAACGATGCTGGACCGCCTGCCGCCCCACCGCTGGGCCGTCGTCACCTCCGGCCCCCTCGAACTCATGCGGGCACGCCTCGCCGTAGCTGGCCTGCCAATCCCACCTGTGATGATCACCGCCGAAGACGTCACCGCCGGCAAACCCGACCCGCAAGGCTACCTGAAAGCGGCGTCCCGCCTCGGGTTCAACCCCGGCCGCTGCCTCGTCGTAGAGGACGCCCCAGTCGGCGTCACCGCCGGAAAAACCGCGGGTGCGTCCGTGCTGGCGGTCTCGACGACGCACGCGACCGAAGAACTCGTCTTGGCTGATGCGATCGCACGCAACCTCTCCGAGTGCAGTGTGGAGGATTCGGGCGATGGGTTGGTGTTCAATGTGGACGCCTAAGCCCCCGCTTTGGCGTGTGAACGTAGCAAGACCTCGCAACGATGCTGATCCCAGAAAGCGGGCATCGAGCGCGCGCCTCCCACCACTGAGCGCATAGGTACTGCCGGAATATGGGCGCCACCCCACACCTGACCCGCTGGAGCGAACGACACCATCTTGCAACCCAGAATTCCGAGCACTGACACCTCGTCGAGTCCTGCTCACGGCGCCTGGCTACCCGATTTCCGCTTCAAGCGACCCTTGCGCCGATAGCATCGAAGAACCTGAGTGGGGTATTAGCGGAGGGTGGATGTGCAGCGCGGCACGGTCGAGACGGAAGCGGACGTCCGTAAGGCGTCCCTGCGAACCGTCGATCCGGTCCGGTCGAGCATCCTGACGGCCGCGGCGGTCGGTGGGCTCGCGGTGACCACGATCTTTCTGTTGTTGCACCGGTACGGGCCTGGTGAGCCGCCCGCACCGAGGCCGGAGTGGGGGACAGTCCGGGCCAGCACCACAGGAGTTATGGTGCTCATCCTGGCCGGTCTGACGGCATGGGGTGTGACCGCTTTCCACCGCTGTTCGGATGCGGTCATCCGACGCTACCTGGTGATGGCGAATGTCCTGTCGGTGGGCTGGATGCTCGTGGTACTGCTGAGGTACGCAACGGTGAGCCCTCTGCTGGCCGAGGTCTTCTGGTACTTGTACTATCTTCCGATTCTGTTTCTGCCGCTGCTGGCCCTGTTCGGCGTGCTGCGTGCGGCCACCATCGACCGGCACCCGGTGGTACGACGTGCCAAGAGAGTCGCCACAGGAGTCAGCGCCACGCTTTTCGTAATGACGCTGACCAACGGGCTGCATTTCGGTGTCTTTGTGTTCGAGCCGCCGGAGACGTCCGTCTACTCCTACGGTCTCGGCTATTGGACGATCATGGTCTGGGTGTTGGTGCTGTTCGCTGTTGCGGGGGCTGTGCTGTTCAACTCTTCCCGTGAGCAGTTGCGTGTGGCCACATGGCTTCTTCTCGTCCTGATTGTCGTCGGCATCGTCTATTCTCTGCTTTACATCGCCCGGGTGCAGTGGGTGTTCAACAGCAACCGGGCGCTCACCTATGTGGCGATCTACGTTGTCGCCACAGAGGTCAGTCTGCGCTTGGGTCTTTTACCGTCCTACTCCTGGGACCGCGAGGCTTTCGCAACCCTGCCGCTCGATCTGTGGGTGCTGACCTCGAAACGTCGGCAGGTCTACGCCACTCATCAGGTCGGACAGTTGAGTTCGGCAGCGGCCGACGCGGTCGCCGTGGCGAGCGTTCCCGAATATGGTGCGGCCTCCTTTTCTGTCGCTGGAGAACCCGATCTGCGGTACCGGGCCTACACTCTGCGTGGCAGCATCGGGGTGTTGCGGGCGGACGTCTCTGGTGTCGAGGCCCAGCGCCGACTGCTGGAGGCCAGACGACGCCAGCTTCAGCGCCGGAACCTGCTGCTGGAACAGGACCATCGCATCCAGATCCGGCTGCACCGGCTCGCCTACGAGCGTCGACTACTCGACGAGGTGGAGGCCTCGCTGTCAGCCACCGCCGGGGAGATCCGAAGGCTTTTGTCCGACCTGCCCAGCGGGGACACCCCCGATGCCGTCGCTGTTCGGCGCCAGCACCTGACCGCGATCAAACTGCTGGTCGCCTACAGCAAGGTTAAGGGCGGATTGGTGGTGGCAGAACTCGACGGAACCCCATTCGACGCCGAGCGATTGCGGCTGACCTTCGCCCAGGCTGCCGCCGACCTCACGACCGCAGGGATCGCTTGTGCAGCTACGCTGGACCTCAGCGGCGCGCTGCCGTCGGCGACGGTTAACGCGCTTTACGACTTCTTCTTCGACATCGCGCTACCTGCCTTCTTCTGCACCGAGCCGGTTCTTTTATTACACCTGAGCGATCGCGGCCCGGAAACCGCGGTGCTCCGGGTCGCTCACGAGTGCGCGGACGAGGTCAGTTGCGGCGTGGCCGAGCACGAGCCGAGCGAAGAATTGCGCGAGATGCTAGCCAGCCATGACGTGCAGTGCGCGTTCACCGGTTCCCCCGGCGCGCTGACAATGCGTGCCGTGGCCTTTATCGGTGGCGGCGGCTGATGGAAACTCTGGTCGCACTCCCGCTCCCGGTGCTGCTGCTAGCCGTGGCCCTGCTGGGCTCGTTGACCGTCGGACAGACCATGCACGTCTTCTGGGTCTCGGCGCGGACTGAGCTACGGTTGCAGCCAGCGATGGTGCTGTACGAGTGCCTGATCCTTACGCACCTGCTTCTAGGGACGGCGATCGCGGTGGCAGCGAGCCATCACTGGTCGACCTTCGTGTTGCGGTTGTTCGGTTTGTGGGTGCCACTGGAGCCGCTGCTGTGGGGCAACGCGGTAGCGGCCGGAATGGCGGTTGCGCTGGGGGTGGTGCTACGCCGTCCGATCCTGCTGATGGAAGCCGTTCTTCTGTTCGCCTGGACGCCCGCCGGGATGGGCATCGTCGGCGAGTCCGTCCCCATCCTGGGACTGATCAGCCTGGCCTACCTCACCTATCGGGTGATTGGCGACTTGGCACTGGACGTCTGGCGGCAGAGCCGCGAAATCTCGCGGTTCTCAGTTACCGAGGCCATCATGAGGCTGCCCGAGGGCGTCCTGCTTGCAGACCCCAGTGGGGGCATTTGGTTGATGAACGACGCGATGCGCTTTTGTCTGGTCTCCCTAGGATTCCCCACCGACCTGGCCGATACCCGCGGACTGTGGGCGGCGCTGCAGCGCAAAGCAATCGACGAGCCGGACGGATTGCTGCCCGAGGGCGTCGTCCTCACCGTCAACGAGGACGAGACGCGCTTCTTCACGGTGGACGCGGTGACATTGCGCGGCCGGGAATGCCAACGGATCATGGCCTTCGACGTTACCGACGAGCACCGGCTCAACAGCCGTCTGTCAAGGACGAACGACCTGCTCGCCCGGACGGCTCAAGAGTTGCGCGGGGCGCTTGCCAGGGTGAGCGAGGCGGCGCGGAACGAAGCACTGCTGAACGCTCGCTCGCGAGTGCACGACGTGATCGGGCAACGACTTTCCATCCTGCACCGCTACCTGGAGGACGACGAAATCACCGACGAATCGCTGGCCCGGATGGAACCGATCCTGAGCGAGATCCTTTCCGACCTGACCGCCGTTGAGCGGACCGACCCCACAGCCGAACTCAACGCCATCGTGGCTGCGTTCGCTCTGATCGACGTGCGAGTTGAGGTGACCGGCGAACTACCGGACGACCCCCAGCTGGCCGACACCCTCGTCCAGATCGTCCGGGAGGCGACGACCAACGCCGTGAAACACGGTCAGGCGGGTGATGTTGCCGTGGTGGTCGAGAAGGACTCCAGTGGGGTGCGGCTCAGCATCAGCGACGGGCCGCCCGCACCAGGGCAGAACCTGGCAGAAAGGCATGTTATGCGGCCCATCTTCTCGGACAATCAACCGTCCGCGACCACGCAACTGTTGCGGGAGGGACTTGGCTTGCCCGGGATGCGCAGGGCAGCCGAGGCTTTGGGCGGGACGCTCGAGGTGCTGCACTCCGACCCATTCACGATCATTGTCACCATTCCTCAGCCGGACGACGACCTCAATCCGAGGCTCACGGAAGGAGCTTTCGCATGACCCGAATCGTCATCGTGGAGGATCAGGCCATGTTGCGCGAGTCGCTGGTCGCTGCGATCGGCGTACAGCCCGATCTGGAGGTGGTCGGCGCACTGGCGGACGCCGCAGACGCGCTGGATGCCGTCTCTCGCTTGCATCCTGACCTGATGCTGATGGACGTGTGCACCCAGAACGGCTCCAGCGGCATCACCGCGGCGGGCTTGATCAAGGCCTCCCACCCAGGCGTTCGGATCGTCTTGATGACCGCAATGCCCGAGCTCACCTTCGCCCGACAAGCTCGGGAGGTGGGTGCCGACAGCTTCGTCTACAAGAACGTCGGCACCCGCGAACTTTTGGCGGTGCTGCGCTCCACCATGGACGGATACTCGACGTATCCGACGTCCCAGCCCACGGGCTGGTTCGGAGCCACCGGTCTGACCGATGACGAGATCGACATCCTACGGCTGGCCTGTGAGGCAAAGTCCCGTCAGGAGATCGCTGCCGAACTGCACCTCAGCGAGGGGACAGTCAAGCGTCGCATCTCCGACTTGCTGGCAAAGACCGGTTACGACAGCATCCTGAAGTTGGCGGTCGAGGCCGTCTCGAACGGGTACATCGTTCCTGGTCTCGACCGTCACTAGGCAGACGCTGGTCACGAAGTCGTCCCGGCAAGAGCGCCTTGCGGCCCTATTCCCGATCTCGGTTGGGCCACGTGTCCCACTCGGGGTGACTAACCTGGCCGTGAGGGCATTCCTCAGCTTTTCGCGGTCGCAGAAGATCGAGTAGGGGTATTCCTGACTCTTCGAGACTCGCCCGTTTCGGGCGACCTCAGGGACCGGAGCGGACGGCAGCGGGCTGATGAGGCGGCATGTTAAAGCGGTGGCGATCGCGATCTTCGGTGTACTGCTAGTCGGGTGTGGTCTGCAGCAGCCCGTGGGGGGAGACTACGCCCACACCGCAAGCCCCCATGACGAGTGCATCGGCTACCTCAAAGGCACCTCCGAACCCGTCCGAAAGCGCCACGCTCGCACCGACAGATCTGAGCACTGAGGCTGGCGTTCGGGAGTACCTGACGGGGGAGTGGGAACTCGCCGAGGCGAGCGACAAGGGGATGACTGCGCGCATGGTGATTGACCCCGACATGTCGGTCGACCTTACTTTCGCGGCGGCGAAGACCGGTGAGGTGTCGACGCACTACGTTGGTGGCGTCAGCCTGGCTTGGAAGAAGAACAACCCACCCAAGGGGCCGGACTTAGTGCAGCTTCAGGTAGGCGGTGCAGAACGCGCCGGCGGAGAGTACATGCTGCGGCACCGAGCGATCGTGGACGGCAAGCGGGTGATGGCGTGGTTCCCCTCCAGCGCGGAGCAGACGGTTTGATCAGCTGGGTACCTTTTGGTGGAGCGACCCGATCCACTTCGTCCAGGTGACTGGGGAGCAGCAAGTCTCCGATCAGAAACCCAGAACAGGTCAAGTTTTCCACGCTGTCTACTTCGGGACAGGCGCGGACGGTCGGCTCTGGCTCGACGACGTGATCTGGGATTCGCTTGAAGGCGAACCCACTGGCAACGAAGGCTTGGATCGACTGCGCTACGACAACTACCAAACAGGCGTCCTGGCTTACCCATTAGCCGCGAAGTCACGCAACCTCTTCCCGCCGAACCGACGAACCTATGGCCAAGTCCACTACGTGCAGACCAACCCGGCTGGCGAGATTGTGTTCGTAGCCCCGGCGTACAGGCTAAGTCCCGACGAGTCAGAGCTCGTCGACCAAGCCTTACTCGAAGGCCCGCTGCGAAAGATCGAGATGGGTGGCGAGGTCAGCATCATGGTGGCTGGCGTCACTGTGTATCGCGAAGGGAGCCCGGGCGAACTCGTCGCCATCGGCCCGACCACTCCGGCAAATTCGTCGTCAGTCAGCACTACACGATCGAACTGGACGGCAAGGCCCGCAAGTACAACACCGTCACCCAAGGCTTGGGCGAGACTCGTCCTGGCTGATTTTCTGGCTGACGATTGGCCCCGCTCTGGACCAGATGCTTTTTACAGGATGCGCCATAGGGTACGCCGGGGGCGTCCGGATCGGGACACAGGGGTCTTTCGAGACGGGCGGTTCACCCGCAAGCATGAGGTGGAAACAACCGGACAGGAGGTCTCTTCATGGGGTTCTTCGGAAAGCTCTTCGAGAAAGCCCAATGCGGCGTATGTGGCGGCGAGATCGGCATGATGGGCAAGTACAAGCTCGACGACTCGGTCATCTGCAAGGTTTGCGCGGGTAAGCTCTCGCCGTTCTTCAGCGGACGCCGACGCAGCACGCTGGCCGACATTAATGCCCATCTCGCCTACCGCGAGGAGAACAAGACCAAGGTGGCGGCGTTCAACCCTACTCGCACGCTTGGTGACCGCACCAAGGTGGTGATGGACGAGGACGCCGGACTGTTCTTTGTGACTTCTGCCTCTCGGTGGCGGGAAGCGAACCCCGACATCATGACCTTCGCCCAGGTGACCGGCTGCGACACCGAGAT
>CAYMMF010000072.1:3122-9371 GCA_964391475.1 uncultured Propionibacteriaceae bacterium | reverse complement strand
GCGATCACCCGCGACCTCGACTGGGGTGTGCCAATCCCGCTCCAGGGCTGGAGCGACCTGCAGATGAAGCGAATCTACGTGTGGTTCGACGCGGTGATCGGCTACCTTTCGGCGTCCATCGAGTGGGCTCGCCGTTCCGGCGATCCGGACGCCTGGCGACGGTTTTGGCAGAACGACGAAGCCCGTTCCTACTACTTCATGGGCAAAGACAACATCACTTTTCACTCGGTCATCTGGCCGGGCATTCTGCTCGGTGCGAACGGTCAAGGCTCCCGGGGCGGCCAGCCGTCCGACTACGGGGAGCTTGACTTGCCGACCGAGATCGTCTCAAGCGAATTCCTGACCATGTCGGGCTCGAAGTTCGCCAGCTCGCGGGGCCACGTGATCTACGTCCGCGACTTCTTGGCCGAGTTCGGCCCAGACGCGCTTCGCTACTACGTGGCAGTTGCTGGTCCCGAAAACCACGACACGGACTTCACGTGGGACGAGTTCGTGCGACGTATCAACTTCGAGTTGGCCAACGAGTGGGGCAACCTGGTCAACCGTTCGGTTTCGATGGCGCACAAGAACTGCGGCGCGATCCCGGCTGCCAGCGAATTGACGCCGACCGACACCGCGCTGCTGGAGGCGTCCCGAGCCGCTTTCGACACTGTCGGCAAGCTGTGGGAGCAGTGCAAGTTCAAGGCCGCGACTTCTGAGGTGATGCGCATCGTCGGCCTGGCCAACAAATACATCTCGGAATCCGAGCCGTGGAAACTGAAGAGCGATCCGGCCAGGCGAGACACTATCCTGCACGTGGCGCTTCAGGTGGTGGCAGACTGCAACACCATGTTCACGCCCCTGCTGCCACACGCCTCACAGAAGGTCTTCGAGGCGATCGGTGGCGAAGGCACGTGGGCTGCGCAACCCCATCTGGTCGAGGTCTCTCAAGACGACGGGGCTGACTACCCGGTGCTGACCGGCGACTACACAACCCAGAAGGCTCGTTGGGCTTCGATCCCGGTCGTGGTGGGCACCCCGTTGTCCAAACCGACGCCGATTTTCCGCAAACTCGACGAGAAGCTGGGCCAGACTGGGCCAACTTGGGCTCCACTCAACTGACGGGGTGGGCGGCGTCCCACTGGCGTCCGTAACGCGACGCCAAGACTGAGCAGGCCATCAGTTGCAGTTGGTGGAACACCATCAACGGCAACATGATCAGCCCGATTGGCTGGCCCTCGAACAAGACGATCGCCATCGGGAGCCCGGTCGCCAGCGACTTTTTGGTGCCCGCCATTTGGATTGCGATGGCGTCGGCACGATTGAAGCCGAGTTTGTGGGCTGCCCACCACGTCAACCACAGCATGAAGGCAAGGATCACCAGGCAGACGATTGTCAGCACGACCAGGTCGCTGACGCTGACCATGCCCCAGATGCCCTCGCGAATGCCGGACGAGAAGGCGGCATAGACGACCAGCACGATGGTTCCTTGATCGAAGAGCTTCAGCTTGCGGTGACCCTCCACCCAGGCTGCCGTCCAACGTCTAGACAACTGGCCGATCGCGAAGGGCAACAGAATCTGGGCGAAGATGTCGATGATCGACGAGAACTGGATTGACGCGTTCCCGGTCGTGTTCATTAGCAGGATCGCGAGCAGGGGAGTGATCACGACACCCAACAGGTTGGACGCCGAGGCGCTGACTATCGCGCCTGCCACGTTCCCGCGCGCGATCGACGTGAAGTTGATCGAGGATTGGACGGTGGAGGGAACCAGCGTGACGTAGAGAAGTCCCGCGTACAGCGGTTGGGGAATGATGGCGGGCGACGCCAACCCCAAAGCCAACCCCAGGATGGGAAATACCACGAAGGTGAAGGTCAGGATCGTCAGGTGCAACTTCCAGTGCTTGAGCCCTTTGAGCGCCTCGTCTGGATGTAAGCGAGCACCGTAGAGGAAGAACAGGATGAAGATCATGACCTTCGTCGTCCAAGAGACGACCTCTACGCCGATGCCTTGGGCAGGCCAGATGGTGGCCACCACAGCAGACACGATGATGGCAGTCAGGAACCAGTCGATTCGTTTAAGCATTATGAGCGAACCCTAGTTGTCTCACCCGGCTAGGGTGAATTCCCGTGCATCACGATTGGGTTCCACAGCAGGTGGTGACGGACCCCCAAGATCCGCGACTTGCCGATTATGTGCGACTGAGAGACGCGGCGTTGCGGCGGCACCTGGAGTCGGAGCGTGGGCTGTTCATCGCCGAGGGTGAGAAAGTGATCAAGCGCAGCCTGTTGGCAGGGTACAAACCTCGTTCGTTCCTGTTGGCGCAACGTTGGCTGCCGGGATTGGCCGACCTGCTGACTGCCCACCCCGACGCACCCGTATACGTGGTCACGGAGGCGGTGGCCGAGCAGGTCACAGGGTTTCACGTCCACAGAGGCGCCTTGGCTTCGATGCACAGGACGCCGCCACACCCCATGTCTGACTTGCTGTCTGCGTCCCGCTTGGTAGTGACCGAAGACATTGTCGACCACACCAACGTGGGGGCGATAATCCGGAGCGCCGCTGGTTTGGGGTGGGACGGCGTCCTGCTCTCACCGCGGTGCGCGGATCCGCTCTACCGAAGGTCCATCAAGGTGAGCATGGGCACAGTCTTCTCGCTGCCGTGGGCGCGGGTGGACGAGTGGACGACTGCTGTTCCGACGCTGCAGTCGAACGGGTTCACCGTTGTCGCGCTGGCATTGACCAAGCAGTCCGTGGATTTGTCGTGCTTTTCGTCCGCGCGGGCTTACGAAAAATTGGCTCTCCTCGTTGGCACCGAAGGGCACGGGCTCTCTCGAACCTGGCTCGACCAGGCTGACGTGCACGTGCAAATCCCAATGAGCAGGGGAGTGGACTCGCTGAACGTGGCAGCGGCAGTGTCTATCGCCTGCTACGCGCTGGCGTGAGTCACGCGCTGGTTAGCTTGGGGGTTACCGGCCAGTCCTCGGGGTAAAGGTTCGCAACCGACTCGTGACGCTCGGTCAACTTGCGGCGAGCGCGTTTCGACAGCCTGTCGCCGAAGACGGTGCCGCCCAGATGGTCCGTCTCGTGCTGAAGACACCTTGCCAGCAACCCGGTGCCTTCGATCCGCACGGGTTTGCCGTGGGCGTCCACCCCGGTGCATACCGCGTGGTCGGGACGAGCCAGCGATTCGAAGGCCCCTGGGAACGACAAGCAGCCCTCTTCAGCGGCTTCAAGTTGACGGTCGGGGCCAGTCGGCAGCGTCACAACCGGGTTGCAGACGACTCCGCTGTGGTAGCGGTTGTCGGCGTCCGGGCAGTCGTAGATGAAGACCGCCAGATCAACACCGACCTGAGTGGCAGCCAGCCCGACGCCTTCGGCAACCGCCATGGTTGCGAACATGTCTCTCACGAGGGTGTGGAGTTCTTCGCCGAACTCGGTCACCGGACGCGTGGGCGAGTGCATCACTGGCGTGCCCCATCGCGTTATGGGCAGGATCTTGCCCCCGGTGCGGAACTCGTCGGTCGTCATGTGTTGCTCCTCGTCGCGCCATCAGTGCTTCTGGCGGACCATTCTGGCACGCTGTGCCCCATGATCGGTGACGGGCCCCTTACTCCACTTGTGGATTCGTGGTGCCACCAACTTTCTGGGCAACGCAACCTCTCGGTGCACACGCTGCGGGCGTATGAGGGCGATCTGCGTAACTTGGACGGTCATCTCGCCGACCGGGGAATCACGGACGCCCGGTCGGTCGACCTTCGGACCCTTCGCGGATGGGTAGCGTCCCTTCATTCTGCGGGCGCCTCGCGGGCCACCATGGCCCGCCGGGTGACTGCAGCCCGAGGGTTCTTCTCGTGGGCGCACCAGACCGGACGTCTGGACGCCGACCCTTCGGCCGGGTTGAAGGCACCCAAGCCCGATCGCCGCTTGCCCGCGCACCTTGACACCTGGGTCATGGAGTCGGTGTTCAGCCACCTCGGTGAACGGATCGAATCTGCCGGGACGAAGCAGGATCGGGCGGTCGCGCAGCGGGACGCCGCGATCGTCGAGGTGCTTTACGCCGGCGGCGTCCGGGTAGCTGAACTGGTTGGTCTCGACTTGGCCGATATCGATTGGGACCGGTCTCTGATCCGGGTGCACGGAAAAGGAGACCGGGATCGTGCTGCACCCCTTGGCGCTCCCGCGCTGAGCGCATTGCAGGAGTGGTTGAAGGCTCGGGCGGTTCTGGCGGACGCCGACACCCGTGCGGTGTTCGTTGGCGTGAGAGGAGCACGCATCGACCAGCGGGTTGCTCGGCGAGTGGTTCACGGAGCCTTGGCTGCCGTTGCGGACGCCCCCGATGTCGGCCCCCACGGGCTGCGTCACGCGATGGCCACGCACCTGCTGGAGGGGGGAGCGGATTTGCGGGCAGTTCAAGAGATGCTCGGCCACGCCTCGCTAGCTACCACCCAGGTGTACACCCATGTCACTAACGACCGATTGAGGGCAGTGTTCCGGCAGGCACACCCAAGGGCTTGAGACGATCCGCTCGGGGTCACCAGAACTTGGTGGGGTCAACCTGCCTGCCTGCAAGCTTGGTCGAGAAGTGCAGGTGACACCCGGTTGACCAGCCCGTTGAACCCACCCGTCCGACGACTTGGCCCCTCTTCACCTGCGCACCCACCCTCACGGAGTAGCCCTGGGCGTGCAAGTAGGAGGTTGTCAACGACTGGCCACCATGGGAGGCGTGGGCGATGATCAGCCGCCAGCCACCCGAAGAGTCGAACCCCATGTGGGTAACCCTTCCGTCCGCCGCCGCCCGGATCGGGGTTCCGCACGGAGCGGAAAGATCCACACCGGCATGCAACCGCCACTCGTGGAAGATCGGGTGGAACCGCTGACCGAACCCAGACGTCAGTCGTCCTGCGACCGGTCGCAACAGGACGCCCCCGGCGTCCGTCGGTGCGGTACCCGCGACACCCGCGACGCTTGCGACGATCGCTCTAGCCGCCGTTCGCCTCTTCACCTCCGTCACCTGGGTTTTTGCCAGCAACCTCACCGGGCTTCGGACGCCCGACAGCGGATCCAGGTAAACCTCGCCTCGCTTCAACCCCCAATGCAAGCACGTGCCGACGGCGCACTCATGACCCGATTCGAGCACTCCCACCTGTTGCCCCGCTTTCACTGACGTGCCGACGGGCACGGACGCCGTCACGGGCTCGAGAGTTGTTCTAGTGTCGCCATGGCCGACCACAACGACGGGACGGCCAGCCACCATCCCAGCGAACGTGATTACACCCGCTTTCGGGGCCACCACTGCGGCGCCAAGCTCCGACTCGATATCTACCCCGCGGTGCCCCGCTCCCCATTTAACCTCGGGTGGATCGAACGACCCGACCACCGCGCCTTGCACCGGCATGATTCCCCCGGTCGCCGAAGCGGGCGTCGGGTTAACCCCTACCAATACAAGAACCGCTAATGCAGTTGCTACCCATTTATGCATCGCTCCTCCTCGGCCACACGATAGGA
The DNA here is from genome assembly GCA_964391475.1 of uncultured Propionibacteriaceae bacterium. Taxonomy (GTDB): domain Bacteria; phylum Actinomycetota; class Actinomycetes; order Propionibacteriales; family Propionibacteriaceae; genus Propioniciclava. Next base: position 3,883 of record CAYMMF010000072.1, on the reverse strand, counting down.
GTGGGGTGTCACGCTTCCGGTTGCCGTTTGGAGATAGTGAAACCCAGGCAATATCATGCAGTTTGCGACTCGGCAGATCCGGGTCGACTTCGCATGCAGTCTCACCGCTAGGCGAGATCTGCTCCCGCGGTCCCTTTACGGGTGGGAGTGGGTGGCTGCATCAGGCGGGCCGAATAGTTCGGTCCGGAAAACCCAAGCGGACGCCTGCGCGCCCGCGAGAAAGGAACGGCCATGGCCGTCGTAACCACACGCCAGTTGCTGGAGAGCGGTGTTCATTTCGGGCATCAGACCCGCCGGTGGAACCCCAAGATGAAGAAGTTCATCTTCACCGAGCGCAACGGCATCTACATCATTGACTTGCAGCAGTCGCTCACCTACATCGACCAGGCGTATGCCTTCGTGAAGGGGATCGTCTCGCGCGGCGGCCAGGTGCTGTTCGTCGGCACCAAGAAGCAAGCCCAGGAGGCGATCGCCGAGCAGGCAACCCGCGTCGGCATGCCGTATGTGAACGAACGTTGGCTGGGTGGAATGCTCACCAACTTCGCCACCATCAGCAAGCGCACCGCCAAAATGAAGGAACTCGAGGCAATCGACTTCACCAACGTCGCGGCGTCCGGGCTCACCAAGAAGGAACTGCTGCAACAGGAACGGCAGAAAGACAAGCTTGCCAAGACCCTGGGCGGCATTCGTGACATGGCTCGGGTGCCGCAGGCGATCTGGGTGGTTGACACCAAGAAGGAGCACCTCGCGATTGACGAGGC
>CAYMMF010000072.1:0-3112 GCA_964391475.1 uncultured Propionibacteriaceae bacterium | reverse complement strand
GTGGGAATCCTTGACACGAACTGCGACCCCGACGAGGTCGATTACGCGATTCCCGGCAACGACGACGCCATTCGTTCCGTGGCGCTGCTGACGCGCATCATCGCTGACGCGGTCGCCGACGGCCTGCTGGCACGCTCCGCAGGCGCTATTGGCGAATCTGAAGAGGCGGAGCCGATGGCCGAGTGGGAACGCGAGTTGCTGGGCGCCAGCGATTCCGACGAGGCGGCCGCAGCGCCCGAATCGCCCGCGTCGCCGGCTTCGCCCGAGTCGCCCGCGTCCCCCGTGTCGCCCGCCTCCCCGGCTTCGCCCGACTCCCCAGCGTCGCCCGCGTCGCCGGCGTCGGAAACTAACTGAGCAACCCTGAAAGAAAGAAGATCACTGATGGCAATCAATCTCGCCGATGTGAAGAAACTCCGCGACGTAACCGGCGCCGGCATGATGGACGCCAAGAACGCGCTCACCGAGGCGAATGGCGACATGGAGGCGGCAATCGAATTGCTGCGCATCTCCGGCCAGGCCAAGATGGCGAAGCGCGCTGGGCGGGAGGCCTCCAACGGTCTGGTCGCAGGCTCCGGTGCGACTCTGCTGCACTTTGCGTGTGAGACCGACTTCGTCGCGAAGAACGACGAGTTCGTCGCCCTGTCGCAGGAGCTTGTGAATGCAATCGCTGCTGCCGGTGCCACAGACGTCCAGTCTGCCGTGGACGTCTCCTTGCCGTCTGGTGAGTCGGCTGCGGACGCGGTAGCCGCGTTGTCGGCCAAGAGTGGCGAAAAGTTGGAGGTTGCTGACGTGGCGACCTTCGACGGAGCCACCGTCACCTACCTGCACCGCAGGTCACAAGACCTGCCCCCGCAGGTCGGCGTCCTTGTTGAGTACGTCGGGGACGACCCCGAGTTCACCCGTGGCATCGCGATGCAGATCGCGGCCATGTCCCCGCTGTACGTGACCCGGGACGACGTGCCAGCCGACGTGCTTGCCAAAGAGGTGCACGTCGCCGAAGCGACTGCCCGCGAGGAAGGCAAGCCCGAAAAGATCATCGGAAAGATCGTCGAAGGTCGGATTGGCGGCTTCTACAAGGAGGTCTGCCTAGTGGAGCAGGCGTCGGTGTCTGACGACAAGAAGACCGTCGGTCAACTGTTGGAGGAGAACGGCACCACCGTGACCCGCTTCGCGCGGTTCTCAGCTGGTGGGTGAGCAAGTCTGGTTTTCAACTAGAGTGTCAGGCGCTGCGGGTTTACCCCGCGGCGCCTGACGCTTTTTGCCGCCGTGAAGGAGACCCCATGACCAGCCCATACAGTCGCGTCCTGCTGAAGCTGTCAGGCGAGGCCTTCGGAGGCGGCAGTGTGGGGGTCGACCCGGACGTGATCGCCAGCATCGCGCACGAAATCGCTCAAGTTGTCAGCAGCGGGGTCCAGGTGGCGGTGGTGACTGGCGGTGGCAACTTCTTCCGAGGTGCAGAACTGCAGCAGCGAGGCATGGAGCGTCGCCGGGCGGACTACATGGGCATGTTGGGCACCGTGATGAACTGCCTTGCGCTCCAGGATTTCCTGGAGCAGGCCGGCTGCCCAACCAGGGTGCAGACCGCCATCACGATGGGTCAGGTGGCAGAACCGTACATTCCTCTTCGGGCTGTGCGACACCTCGAAAAAGGTCGCGTGGTGCTGTTTGGCGCCGGTTCCGGAATGCCGTTCTTCTCCACCGACACCGTGGCAGCGCAGCGTGCGCTCGAAGTCGGCGCCGAGGTGCTGCTCATGGCCAAACAGGGCACCGACGGCGTCTACGACAGCGACCCGCGAACCAACCCCGATGCGCGTCGGTTCGACTCGATCACCTACGACGAGATTCTCGCCACCAACCTGAAGGTCGCGGACGCTACGGCTATCAGCCTGGCACGCGACAACAAACTTCCAATGGTCTTCTTCGACCTCGGCCAGCCGGGCAATATCGTTCGCGCGGTAGCTGGTGAGAAGATCGGTACAACAGTCCACGCCTGAACTCTCCGCGATCAACCACAGAAGGGAACGAGAAAGTGATCTCCCAGATCCTCAAAGATGCCGAGCAGAAGATGTCTTACACCATCGAGCACACCGCGGAGGAGTTCGCTGCCATCCGCACCGGTCGTGCGCATCCGGCGATGTTCGCCAAACTGATGGTGGATTACTATGGCGCGCCGACACCGCTTCAGCAGCTTGCAACCTTCCAGGTACCCGAGGCGCGCGTCGTTTTGATCAGCCCCTTCGATCGTGGGGCGATGGCAGGAATCGAGCGTGCGATCCGCGACTCCGACTTGGGTGTTAACCCTGCGAACGACGGCAATGTGATCCGATTGGTCATGCCTCAGCTCACCGAGGAGCGCCGCAAGGAGTACATAAAGGTGACGCGCACGAAGGCCGAAGACGGACGCATCGCGATCCGAAATGTGCGCAGGCATGCGGTCGACTCGATCAAGAAGCTCGAAAAAGACAAGGAGATCGGTGAGGACGATGCCCGTCACGCCGAGAAGCAACTCGACCAGATCACGAAGAAACTCGTGGATCAGGTAGACGAGCTGCTTAAGGCTAAGGAAGCTGAACTTCTCGAGGTCTGATGACAACTCCGGAACCACAAACAGCCAAGAAGTCGAAAGCTGGGCGTGACCTCCCCGCGGCGATAGTCGTCGGGGTGGGTCTCCTGGCCTACATCTGGGTGACGTTGGCGTGGTTTCACTGGGGGTTCATCCTGCTCACCGCCATCGCACTGAGCCTGGGTGCGATCGAGGTCTACCAGGCTCTGCAGCGGATCGGAATGAAAGCAGCGATCGGGCCAATCGTGGTGGGCACATTCGGCATGATCGTGGGCACCTATGCGGCAGCGTTGGGTGTTGGCGGCACCGGAATTCCGTGGCACTCGGTGTTGCTGGCGTTCTTAGGTGCCATGGTCTTAGCCTCTATGACCTGGCGGATGCGTGGCGGCCACGAGGGTTTCGTGCGCGATAACGCGGCGTCGATGTTCATCATCAGCTACATCGCGTTGCTAGGTTCGTTTGCCGCATTGATCTTGGCAGGTGACAAGGGTGGCGCCCGGATGGTCACATTCTTAATGTGCGTGGTTGCCAACGACACCGGTGGGTATC
>CAYMMF010000071.1:0-9428 GCA_964391475.1 uncultured Propionibacteriaceae bacterium | reverse complement strand
CGCCGACGCGCTGGTGTGCATCTCCAACTGCGACAAGATCACCCCGGGCATGCTGCTGGCAGCTTTCCGGCTCAACATTCCGACGGTTTTCGTCTCGGGCGGCCCAATGGAGGCTGGCAAGGCAGTCATCGTTGACGGCGAGGCTGATACCCGGCTGGATCTGATCGACGCGATGATCAAGGCGGTCGACGACTCGGTTTCCGACGAGGAGCTTGAGCGGATCGAAGAGTCCGCCTGCCCCACCTGCGGTTCGTGTTCTGGCATGTTTACTGCCAACTCGATGAACTGCCTGACTGAGGCGCTGGGGCTCTCGCTGCCGGGCAACGGGTCGACCTTGGCGACGGCTTCAGCCCGCAAGGGGCTATTCGAGGAGGCGGGACGCACCGTCGTAAAGCTCGCAAACCGCTACTACGGTGAGGACGACGACTCGGTGTTGCCGCGGTCGATCGCGACCAAGGCGGCGTTCGAGAACGCGATGCGGCTCGACATGGCGATGGGCGGGTCAACGAACACTGTCCTCCACATTTTGGCGGCGGCGAACGAGGCGGGCGTCGATTTCACCCAGCACGACATTGATCGGCTTTCGCGCGAAACCCCTTGTCTGTGCAAGGTTGCGCCCAACACGAACCAGTACCACATGGAGGACGTCCACCGCGCGGGTGGCATGCCCGCGATCCTGGGCGAGTTGCGTCGCGGCGGCCTGTTGGACGAGTCGGTGCACACCATCGTTGCCGACTCTGTCGACGAGTGGCTTGATGCATGGGACATCCGCAGCGGCAAGGCCTCACCCGAGGCCGTCGAGTTGTTCCACGCGGCGCCGGGCGGCGTCCGGACGACTGTGGCGTTCAGTTCGACCAACCGTTGGAAGACTCTCGACACCGACGCCGCTGGCGGCTGCATTCGTGATGTCGAGCACGCGTACACCGCGGACGGCGGGTTGGCGGTGTTGACCGGCAACATTGCTCCCGACGGCTGTGTGGTGAAGGCGGCCGGCGTCCCCGAAGACCAGTGGGTTTTCCGGGGCCCGGCGAAGGTGACCGAAAGCCAAGAGGACGCCGTCGACGCCATTCTGCATGGCCGGATCGTCCCCGGGGATGTCGTGGTTGTGCGATACGAGGGCCCCAAGGGCGGCCCCGGCATGCAAGAGATGCTCTATCCCACCGCGTATCTGAAGGGCGTCGGGTTGGGGCCGAAGTGCGCGTTGATCACTGACGGTCGGTTCTCTGGCGGGTCTTCAGGGTTGTCGCTGGGGCACATTTCGCCCGAGGCGGCCTCTGGGGGACCGATCGGTTTGATCCGAGACGGCGACATGATCTCGATCTCGATTCATGACCGTTCGATCAACGTCGAACTCTCCGACGCTGAACTCGCCGCCCGCCGCGCCGAGCAGGATGAGTTGGGTTGGCGCCCTGCGAACCGGGAGCGAGTGGTCAGTAACGCGTTGAAGATCTACGCCTCGTTGGCGTTGAGCGCCGACCAGGGGGCCGTCCGCCGACAACTCGACTGAGTCGCGCTAGGTTGGTCGGATGGGTTCGTCGCTTCGCTTGCGAGTCACGTGTGTGCGTCCCGCGGACGCCCACGACACCGGGTTGGACGCCGCGGCCGTCGGCGAGTGGCTGCTTGTGGTGGGCCAGCCCTCGCTCGGGCATGTCAGGTTGACCCAAGACGCCGATGCCACGTGGTGGTTGACGGATCTGGAGGTGGCTCAGCCGGATCCGCACAAGTTGATCCGGATGTTGTTGCAGGCTGCCTTCGGCGTCGTATTGGACGCCGGCGGTGCGGTCTTGCGCACCGGACTCCCCCACCCGGATCTCGTCGGGTTCGGGTTCATCCCCGCCCCGGAGGGTGGCTGGGTGCGCAAGTTGATCGATGAACCTCGCCCGGTTCCTGCGGTGAGTGTGATCCCGTTGCGGCAGACCCGGTCGGGGTTGGAGGTGTTCGTGCAGCACCGGGTGGCGACGATGGATTTCGTTCCTGGGGCGGTGGTGTTTCCGGGCGGCCGGGTGGACGCCACCGACACAGACTTGGGCAGCGACCTCAGACTCCCGCCGGGATTTGCGGACGCCCACGCCGCCAGTTGGGCGAACACCGGGTATGCCGGCGAGACGGATTCGCCCCAGATTGCGGCCCGCACTCTGCTGGCGACGGGCGTCCGAGAGGTAGCCGAAGAGACCGGGGCGCAACTACAGGCATCGCGGCTTGTGCCGTGGGATAACTGGGTCACTCCGATCGATTGGCCTCGCCGGTTCGATGTCTCGTTTTTTGTGGTGGCTGACGAAGGCGATCCGTTCGCTCACACCACGACCGAGGCCCATCTTTCTGAGTGGGTTGCGGTGGACGATCTGGTCGCCCAGGTTGAGGGCGGCGTTGTGGCGATGGTGCCGCCAACCCGGACGATCGTCGACGAGTTGCAGGCGCTGGCGAGTGTGGACGCCGTTCTCGGTTTGAATCCGGTCATCCGGGCTGTTCGGCACGACGTCACGCGTCGGCGTCCGAGACCCGGCCTTTAGGACGCCAAACCAACCCACCCTCACCCACAACCTTGCATCACAAGGCACCTGGTCATACCTGCAACAGGGTCCCGTCGGGGAACGCCTCGACACCCATCTGGCGTAGCCGCGGCAACAATTCGCGCTCAACCGGATTGTGGTGGCTCAAGTGGACGGCCACCACCTGGGTCGAATCGTCGACACAACCCAGCTCGCGCAGCCATTCCAGTTCGCTACCGAAGGTGACCAGCCCAAGGTGTTGGTCGCCCAGGTCGGTGCGATTCCCGAAGGTCTGCTCCATCAAGACCGCATCGAACCGCCACCCGCGCAGCAGATCAGCCGCATCGGTCACCCACTCACCGGTGTCGGTGGCGTACAGCAGGCGCTTACCGTCCGGCGCCTCAATCGCGTAGAGCAGGCATTCCCCGAACGCCCAGTGGTTCGCTGGCAGCGCGACGACTCGGTAACCGCCGAGGTTCACTTCGGTTCCTGCCGTCAGTTCAGCCAGCGTCACCGACGTTTGGTCGGGAGCGAGCCAGGTGCGGCAGACATCAATCACAGGCGATGGCCCAGCAACCACCACGGGGTCGGCGTCCGCCCACACCCGGTGCCAGACGAACGGCGCGTCGAGGTGGTCGGTATGCGCGTGCGTCACCAGCACGGTGTGGACGCCTGCCAGCGACACCCCGGCGCGTCCGGCCTGCCCCGCCAGGGAAGGGCCGACGTCCACGAGTAGTTTGCCGTCGATAAGGGTGCAGGTTTGCGTGCGGGCAACCCGGCGGGCGCGGGCGTCCTCGCACGATTCGCAGCGGCACCACGGATTAGGCCAGCCGTCCGCGCCACCGGTTCCTAAGAGGCATACCTCCATTGGTGTGGCCTAGCTGAAATCCACCCGCTCGGCGACCTCGTCGCCGCCCAGCAAAGTCAGTTCGTCGATCAGGGCCGCGCGCAGCGAACCTGGCCCGCGGGCGTGTACTGCTGCCCGTTCGGCGGCCAAGGCCACCCAGGCGGTCGCGGCTACGGCGGCCTCGAGTGGGCCCGCGACGGACGCGCAGGCTGCGGTAAGTGCGGTGACCATCTCTTCGGCCCCGAAAATCCGGGAGAGTTCGGCGTGAGGCAAACCCAGTCGCAGCACGCGTTGGTCAACGTGGACTGACGCCGGGTCGCCAGGAAGGACGCTGACGGATGGCGTCACTGCGCCCCGCACGATAGTTGGGGAAAGGTCGGCAAGCCCGGAGGCTCCGGGTTCACCGGCCACTTGAAGCACCCACGGAACGGAGTGTTCGTTGGCCCATCCGGCAAGGCTGTGTGCGGCCGTGTTCGGCACGTACGTGTCGGACACGGCTACCGCAGACGCCTCGGCCAGGATTGGGGACGCGGCGTCCGAAAAATCGGGGGACGCCCCGACCGCCGCCAGCATTTGCCCCACCAGACCAGCCGTGGTTGGGGGAAACTGGCAGCGTACGACCGGACCGGACTCCCGGACCGCCTCGATCGCGATGCCGACGAACAGTCTGAGTGTGCCGTTGTCCATTGAACTCTCCTGCAAATCCGCGTGTTGAGAAGGCTACTCCGAAACGGCTCGTCAGGCAGCCACGCCTGGTTTGCGCACCGCCAAAGTGGCAAGCGCAACCGCCGCCACCAGGAACGCCACACCCAGGCCGATGTGGATGTTCTGCATGTGCAGTTCGCCAAGTCCAACCTGGACGACTGCGAGCACCAGGACCGCAACCGCATGATGGAAAAGCCCGGCGTTACCGCTGGCCTTGCGCCACATGAAGGCGGCCACGACTGCCAGAAGTGAGACCACCACGGTGGTCATGCCGAGCACGCTGTGCAATCCGCGGGTGTCTGCGGCACCCATCAAGAGTCCGCCTAACACCGCCTGGGCGATCGACAACAGCGCGACGACACCAGCGGAGGCTTGTAAAAACAGTTTGGATGAAGCATTCGAAGTTGACACGACCTAACCCTAGCGGCTGCGGGTTACCATGCCGATATGGCCCAGACTCCCCAGACTCCCCCGCAGGACGCCTTCACGTCCTTCCGCGTCCCAGCGACCAACAGGAGCGCACGCGTCCAGCGCGGCAAGGACCTTCGCAACAAGACTCCTTTCACCGACCTCGCGCTGTGCACGCCGTCGGCCGAGCGTCCTGATCCGATCGACCAGATCGTTACATCGCATGCCGGACGCCTCGACTGGCTGATCGGCGTCCGGGTCGCCCGCATGATGGCGTCCCCGTTCGGGTTCCTGCGAGGTGCCGCGAACGTCATGGCGTGGGATGTGGCGCACATGCCGTCCACGCAGGTTTCCACGACGATTTGTGGGGACGCCCACATCGGCAACATCGGGTTCTACCGGTCGCCGGAGGGCGCCCAGGTGATCGACGTCAACGACTTCGACGAGGCGCACACCGGCTACTGGGAGTGGGATCTGCGACGGCTGGTGGCGTCCATTTGGGTGTTGGGACGCGACAACGGCAACTCCGAAGACAAGTGCGCCGAGGCGGTGCACGCCTGCGTGGCGGCTTACCGGGACGAGGTTTCGTTCTTGTCTAAGCAGCCGCTGCTTTGGCGGGCGTTCAACCGGCTTGAGGTGGACGAGTTGCACAGCACGGCCACCGAGGATTCGCTGCGACGAGAGATCAAGCGCCAGGTGAAAGCCGCGCGTAGGCGCACCTCGGATCGGGCGTTGCCGAAGTACACCGGTTCTGACTCCGAAGAGCTGCACATCATCGAGGATCCGCCGCTGCTCACCCGTCCGTCGAAGGCCGAGTACGAGGCGCTCGCCGAGGGTTTGGACGCCTACCTGCCCACCCTGTCGCCGCAGTGGCGGCGGATAGTCGGCGGTTATTCGCTGGTTGACATCGCCCACAAGGTGGTCGGGGTTGGCTCGGTTGGGTTGCGGGCGTATGTGGCGCTGTTGATCGGTTCGCGTCCGGACGACGTGCTTTTCCTGCAACTCAAGCAGGCCCGCCGCTCGGTGATCGCGCCGTTCGTCCACGGTGACAAGGCCTGGCACGACCACCAGGGCCAGCGGGTGGTCGAGTATCAGCAGCAGTTGCAGACAGTTTCCGACCCACTGTTGGGGTGGACGACCGTCGGCGAGCACCAGTATTACGTGCGGCAGTTCCGCAACATGAAGGGCGACGTTCCGCTCGACGCGATCACCCCGAAGGCACTGGTGGACTACGCGGGCATCGTCGGCCACTTGCTGGCTAAGGGGCATGCCCGCACCTCGGGTGCGTCGGTGATCTCGGGGTATTTGGGCAAGTCGGACGCCGCCGCCGACGCAATGTCGGATTGGGCCAGGGCGTACGCCGACCAGACCGAGGCTGACCACGCTTTGCTTGAGAAGGCGGTCAAGGCGGGGCGGCTTCCTTACGAGGACGCCGACAGCTAGCGCTGGTCGAGTGCTGGTGAGGCGACGGCAAGTGGGTCAGGGGGCGAGTCGCTCCCTGACCCACAAGCCGTCGACCATCTTGTATCGCAACCGGTCGTGGAGCCGCGACGCTCGCCCCTGCCAGAACTCCCAGTAGTCGGGAACAAGCCGGTAGCCGCCCCACCAAGGGGGACGCGGCGGTCGCAGGCCATGTTTCGCCGAGATTTGCGCGGCCTTCGTCAGCAGGATTCCGCGGTTGGGAATCACCTGGCTTTGGGGGGACGCCCAAGCTCCGATGCGGGAATCGAGTGGACGGGAGTTGAAATAGTCGTCTGCTTCGGCGTCCGACACCTTCTCAACGGCGCCTTCGATACGGACGGTGCGCTCGAGTTCGACCCAGTGGAACAACAGCGCAGCGTAGGGGTTGGCGTCCAACTCTTTGCCCTTGCGGGAGTTGAAGTTGGTGTACCAAACGATGCCGCGGGCGTCGAAATCCTTGACCAAAACGATGCGGGACGATGGGCGTCCGGCCGGGCCGACGGTGGCCAACGACATCGAGTTGGGCTCCGGAACGCCGGATTTAACGGCGTCGGCGAACCAGGCCGCGAACTGGTCAACCGGGTTGAATGCGGCCTTCGAATCTTCCAACGAATCGCTTTCGTAGCTCTTTCTCATGCCTGCAATGTCCATGATTCAACCCTAACCGTGCCTCGAAGGGTCGGACCCCGCAGGAGCACTGTAAGTGCGTCTCGAAGGGTCGGATCGGCTTGTCGGTTGCACGGGATACGATTCGCATATGAGTCAACTGGCGAGTCTCGGAGGCAAAGGCGTCAACCTGGTTCGCCTTCGCGAAGCCGGTTTTGATGTGCCCAAATTCGTGGTGGTTCCCACGGGTGAATACAACAGTTTCGTGGCTGAAGCCGGGCTGGCGCCAATAATCGAGGCGGCGCTGCACGGTGTCCAACAGCACACGGCAGAAATGGCGTCCAACACGATCCGGGCGGCGTTCGCCGCCTCGACCCCGTCGGACGCGCAGCGGGCGCGCCTGATTGAATTGGTGTCGCCGGTGGCGGATTCGCCGATGGCAGTCCGTTCGTCGGCTACCGCGGAGGATTCCCCGTCGACATCGTTCGCCGGCCAGCAGGATTCGTATCTGAACGTGGCGTCCGGTGACGTGGTCGACCGGATTGTCGACTGCTGGTCGTCGCTTTGGACGACGCGCGCGCTTGTCTACCGCATCCACAGGCGGCTCGGGTTCTCAGACCTGGCGTTGGCTGTGGTCGTCCAGACGATGGTGGACGCCGACGCGTCCGGGGTGATGTTCACCGCGAATCCGCTGAGCGGCAAGCGCGGGCAGATCGTGATCGAAGGCGTCCGCGGGCTCGGCGAAAAGCTGGTCTCGGGGGTGGCGATGCCGGATCGGTTTGTTATTGAAGGCGGCGAGTTCGTCTCTGCTCACGTTGGCGAGCAACGGTCTCTTTCCGATCACCAGGCGACGCTGTTGGCCGAGCTTGGGGCCCGCATTGAGGCGCGGTTCGCCGCTCCGCAGGACGTGGAGTGGGTGCGCGTCGCCGATCGGTTGCGGGTGGTTCAGACTCGACCGATCACCAGCCTGTTTCCGGTGCCTGAGTTCGATCGCGATGGCCGGTCGGGGCAGCGTGGGTCGGCTGGCGGCGCCGATCAAAAAGAAGAGTTGGGGGTGTGGTTCAGCCTGGGGGCGTTCCAGGGGGTACTTGAGCCGTTCACGCCGCTGGGCCGCGATCTCCTGGTGGCCATGGGTGCGGGCGGAGCCAGGCTGGGTGGCGTCGAGATGGACCGCCACCACTACCCCTACCTGGGGGTGGCTGCAGAGCGACTTTGGGTTCGCGTCGACAGTCTGATGCGCTCCCCCGGGGTGAGCAGTCTGCTGGTGAAGGCGATGCCGCTAATCGATCCCGCCTCGGCTGCCATCATGGGTGAGCTTGCCGAAGACCCAAGGTTGGCACCCCGCTCGCGGGTGCCAAAGGTGGAGTCTGCCGCTCGGATGGCACGGACGGCTAGTTGGTATTTGCCCGCCTTTCCCGGCGCGATCCGTCACCCGCAACATGCCCGAGAGCGGATGGACGCCGTCGCGAACGAACTCGTCGACTCGGTGGTCGACCGATTGGCTGCCGCTGACGAGATTTTTGATCCGCGCGCGCGGTTAGCTGCCCGGGTCAAGGTGATCGAGGCGTGGGCCAGGCAGGCGTTCAGCGTGCTGGTTCCCACGTTCGCGCCAATCATGGGGCCGGGCAACATGATGATCTTGAAGTTGCGTGAGCTTGCCAGACGCACCGGGTTGCCGGACGCCGACTCCCTCGCACTGACCGCGCTTCAGGCGTTGTCGGGCAATGTGACAACCCAGATGAACTTCGCTTTGGCCGACGTCGCCGCGCAGATAAGGCAGGACGCCCCATCCTACGGTTGGGTCGTCACCACCCCACCTGCGGAGTTGGCGGCCCAGTTCCGAGATCGCGGCTTGCCACGGGTAGCGCTCGAGGCGATGGCGTCCTTCCTCGACACCTATGGCGCTCGCGGCACCTTCGAAATCGACATCGGTGGCCAGCGTTGGCGAGACGACACAACCGCGGTTTGGGACGCCGTGGCGTCCTACCTAGCCATCGACGACTTGTCGCTGTGGCCCGCAGCGTTGCATGCCCGTGGCGTCTCCCAGGCTGAGGCGGCGATCGACCGGCTTGCCGCCGCCAGCGGCGTCCGGGGCCGCGAGGTGCGCTGGATCGCCAAGACCGTCCGCGAACTGTTCGGGGCCCGCGAGACGCCAAAGTTCGCGATCGCGCGCAGCCTGGGGTTGATGCGCGAAGCGCTGCAGGCGTCCGCACGAGATATGGTCGCGATCGGGGCGCTTAGCCACGTCGACGACATCTTCTTCTTGACGTTGGACGAGTTGCCGCGCGCGTTCGTCGGCGGCTGGGGGCCGCTGATCGCGCACCGCCGGGGCACCTACGAGTGGGAGTCGCAGCGAGTCCGGATCCCGCGGGTGCTGGTCTCGGACGGGCGCGCGTTCTTCGAAAACCCCTTAGTCGGCGACGGATTGCACGGCGACGGGGTGTCCCCCGGCATCGCCGAAGGCGTCGTGCGGGTTGTGTCCGACCCGGCCAAAGCCCAGTTGGCGTCCGGCGAAATTCTGGTGTGCCGCGGCACCAGCCCGGCGTGGACGCCGCTGTTCGGCGTCGCCGGGGGCCTGATCACCGAGGTGGGCGGGCTGATGACGCACGGGGCTGTCGTCGCCCGCGAGTACGGGCTGCCCGCCGTGGTGGGCGTGCTCGAGGCGACGACCAGACTGTCTGATGGCCAGCGCGTCCGAATGGACGGGACGTCGGGTGCTGTCACACTGCTTTAAGTAGGCTTGGCGCTGCGGGATTAGCGTCGTTGAGAATGTCGGCGCCGATTCCAGACCGCCCAGGAAGGACGAGAGGTTGGCTGGTCGAGTAACCCACCCAGCAGAGATCAGCGCGCGAGTCATTGCGAGGGTCATCAACGGGTTGCTGGCGCTCGGGGTTTACCTCTGGCTGTCTCTC
>CAYMMF010000070.1:0-9476 GCA_964391475.1 uncultured Propionibacteriaceae bacterium | reverse complement strand
GACTGGCTGATCTCCCATGTGGCCGAGGCCCACAAGTATGACGGGCTGTGATCGACCGCGTAGTAGCGCACCCGGTCACCCACAGTGAACATGGGCTCTTCGAATGTGGTGGGACGCGCCCAACTGAAACCCATTCCGGCGTCACAAGAGACGTCGACGATCAGGGTTTCGGGCGCCAATGATCCCAGATCCCTGTCGTCGAGGAACATCATCGGCGCGTTGGGATCTTGAAGAGTGCAGTTGACGATTATGTCGTGCTCGATTAAAAAGTCAGCCACGTTTTGGGTTGTGCCGTCCAGATCTACTTGACCATGATCGTGGGGAGTTTCTGGCAGAAACTCCACCAGTCGACTACCGCGCATGGGGTCGGGGACGTCCGCCGGTGCCCTGCGAGTGAGCACATCTATGCCAGCAAACCCAAGCCCACGCAGTGCGCGTACCGCCCCGCGTGCGGTTGCCCCGAAACCAATCACGGCCACACTCTTCGGTTGCCCATAGTGCCCAGTGACACCCACGAGTTGCAGGGCATGCAGCACCGAGGCGTATCCGGCCAGTTCATTGTTGCTTTGGAACACGTGAGAAGACAGCGAACCGTCGGCGTCCCAATAGTTCATCGCTTCGAACGCGATCAGCGTGAGGCGTTTGTCGATCGCCAACTGAGTCAACGCGGGGTCTTGCACGCAATGTGGCCAACCCCAAAACACCTGACCGTCGCGCAGCTCGCGGATGTCGTCCAAGACCGGCTTCGGCTGCAGCACCACATCACAGTGGGCGACGAGGTCAGCATGTGATCCCACCCCGGCAACCAGCGGAGCCAGCTCGGCATCGGTGATCCCGAAAGCTGCGCCATACCCGGATTCCAGGTAGATGCGAGAACGCTCTTCGGCAGGAATCTGTTGCAGGTGACGGGGGTGCAGGGCAAGCCGCCGCTCGTTCTCTTTACGTGAATGCCCCATCACGGCGAGAGTCATCTGACCCAGGATTGTCATAGTTCAAGCGCTCGCTTTCCGTGCAGACCTAGAACAACCGCTCCGCACTTCTTCCCAATATTCGGTCATCGACCCCCTCGGGGTCGAATCCGGGTGTTGTCGGGTTCCCTGGGGACGGGGCTTCGGGACGGTTCCCTGAGGAGCGCCAAGAGCGCGTCTCGAAGGGTCTGTTGTTCCCTGAGGCGCGCCAGGGGCGCGTCTCGAAGGGTGGGGGAGGGGCTTCGGGGACGGTGGCTTCGAGACGCATCCTTCGGATGCTCCTCAGCCGTCCGTCCGCTCCTCCTCAGCCGCCCGAGGCTTCGAGTTGTCGCGCGATGTCAGATCTGAACCGGTGGCGTTGAGCAGTCCCCTCAACCTGGCAGTTGACTGTCAGCGCCGGTCGTGGTTGGCTCCAGCATCTTCGAACCCAGCCACGACTCGGGGACGCCTAGCCCTTCGACTAACTCCAGCGCGTACCCGCGCAATTCCGCGCTCAGGTCGTCCACAGCCGCCCGAATTGCTTTGCTCCGGGTTGGGTCAATGCGATGGTGCTCCAGGAACCAAGCCCGGTCGTCTTCGATGGCCGTCAAGGCGTACAAGTCGCACACTTTGACCAGCAAAGCGCGAACGTAGCGGTCGGTGCAACCGTCGTAACCTGCGATGAACGCCTCCAGCACGATCCGATCCGTGTGGGCACGCGCTGCGGCAAGCATGTGCTGCTGAAGCTTGTTGACGGCCTCGAACGATTCGTCCGCTGCCACCTTGCCGGCCTCGCGCATCCGTGCAGCTAAAGACTCCACCAAGCGTCGCTCCCGGTACTCCAACATCTCTACGTGCCAACCTCGTGCGAGGAGTTGCTCGGACTCCGGGCGCAACCGGGCGCTGGCTACCATGCGTTCGATAGCCGTCCTGGCTGCCGTCCGTTCCATGAAGCGATCCCCCAGTAACCGAGCGGTTGCTTGAGCCGTGCCGCGTAGATCCATGTCTCCCCACGACTTGGAGTAGTTCAGCAGCAAAGCTTTCGCGACTAGCTGGGCCAGCACCGTGTTGTCACCTTCGAACGTGGCGAACACGTCGGCGTCCTGGCGAGTCAGGGTGAGCCCGTTCTCGCTCATGTAGCCGGCGCCACCACACGCCTCTCTGGCGGTCTGCAAGGTGTCGTTGGCCCATCTTGTGAGCGCCACTTTTAGGCTGGCCGCACGGGTCTCAAGTTCTCGCGCGGCTGTCGGATCCGAGCCTTGGGCGTCGTACACCCGCTGGAGTTGGAGCGTCACCTCGTTGACGGCGAAGCCGTAGGCATACGCCTTGGCGACGTTGGGCATCAGTTTGCGCTGGTGGGTTTGGTAGTCGAGCAGCAGAATCTCTTCGCTGGACCCGGGACGCCGGAACTGAGTGCGTTGCAACCCGTAGCGGACGGCGATCGATAGCGACTTCCGCGTCGCCATCGCCGCTCCGCTGCCGACGCAGATTCGGCCCCGCACCAGGGTTCCCAACATGGTGAAGAACCGGGCGTTCTTACTGACGATGTCGGAATGGTAGACGCCGTCATCGGTGATGCCGCCATACCTGTCCAGCAGCATTCGGCGTGGCACCCGCACCCGGTCGAACGAGATCGTCCCATTGTCGACCCCGAGCAGGCCGCCCTTGTGGCCATGATCCCCGATCGTGACTCCAGGAAGGACGGCGAGGCCCTCGTCTCGGATCGGAACCAGGATCGTGTGGACGCCGTGGTTCACCCCATCGACGATTAGCTGGCCAAATACCGCTGCCATCTTCCCGTGGGAGGCGGCGTTTCCGATGTAGACCTTCTTCGCCGTGGGGGCGGGGGAATGCACCTCGAATTCATCCGTGTCGGGCATGTAGGTGATCGTGGTTTCGATCGAGGCGACATCGGATCCGTGGCCGAGCTCGGTCATGGCGAAGCACCCGGTGATCTCGCACGAGATGACGCCGGGCAGGAAAGTCTCGTGGTGCCACGAGGTTCCCAGATTTGAGATTGCCCCGCCGAACAATCCGTGCTGCACCCCGGATTTGATGTTGAGCGACAGGTCGCCCATCGCCAGCATCTCGAAGTGGGCAACCGACTCGGCCACCGTTCCCTCATGCCTGGGGAACCCGGCAACCCCGTACCCGCGGTTGGCGAGCGAGACCAGTTTCGTCAGGGCCCACTCGCGGGCGTCCGCCATGCAAGTGCTTGGTTCGCGGACGACGTCGCTGGGGTGCACGGTGTCGCGCCAGTGCTGCTTTATGTGGTGAAACGGTCCATCGAGGGCAACGCGCAGGGCGTACCCGGTGGGGGTTAAACGTTCGGTCATCCGTCTGCTCCTATCTGGTGAGCGAATGCTGGTTCGAAAAGGCGAGCGGTGAATTCGACGATGTCGGAGCGAGGGCGTTGCATTCCGGTTGTTATCCATTTGTCGGCGATAGCCCAAACGAAACCAACCACTCCATGCCCCCACGTGTTTGCTGCTCTGGCGTCCAGGTCGTGCCTAACGAGCCATCCGCGGAAGGCCTCGGCAACCTCCTCACCGATCAATCCCGTGATTCCACTGACGGGGTCAGTTACCGGGTCGTCGCCCAACGGTCTGGTTATCACGAACTGATAGATGTTGGGGTCTCGTTCGACGACCGACAGGTAGGCGTCGGTGAGCTGACGAACCAACTCGGCTGGTTCAAGGTGATCGGCTGCCGACAACGGGATTGTGAGTTGGCCTCTGATGTACTTGTGGACCGACTTTACGACGGCGTGGTAGAGCCCAGTACGCCCACCGAAGTGGCGGTAAAGCACGGTTTTGGATGTGCCGGCAGCCGCAGCCAACTCATCCATTCCGACGCCGGGCCCAAGCGTGCGAATGGCTCGCAGGGTGGCATCGACCAGTTCGCGGCGTCGACGTTCGTTGTGCCCCTTCCAGCGGGTAGCTCGTCCGTCGAGGGCAACTTTCTCAACCTTCACGAAACTGACAGTATCGTACACCGTTGGTACCTGCTACCCTCGGTGGCACGATTATCTGCAGGAGGTCTTCCGATGTCTTCCCGTCAAGCCGTCATTGTTGGCGGCAACCGCACCCCATTTGTGAGGGCCCAGGGAGCGTACGCGCAGGCGTCCAACCTTGACATGCTTACCGCTGCGCTGGACGGCCTGGTGGCTCGCTTCGGCCTGGCGGGTTCAGAACTGGGCGAAGTGGTCGCGGGTGCTGTCTTGAAGCACACTCGCGACTTCAACCTCACTCGTGAGGCTGTGCTGGGCTCGGCGCTTTCCCCGCACACCCCCGCCGCCGACCTCCAGCAGGCCTGCGGCACTGGGCTAGAGGCGGTCGTTTACGTCGCGAACAAAATCCGTCTCGGGCAGGTTCGCAACGGCATCGCTGGTGGCGTTGACAGCGCTTCGGACGCCCCGATCGTGGTCAGCGAAGGGCTGCGTCGCGCGTTGCTTCAGGCGAGCCGAGCTAAGTCCGTCCAAAGCCGGCTCAGAGCGTTCTTGTCGGTCAGACCGTCGGATCTGGTTCCCATCCCGCCCGGCGTCGTCGAGGCCCGCACCGGGTTGTCGATGGGGGAGTCCCAAGCCCAGACCACCAGGCGATGGGCGGTCTCCCGGGAGGAGCAGGACGCGCTGGCGTTGGCGTCCCACACCAACCTGGCACGCGCCTGGAACGCGGGGTTCTTCGACGATCTCGTCACCCCTTTCCTGGGAGTCAGTTCCGACGGGGTGCTGCGTCCAGACACCACTGCAGAGAAGTTAGCTGCCCTGAAGCCGGTGTTCGGACGCGGGGCCGAGGGAGCGTCCATGACCGCTGGCAACTCGACCGCGTTGACCGACGGAGCCGCACTGGTTTTGTTGGCCGAGGAAAGCTGGGCTCGCGAGCACCACTGGCCGATGTTGGCCAGGGTGGTGGACGCTCAGGTGGCCGCCTCTGACTTCGTGACCGGTGAAGAAGACCTACTGCTCGCTCCCACCCGGGCGATCCCGGTGCTGTTGGAACGCAATGGGCTCACCTTGGGCGACTTCGACCTCTACGAATTTCACGAGGCATTCGCAGCTACCGTGCTGGCCACCCTCAAAGCGTTGGAGGATGGCGGGGTCGGCAAAGTTGATTCCTCGAAGCTCAACATCAATGGCAGTTCGCTCGCAGCAGGGCACCCGTTCGCCGCAACCGGCGCGCGCATCGCAGCGTCAACCGCCAAAATGCTTGCCCAGCGGGGCAGCGGATCGCGGGCACTCATCTCGATTTGCGCTGCAGGCGGCCAAGGCGTCGTCGCGATTCTGGAGGCGGTGTGATCATGGGCATCCTGGAGAAGCTCTACCGGTCTCCCCTCGGTAAAGCCGCAGCCCGCAAGGCCGGGCTGGCAGACCCACCCGTACTGCGTCGCGGTCGAGCGATGCCGTCCGGGCCGGTGGCGTTCGCGAGCCTGCAATCGGGCACGCTTGGCGCCCAGACGCTGGAGATGCTCGGGGTCTCGGTGATCGAACCGGTGCTGGATCTTCCTGAGAACCGCAGCAAGGACGCGGAAGGCCGAGGGCTTGCCCCCACCTACCCCATGCAGATCGGAGCGCTCGTCGTCGACCTCACCGGCGTCCGCGAAATCGCCCAACTGGAAGAGGTGCGCCAGGTGCTTCGGCCTGCGATGCGAGGGTTGGAGAAGTCTGGGCGCGTCGTGCTGCTCGCAACGGACGCCGCGGCCGTCGACGGGCTGGAGGCCAAGGCGGTGGCCCAAGCAATCGACGGCATCAACCGGACGGTCGCCAAGGAACTTCGAGGTGGTGCCACCAGCAACCTGGTGTTCGTGCGTGCTGGAACCCAACCCGAGCACCTGGCGTCGACCCTGTCATTCCTGCTTCAAGGCCGATCCGCCTTCGTAGATGGTCAAGCCTGGCGAGTTGGACCAAGCAAAACCAGCCACGCCCTTTCGGAACAACCGTTCGCGGGTCGGATCGTCGTGGTCACCGGGGCCGCACGCGGGATCGGCGCAGCCATCGCGAACGTGTTCGCGCGCGACGGGGCGACTGTCGTGGGCGTGGACGTCCCGGCTGCGGGGGAGTCGTTGGCCGCTGTCGCCAACCAGGTGCATGGTTCGGCGCTGCAGGTCGACATCACCGCGCCGGACGCTGGTGAGCGAATCGCCGCCCACGTCGCGTCCGTACACGGGCCATCCGCCCGAATCTGGGCGATGGTCCACAACGCGGGAATCACCCGCGACAAGATGCTTGCCAATCTCGACGAAACGCGTTGGGCCTTTGTGCTGCAGGTCAACCTGGCAGCGGAGATCCGCATCAACGCCTTCCTGCTCGCGAATCCGGAAGCTCCCGGCACACTCGACCCTGGCGGCCGAATCGTTGGCATCGCATCCACCTCCGGGGTCGCTGGCAACCGGGGTCAGACCAACTACGCGGCGTCCAAGGCGGGGGTCATGGGGCTGGTCTGGGCGATGGCGCAGCAGTACTCCGACGCAGAATTCACAACGAACGCGGTGGCACCGGGCTTCATCGAGACCGAGATGACCGCAGCCATCCCATTCGTGCAAAGGGAGATCTTCCGTCGCACAAACTCGCTCTCACAAGCTGGGCAACCAACGGATGTCGCGGAGTTGATCGCCTACTTCTGCGACCCGGCGTCCGGCGGAGTCAATGGGCAAGTGGTGCGGGTGTGCGGTCAAAATCTGGTTGGTGCGTGATGAGCGCCAAAGCGTCTTCCACCCCCGAGGGTGAGGTTCGGTTGCTGCCTTCAAGCCTGAAGCTGAAAGTGATGATCGCAAAGGCTTTGGCAACCTCGTTCAACCGTCCACCGGCGAGCGCCGGAATCCCAGACCGGGCCGCGATGGTGCTGGTTCAGCCCATCCAACTCGGGCGGCTCGCCGCGTACAACCGACTGTGTGGGTTCGATTTGGGTAACAGCGTGCCTGCAACTTGGCTGCACGTTCTCACTTTCCCGTTGCAGACATTCCTGATGTCACGAAGCGACTTCCCATTTTCGCTCCCCGGCACGGTGCATCTTGCCAACGAGATGACCCAGTATCGGCGGGTTTCGACGTCCGAGCAGTTGCAGTTGACCGTCCGTCCCCGCAACGTTTTGCCGCACCGGAAAGGGGTGGCGTTTGAGTTCGTCGGTGAGGCTGAGGTAGACGGGGAACTCGTCTGGTCAGGTGTCACCACGTATCTGGCGACCAACAAGACGCTGCCGGGCGAGCCCGTGCGGTTCGCCCGTCCTGATGCGACAGACGTTGAGCCAAGTCAGCAGTGGCAACTCCCGGCCGATCTCGGACGCCGGTACGCCGCGGTGTCCGGCGACTCCAACCCGATCCACACAAACCTGGTCTCTGCGAGGATCTTCGGGTTCCCACGCCCGATAATCCACGGCATGTGGACTCACGCCCGTGCCCTAGCAGCGCTGGGGCCACGGGTGCCAGAGAGCTTCACGGTGAATGTGTCGTTCACCAAGCCAATCCTGCTGCCCAGCGCGGTTCGGTTCGCTGCCCAGCCGCACGCCGATGGTTGGCGTTTCACGGTCTGGAACGAGCAGGCCGACTCGGCTCACCTGCTCGGGGAGTTGCGCCCCGCGAAGTAGGCTCATCAGCATGGACGCTTTGGCACCCGCTTCAGGCCTACTCGCCTGCCCGGTGTGCGGGGAGTCGTTGAAGCTCACCCAAGGCACCGAACGCTGTAGGCAAGGGCACAGTTTCGACATCGCTCGCCAGGGCTACCTGAACCTGCTTGGGGGCCCTCAGCCTGCCAACGCCGACACCGCCGCGATGGTGGCAGCGAGGCAGCGATTCCTGGCTGCTGGGCATTACGATCCGATCGCAGCAGAGGTGGCCCGGCGACTGGCCGCCCAAACGATCCTGCTAGAGGTGGGTGCCGGGCCCGGTTTCTACCTGGCTCGCGCGTTGGACGAGCGTCCCGACTCCAAAGGAGTGGCTTTGGACGTGTCTGTCGCTGCTGCGAAGGCTGCTGCACGAGCACACCCCAGGGCGGCGTCCGTGGTGGCGGACGTTTGGCAAAAGCTCCCGATCCGAAGCGGACGCGTCGGTGGGGTCGCGGCGGTTTTCGCTCCCCGCAACTTGCCCGAGTTCGCCCGGGTACTCGCGCAAGGCGGGACGCTCGTGGTGGTGCTGCCCGAACAAGACCATCTGATCGGCGTCAGGGATCGCTACAACTTGCTCGATGTCGGTGCTGACAAGGGCGATCGGTTGCTGCGGGACGCCTCGGGGTTCTTCGAATCGTTGGGCACGAAGAAACTCCGCTACCCGGTTGAGGCAACAGCAGGCCAAGTGGCCGACTTGATCGCCATGGGGCCGAACGCGTTTCACGGCGTTCCGACGCAAGTCGAACCGCAGGTGCTGGACGTCAACGTGACCGTCCACTGGTTCCGGCGCAGGTGAAATTTGTTCCGCTCCCGCCTGATTCAAGCGGGAGCGGACACATCATGCGGGCGGATCCGTTCTGTGGGTCACCCCAGTTGTTCGCGGACCTTGGCTCCGGTTGCAGCGTCAATGGAGTCGATGTACCACAGCGCCCTTTCGCGGACGCCGTCGTCGCGGATCATCGCGACCTGGCCGGCCAACGTCTTTGCGAACTGCTCGCGCTGATCTTCGTTCCAAACCTCTCGCACCAACGTGCCGGCCTGGCCGAAGTCGTCGTCTTCAGCGTGCAACTCGTAGGCCGAGCGCACCATCTCGCCGTCGGCCTCCCAGCCTTCTGCGACCTTGCCCTCGAAGTCGGCGTACGGACGCCCGAACGAGTTCGGCGCGTAAACCGGCTGCGCACCCGTGTGCTCGATCGTCATGTGGCCGTCGAACATGTAGGCCCGCTTGTCTTCGACGATCGGCTGGTTCACCGGAATCTGGTGGAAGTTCGAACCCAGGCGTGCACGATGGGCGTCCGCGTAGCCGAACGAGCGTCCCAACAGCATCTTGTCAGGAGACAGCCCGATGCCGGGCACCAGGTTGGACGGGGCGAACGCCGCCTGCTCGATCTGCGCGAAGTGGTTGGTGGGGTTCTCATTCAGGGTGAGGACGCCCACGGGGATCAGCGGGAAGTCAGCGTGCGGCCAGACCTTCGTCAGGTCGAACGGGTTGAACCGGTAGTTACGCGCGTCCTCATAAGGCATGACCTGCACCGACATCGTCCAGGACGGGTATTCGCCTTCGGCGATCGAGTCGAACAGGTCGCGGCGGTGGGCGTCGGCGTCCGCACCGGCGAGACGCTCAGCCTCGGCTGCGGTGAGGTTCTCTACACCTTGGTGGGTGTGGAAGTGGTACTTGACCCAGAACCGCTCACCGTCAGCGTTCACCCACATGTAGGTGTGCGAACCGTAGCCATTCATGTGTCGCCAGGTGCGAGGCAAACCGCGGTCACCCATCAGGTAGGTAACTTGGTGAGCGGATTCGGGTGTCAGCGTCCAGAAATCCCACTGCATGGTTGCGCAACGAAGCCCGGAGTCGGGAAGGCGCTTTTGGCTGCGGATGAAGTGCGGGAACTTGATCGGGTCGCGGAGGAAGAAGATCGGCGTGTTG
>CAYMMF010000069.1:0-9675 GCA_964391475.1 uncultured Propionibacteriaceae bacterium | reverse complement strand
TAGATGGAGCGACCGGAAGAAGCTACTTTTCTGGCTGACTGGGTGGCGATCTCCAGCCGTTCGTAAACGGCGTCCACGTGAGCCTGCTCCGCAGCTAATTCGCGTTCGAGGAGGTCTTGGGGATCTGGGTGCGTCAAGAATCATTCCTTTGCTCTGCCAGACGAGCTATTCTACGCCCCTCGTCAAGCTTGGGGCTGCGACGTCCGGTTATCTGCGGCGTGACGGCCTGACGCGGTGTTGGTGGGCCGAATGTCCTCCCCGGTTAGAAACTCGTGAACCGCATAGGTGGCGAGCGCTCCGGTGAGCAGCTGCGCCCAGGCCGCAGTGCCGCCACGCGACTGAGGGGGTGCGTGGAACAGGTGCGGGTCTGCGGCGTCCCTCAACGCGGGACGCTCCAGCCACTGGTCGATGAAGGATTCTTTGCGGCGAAACAGTCCGCGGCGCAGTGGACGCCAGGACGCCACTGCTGGGTGGGCGTCAACCACAGCGTCCGCACCGTGGCGGGGTTCGGATGTGACGATCCGGACGCCGCGGTCGATGACGCGTTGCAGCAACGCGTCCACCATTTTCGAGCCTGGTACTGGGCGCCCCTCGCGGTCCACCAGCCACCAGGTGCCGAACGTCCGGCGGACGCTGAGCCTGGCCAGCTCCCATGCTGGGGTGGCCCTTGGGTCTGCGTCGCCCAGTACTGCGAGGGCCTGGCTGGCCAGGAAGGGATGGTCAAGGGCTGCGACCTTGTCGGCGACGCTCTCACGCGGGCTGAGCATCGTCAGGTGAGCGCTGACTTGGGTGGGGTCGGCGAATTCGCGCTCCAAACCGAGGGTGCGCAGTGCTTGCCATACGTCGTCTAGCCGATCCACGAAGTCGCGCCAGCGGGTGGCGGTCGCGATTCCGAACTGTTCTGACAGGTAGTACCATTGCTCGCCCCGGTCGGTCGGGAACTCCACTTCGGCGGGGACGAGTTCGAGCCCGAGCCCGCCAACAGTGCCGACCAGTGGGCGTCCGGTCTTTGCGAACAGGTCGCGCCACGCGGCGGGCAAGTCGAACGTGTCGGCCACGGTGGGTGCGGCGTCCGGCATGTGCAAGGTGACTTCGTGCCCGACCCGCGCGAGCCGGGCTGCGGCCGCCAGGCCGGGAAGAGTGCCGCCCAGGATGAATACGCTTCCCACGAGCTTTACCCCCGGCAGTCCGACGTCGTGCAATGGTGCTGGGGCCACCCGGTCGGTGCGGTGTCGCCGACAATTTTCATGACAAGCACCCTAAACCCCGCGCGGCCTGCTGGTCTTGCGAGCGCGCCCGCAGCGCTTCTTGACGGATTGTCAGAGCGGCTGTCTATAGTAGTAATTCTCGAACAGGCGTTCGAAATGTGCTGACTGGAGGAGGGCGCGTGCGACGTTACGACGAACCGATCGAGGTGAGCTCAGCCGAGGTCGAGGGTGTGTTCGGGCCGACGCGCTTTCGGTGGCGCCGCAGGCTGTGGCGGGTCACTGCGATCGAGCGAACCTGGTTCGAGACCGCTGACTGGTGGGCGCGTCCTGGTGGCGATCTACTCGCTGAATCGCAGGTGTGGCGGGTGGTTGCCTCAGGCGGCACCTCGGGCGAGCCTGGCGTGTACGAACTCTCCTGCCCGACTGGCGGCGACCAGTGGTTGATGCGCGCGGTGGTGGATTAGTCATGGCCGACCCGTTCGTTCACTTGCGGGTGGCTTCCGGCTACTCGATGCGCTACGGGGCTTCGCATCCCGCAGCGCTGATCGCGGCCGCAGTCAGCCACGAGATGAGTGCGCTCGCTCTTACCGATCGGGACGGGCTCTACGGCGTGGTCCGTTTCGCCAAGGAGTGTCTGCGTGTGGGCATCGCTCCGATCGTGGGTGTGGACGCCGGGTTCACGTTCGGACGCCGGGCGGTGCTGCTGGCCGAGTCCCGGCGGGGGTGGGCGTCGGCGTGCCGGCTGGTGGGGGCGATTCACTCTGGCGAGCGCGGGCGTCCGTTGGCGACTACGAACCTGGTTTCGCGGCACAGGTTTGGGCTAGTTGTCGTGCTGGGGGACGACTCCGATCTGGGGGCGGCGCTTGCTGCCCGAGATGTCGTGCGGGCCGAACGGGTTTGGCGAAGGTGGCTTGAGGTCGTGGAGCCGCACCAACTCGTCGTAGGTGTCACCAACCACTTGTTGGCGGGCGACGGCCCAGGTTCTGCGTCCCTGGCTGGGCGAATGCTCGCATTCGCGGACGCCCACGGTGCGGTCGGCGTCCTCACCAACGCGGTTCGCATGGCGCGCCGCACGGACGCCCCGGTGGCCGATGTGCTTGACGCCACTCGCAGGCTGGTGCCGTTAGATCTACGCAACGTTGACCGGCGTAACGCCGAGGGTTACCTCAAGTCAGGCAAAGAGATGTTGGCTGCTGCTGAGGAAGTATGTCGTCTGGCCGGACGCCCAAACGCCACCCAGTTGATCGGCGCCACCCGCGATCTGGCGATTCGATGCAGCCTTGATCCGCGGGCAGACCTGGGGCTCGGCGAGATCCACCTGCCCGAGTTCGAGGTGCTTGGAGGTGTGGCGGCAGACGCGCCAACTGAACTGCGGCAGCGTTGTGAGGTGGGGTTGGCAGCCCGCTACGGGGCGCCGGGTGTGGCGGCGCACGATCGGCTGGCAGCTGAGTTGGAGGTGATAGACGGTCTGGGGTTCGCGTCCTACTTTCTGACCGTCGCGAACGTGGTCGACATGACGCGACGGCGTGGCATCCGGGTGGCGGCCCGGGGCTCTGGTGCGGGCAGCCTGGTCAACTACGCGCTGGGCATTTCTGGGGTAGATCCGCTGCGCTACGACCTGATAATGGAGCGTTTCTGCTCCCCGCTGCGCAAGGCGCTGCCCGACATCGACATCGATGTCGAATCGGCCCGGCGGCTTGAGGTTTACGACCTGATTTTCGACACGTTCGGCCGCGAGCGGGTGGCGGCGGTCGCCATGCTCGACACCTATCGGGCTCGGCACGCGATCCGCGACGTCGGTGCGGCGATGAGTCTGCCTCCCGGCGAGATCGACGCCATCGCCAAGTCGTTCCCGCGTATTGCGGCGCGCGACGTGCGGCATGCGCTACGTGAACTGCCTGAATTGCGGCGCGCGAACCTTGGGGACGCCCAATTGGGTGTCTTGTTCTCTTTGGTTGAGGCGCTCGATGGGTTGCCCCGCCACATCGCGTTGCACCCGTGCGGGGTGATCCTGTCTGACGCGACGTTGCACGACCGCACCCCCGTCGAGACCAGCGCCCAGGGGTACCCGATGAGCCAATTCGACAAGGACGACGTCGAAGACGTTGGGCTGCTCAAGCTAGACGT
Source organism: uncultured Propionibacteriaceae bacterium (assembly GCA_964391475.1). Lineage (GTDB taxonomy): Bacteria > Actinomycetota > Actinomycetes > Propionibacteriales > Propionibacteriaceae > Propioniciclava. Next base: position 6,340 of record CAYMMF010000069.1, on the reverse strand, counting down.
GCTGGGCATCCGAATGCAGTCGGCGATGGCTCACGCGGTTCGCGAGGTCGAGCGCGTCCAGGGGGCGGTGATCGATCTCGACGCGCTGGCGCCCTTCGACGACGAGGGGGTGTACGACATGATCGGTCGCGCCGAGACCATCGGGTGCTTCCAGATCGAGTCGCCCGGTCAGCGTGAACTCGTCGGCAAGTTTGGGCCCGACTGTTTCGACGACCTGATCGTAGACATCTCGTTGTTTCGGCCAGGGCCGGTGAAGTCCGACATGGTGCTTCCGTTCCTTCGCGCTCGAAACGGCTGGGAGGTGCCTCGCTACCCGCATCCAGATCTGGTTGAGGTTCTCCGCGAGACGCGCGGGGTGATCGTCTACCACGAGCAGGTGATCAAGGTGGTGTCGGTCATGACCGGCTGCTCGCTCGCTCACGGTGACGAGGCCCGCCGCGCCCTGTCGTCATTGCAGGGGCAGGCTGACGTCAGACGCTGGTTCTATCCGGCAGCTCGGAAGCGGGGCTACGGCGAGCGACTTATCGACGACGTGTGGGGCATTTTGGAGTCGTTCGCCTCGTTTGGGTTCTGCAAGGCGCATGCGGCTGCGTTTGCACTGCCGACCTATCAGTCGGCATGGCTTAAGCACCATCATCCGGCGGCGTTCTTCGCCGGGTTGTTGACCCACGATCCAGGCATGTATCCCAAGCGGCTCATCCTCGCCGAGGCGCGCCGGGTGGGTGTCGGAGTGCTGCCCGTCGACGTGAATGCGAGCGAGGCCGAGTACACGCTCGAACGCGCCCCGTCCGGGTGGGGAATCCGCCTTGCGCTTTCAGAAGTGAGGGGTATCACCGGCGCGGAGGTTGACCGTGTCATTGCGGCGCGTCCGTTCACGAGCCTGACCGACTTCGTCCAACGGGTCCCGATTGCCAAAGATGTCGTGCAGCGGTTGGCGATGGTCGGTGCCTTCGATGGGCTTTACGGCATCGTCGCGCCCACCGCAGTCGGTGTCCGGGGTGCCGTGACCCGCCGTGATCTGCTGCTGACGCTGGCCGATCTGGAACGGACGGCCCGCACCGACGCCCGGGCCCGCAGGGGTTCGGTCCAACTGGCGCTTGACCTCTCCGACGGGTCGAGGGGTGACGTCACTGCGTCCGGGCTGCCCGAGTTCACGGCGCGTGAGCGGCTAGCCGCCGAGTTGGATGTCCTCGGGTTGGACGCCTCGGCTCACGTCCTCGCCGAGCACATGCCGTTCTTGGCAGAGGTCGGCGTCACCTGGTCGCGAGATTTGCTCGCGCGCCGCAGTGGCAGTCGGCTGCTCGTGGCTGGGGTCAAGGTCGCCACCCAGACGCCGCAGATCAGGTCGGGAAGACGAATCGTATTCCTCACCCTCGACGATTCCACCGGCCCTGTTGACCTCACTTTGTTCGAGGACGCCCAGGGCGCGTTTGCGCGCACGGTATTCAACAGTTGGCTGTTGGTCGGGGTGGGGGAGTTGCGCCGCACCGGGCCGCGTGGGGCGTCGTTGAGGGCGCTTGGCGCGTGGGATCTAACCCGGTTGCGCGACGTCTGGGAGCAGGTCCGGAACTCAACCGGTGATGCTCGGGCGGCTACTGCGGCCGTCCACGACATCCTCGCCGCAGAGATGGCCGAACCCCAAGATTCTGTCGTTTTTCGACGTTCGTCGTCGGCCAGCGGCGGCGGTTTCGTCGAGTTGTCCGCAGCGCCTTTTGAGGTTCCCAGCCGCAAGCTGTGGCATTCCAGTCCCGGCAGTTCAGGCAGGTGAGCGATGCCCGTCATCATGCACGTCGACATGGACGCCTTCTATGTCTCAGTGGAGCAGCGGCGGCGTCCCGAACTGCGCGACCGTCCGGTTTGGGTGGGCGGATCCTCGCGAGGGGTTGTGCTGTCGGCATCGTACGAGGCCCGGGCGTTCGGGGTTGTTGGCGGCATGTCGGCCACTCGGGCGCGCCGCTTGTGCCCGGATGCCATCGCGGTCCCTCCGGATTTCGATGCGTACGCGGAGGCCTCGGCGGGGGTGTTTGCGATCTTCTCCGATCTGACGCCGACGATGGAGCCGGTGTCGTTAGATGAGGCGTTCCTCGACGTGACGGGAGTCGTACGAAGGTACGGAGGTGCCCGCAACTTGGGGGAGTTAATTCGGGCGATGGTTGCAGACGAGCAGAGGGTGCCATGCTCAGTTGGTATCGCACCGGTGAGGTTTGTGGCCAAGATGGCCTCCCAAGCGGCCAAACCCGATGGCCTGCTGGAGGTTCGCCCCGGCGAGGTGGTCAGTTTTCTACACCCACTGCCCGTGGGGAAGATCTGGGGCGTTGGTGAGGTGACTGCGGACGCCCTCCGTCGTCTCGGGTTGCACACGATCGGCGACATCGCAACCACGCCGAAGTCGACCTTGCAACGAGCTTTTGGGTCGCACCACGGTGAGCGGTTGTGGGAACTCGCTTGGGGTATCGACAGAAGCCGCATCACTAGTCAAAGTGGCGAGCGGAGCGTCGGCAGCCAGTCCACGTTCGATCGTGACACCGACGACCCAGTTGTCGTCGAAACTGAGTTGCTGCGGCTGTCGAGCACGGTGGCTGCCCGGCTGCGACGCGCAGGTCTGATGTGCCGCACGGTCACAACGCACGTCCGGTTCGCCAACTTCCGGGTCACCCAGAAAACAACGACCCTGTCGCATCCGATCGACACCGCAACAGAGGTGTACGCGGCAGCGGTCGCGGCGTTTCGGGGCCTGCGGTTGGAGCGTCCGCGATTGCGGCGGGTCGGCGTCCGTGCCGAGGGGCTTGTGGACGCCGATGGCGCGGCCACCCAGCCAGCCCTTGGAGATCCGGAGCACGGTTGGCGCGAGGTCGAGCAGGTGGCGGATGCCGCGATAGCACGATTCGGCCCTCGCGCGGTGCAGCGCGCGGCATTAACCAGAAGCCGGTCCAGTTCCGTTTGACTTGCAGTGCGCCTACACTTGATTCACTGTGGGGAGACTCGAACATGAGAAGGGAGGCGACGATGGCCCTCTCCGATGAGGAACTGCGGCTGCTGCAGCAGATGGAGGCTGCCCTCGAAGCCGAAGATCCCCGGCTTGTGAATACTATGCGCGGTACCTCCAACCGCACGCTTTATCGTCGCCGAGCTGCTTTGGCTGGCTTGATATTCCTGGTTGGGGTCGCAGCCCTCGTGGCGGGAATGGAGATCCATCCCGCTGTCAGCATCGGTGGTTTCGTGGTCATGCTGGTGGCTACGATCATGGCTTTGACCTCGTGGCGTCATGTCGACGGGGCATCAGATACCGACCACCATGGGGGTTCCGGGCCGGAACACCCGTTTATGGATCGACTTGAAGATCGCTGGCGGGGGAACGACGACAGCATCTAACTAAGCGTCGCCGCTTATCGCTTCAAGACTGAGCGCGGCCACAAGATTGCCCGACGCCTCTGATGCGGCGAAACCCCGGCGCTCCAAGCGGCTTTAACCAGAAGCGTGTCTTCTCTGACGTTCGTGGCTGGCAGCGGATGCTCCGGATCCGCGTAGAGCGCCCGTTCTTCTGCGAGCGCCAACCTCATCATTGCGTCAGCGGTCTCGCCTTGGATGCCATGGTTTTCGATCAGCCGGATGGCCAGATGACGCGGTGAGCCGTCAGGCCATTCCATCGAGAGGTCGGACGCCGTAGCTCTCAGTTCTGCCCATGCTGCCAAGACCGCGTCTCGTTCCCGAAGCGACGGGTCTAGGCGCCGTCTCGTCTGCCAGACCCGAAACACCGCAGGACCCGCGGCGGCCACCCCGAACGCCAAGAGCGCACCCATGATCCACCACGGAGTTGTAAAGCCGGGTTCCTGGCTTGGGTCGGGGTCGGCATCAGCAGGGGCGTCCGTGGTCGGTTCCGGTTCTTCGGGTTGTTGATCTTGTTCCGACTCCTGTTGGGCAGGGTCTGGCTCGGCGGCTGCGCCCCGGCCAGGGGTGGGTTCGAAGGCCACCCATCCCCATTCGTCGAAGTAGAGCTCTGGCCAAGCGTGCATGTCTTTCTCCGACAGGTTCCAGGCCCCGTCTGCTTCGGGTTCGCCGGGGTTGAATCCGATCCCGATCCGAGACGGGATCCCTGCGATCCGAGCCATTGCAGCCATAGCCCCGGCGTACTGTTCGCAGTAACCCGCATGGGTGTCGAAAAGGAACGTTTCTAGCCCTGCTACGCCAGTTCCGGGCGCGGGTTCGGTGCTGTACACGAAGGGATCCGACCGCAGGAAGTCTTCGATGGCGGTGGCTTTCTGCCCGTCGGTCTTCGCGTCGATCGTCACCTGGCTCACCAGTTGCCGCATTCGCGGTGACACCCCGTCCGGAATCTCGAGTGTTATCGCAGAATCGGCGGGACGCCCCGCGACCAATCCGGCTATCTCGTCGTCCGATGGCCGGATGTCGGCGCTGGAAACCGTGTAGGTCATGCCCTTGGTGGCGCTTGTCCGTCCGGGGAATCCGAGGGCGAGCATGTCCAGCCCGTGCTCGGTGTATCCCCAGCGATCGTCGACGTCGACAGCGAGAGGCACGAATGGCGTCGGTAACCATTCGGAGGAGAAATCCCCGATCTCGACCTCGGTCACTCGACGGTCGTCAGCCGCGCTGACCTTCGGTGCGCGCGGTAACGGGCCACGCACGATCCGCGTTTGCGCCAGGTGAAAACCGGAGTCGCTGAACATCGGCAACGAAACCAGGCGTAGCGGCGGCGGATTTGGTTGGTCAGTCCGGAATCGGATGATCGTGTCGGGAGACCCTTCGACGAGGTTTCGCTTCAGGTCCAGTGATGGGTCGTTCATCTCGATGGGGCCAGCGTCAACGGTCACTAACGGTTCGAGCTTCACTTTTTCACCGACCAGAATTGTGCTCCCGATTGCTGCGGCGCCAACAGCAGAGGCGAAGCCAAGGGCGGCTGCTCGAGTGGGTAGCCCACGAGTTCCCGGTAGGTGGTGTTCGCGATCTTCCAGCGTCCCAGAAACCAGTACCAAAACCACGGCTGCACCCAGTCGGACGAAGTCCGCCGGATTCGCGGAGCCCGGTGCCAGCAGGGTGGGCGCCAGGTAGGTGACCAACAACGGCACGGACGCCCAGCCGGGACGCTCCAAGGTGGTCGCCAGTGCGTCCGCAACTAGCGACATCGCACCGATGATGATCGCAGCCAACCAAAGGGTGCCGGTAGCGGGTGCTTCAGCAATCTGCCCGAACGTCCAGCGGTAACCGGCTTCCACCATTTCCACCGGGATTGTCGCCAGTGCGTCAAGGCCTTCGTGCCACCAGATTAGGCCTAGCGTCACGGCGCCGAACGTAAGCAACTTGAGCCCGATGGCCGCCAGATCCCCGAGCCGCAGTAGCTGTCCAAGCAAGCTGGCTAGGGCAACCGCGACGATCATCACAGTGGCGATCTGCGTGACGTCCGAATCCTGCACCGTCTCGTTCCATGCGCCGACCTGGAGGAGCATGCCGATCGCCACCGCGACGGAGGTGAGCATGAAACGCCTTTGGTATCTCACGCCCGGCTCCAGTCGTCAGGCTTGCTGCCTACCGGCACAGTGCGAACCACCCACCCGTGAGCGGTGAGGATCTCAACACCCCTTTCATGTTCAGCGGAGCGTTCCGCTGTCGGTGGGACGATGAACGCGTGGCATCGCGACACCCCGCTTTCAGCCGCGACGAGTTGACGGGCGTCCGCGACGCTCAACCGACCCAAAATGGCCAGTGTCTCGTGGCCCGACTGGGCTCTGGCTATCGACGAGACGCCGCCGGTCAGCGATTCCTCATCGCTGGTCGTGACATCAACCAGATACTCAAGCCAGGACGTCGTCCGGGTGACGGATGTGCCGCCGACTACGGAGAACGTCTCGCCGTCCGCATCAGTCAGGTGGAGTTCGAAGCCCTCGCCAGCCAGCCGGACGCCCCAGGATGCTACAAGGGAAACAAGCCACTCAAACGTAACTTTGGTTGCACGAGAGCCATCCCAGGCTCGCGAATCGAGCAGAACCCACGCCGCGGGATCCCAGGCTTGTTCCTCGCGGCGCACCATCAGTTCTCCGGTGCGGGCTGTCAGTGGCCAGTGGATTCTGCGCACGTCGTCTCGGGGTTGGTACTCACGTGCCGTGGCATCGTCTGGCCCCCAGACGGTCGACTGTGGGATCGGGGTCTCGCCTTCTCGCCCGGACGCCCTGAGCATCGTCAGCGGAACCTCGAACACCATCGGAGTCACCCTTACCGTCGAAGCCGCCTCGCTACGGGCGATCCTGGCGGATAGCCCCAAGGGATCTTGGGCTTGATACTCCAGCCCATCCAAAACGAACCGACCTCGCCGACGCGGTTGCAGTAC
>CAYMMF010000068.1:3476-9721 GCA_964391475.1 uncultured Propionibacteriaceae bacterium | reverse complement strand
GAACCGCGAGGCTTCGAGACGCATCCTTCGGAAGCTCCTCAGCCAACCGCGGCTTCGAGACGCATCCTTCGGATGCTCCTCAGCCAACCAAGACTTCGAGACGCCGATTTCATCGGCTCCTCAGCCGTCGGAGCTTTGCTCCTCCTCAGCCAACCGAGGCATCAACACGCAACCTTCGGATGCTCCTCAGCCAACCGAAGCTTCGAGACGTCGCTTCGCTCCTCCTCAGCCAACCGGCATGTTGGCGAAGTAGAATGCCGCACGTGCCCCCGATCCGCGTGTTACTCGTCGATGACGACCCGATGGTGAGAATGGGGATCAGGTTCCTGTTCGATGCCACGGATGACCTGTTGGTCGTCGCTGAAGCTTCGGACGGCGCCGAGGCGATCGCCGCTACTAGAATCCACCGCCCCGACGTGGTCTTAATGGATCTGATCATGCCTCGCACGGACGGTATCGAAGCCACCGCAAAACTTCGCGACCTGCCAAATCCGCCTCACGTTATCGCGTTGACAACGTGGGATGTCGATGATGCTGTGTTGCGGGCATTGGCGGCTGGGGCGTCCGGTTATCTGTTGAAGACAACCGAACCGAAGAACATCATCCACGCAGTGCGTGCTGTTGTGGCCGGTGATGCGGTGCTCTCGCCGCGGAGCACACGGCAACTGCTCGACTATATGGCGGGCGACCAGAGCTCGTCGGCCCGTCGAGAAGCCGAAGTCTCGATGTCGGGTCTCACTGACAGGGAACGCGAGATCGCCACGCTGGTGGGGAACGGGTTTTCCAATCCCGAGATTGCGGGGCGGCTGTTCTTGGCCGAGGCCACGGTCAAGACTCACCTGTCGACGATTCAGACAAAACTGGACGCCCGCAATCGCGTCGATATTGCGGTGCTGGCCGAGCGTGCGGGGTTGCTTCGCAATACATGACCGAGTGTCGAGCCGCCCCTCCGTCACCCAACACCGACGGCGGCGATGATCTGAACCGCAACGATTTTGGCGATGATGCCGAGGGCGAAGAGGGCTGCATAGCCTGAGGGGATCCGATCGTCTGAACTGCGGGATGTGGCGAAGTCGAGTAGTGCGGGCTGGCCGACGAACCCTGATAGGCCGCCTGCGGTGCGGGAGGCGCTGCGTCCTAGGAGTCGGGAGCCGACGATGAAGCAGGCTGATGCGACTGTGATGATCGCTACTGCGAGTAATCCGACCCGGAATCCGGTAGGTGTCAACGCTTGGGCTGCAAAGCTCGGGCCTGCGCTGAGTCCGGTGGCCGCCAAGAACAGCAGCAGTCCGAGTTGGCGGATTGTGAGGTTGACCGATAGTGGTATGTCCCAGATCAGTGGGCCGGTTCGGTGGGCGGCGCCGAGGATCATTCCGACGATGAGGGGTCCGGCCGCTGATCCGAGGGCGAAGTTGATGCCGCCGGGTAGCGGCATCGAGATGGTTCCGAGCAGGAGCCCCAGCACTAGGCCCAGGCCGAGAGCGAGGGCGTCCACTTCTGAGACGCGGCGTTCGGAGTCGCCGAAGAACTTGCTGATGCCCAGCATCTCGCCGCTGGGAACGACGGCGAGCACTCGGTCTCCGAGTTGGAGTACGAGGTCGTCCTTGGCGAGCAGGTCGGCATCTCCTCGGCGGACGCGTGTGAGGACGCCGCCGAATCGGCTGGGCAGGTTGAGTTGTGCCACGGTGCGGCCTGCGACGGCCGGCTCAGAGACGACGAAGCGCGAAAAGTCGACGGCGCCGCGATCGGATGTGAGTTCTTGTTCCAGGCGGTGGCCGAGAAACTCGGTGGCGGTTTGGATCGCACCAACCCCGCCGACGACCAGGACGCGGTCTGCCGGCAGCAGGTCTTCGCCCGGTGAAAGGACGCGGGTGTGGCCGTCTCGGATCAGGTAGCTCATTTTGATTGTTTCGTCGCGCCAGCCGGGGATTTCTCGTAGCGAAACTCTGCGGTCTACGGCGACTGACCAGGCGGCGATCCCTTCGTGGTCGGACATCGCCGGATCGGTGGGTGCGGGCCAGTCGCGGTTGACGATTAGGGCGACGGCGAGAATCGCGAGCACGACTCCGATCGGGTACCCGAGGGAGTATCCGACGGCTGCTTCGGGGCTGCCGGTCGCCGCGGTGGCGGCAGCCAGTGCAGGTGTGGATGTCAGTGCTCCTGCCAGGGTGCCGGCCACGAGACCTTCATCGAGCCCTAGAAGGCTCCCCAGCAGGATTGCGACGCCGGTCACGATAACCAGGACGACCACGGCGAGTCCCATGCTCGGAAGTTGTCTTCGCAGGTCGGAAAAGAAGGTTTCTCCGGCTGCGATGCCGACCGTATAGACGAATAGTGCCAGCCCCAGCGACGACACGAGTGCGAGCCCTTCCCCAAGTCGGGGGTCGATTGCGCCAAGCGCCAAGCCCACAAACAGGGCACCTGCCGCACCCAACCTGATCGGCCCGAAGGGTACGAGGCCGACAGCTGCGCCCAGCGCGATGACGATCAGGAGCGTCAGCAGCGGTGAGGCCAGCAGCAGGTCAAGCACGGGCCAACGTTATCTGGACGCTGGTGGCACCCGCGGCAGCAGCGGGAACGGCGGCAATGGAGGAGCCGGAATTTCGGGCTCATCGTCTGTGCGGGCCACCAGTGGAAGGAACATTTCGGGGTCGCCGCCACTCTCGGCTCCGATCGCGGTTTGCCAGTTGCCGCGCCAGTCGGAAACCTCGGCGTTCGCCCGGGCGATGAGGTTCCACCACATGATGATCTCTTCGTCCACGGGCTCCCCGCCGATCAGGATCGCGCGCACCGGGTGCTCGCCCTCCAGCACCGCCGACAACGTCAGCGAAGTCGAGCCGGGCTGGAAGTAGGCCAGGTGGCCGGCCGCCACCTCGTGGCCGTTCACGGTTACTGACCCAGAATCGGCCAGGACGCCGTACTGCCACTCTGGCTCGACCGAAATCTTGACCGATTCCTCCGAGGTGAACCTGATCTCGGCGCCGAGCATCGGCGAATACACCTTCACTGGCGAGTTGACCCCGCCTAGGTCGCCGATGAAAACGGCCAGCTCGTGATCACCGATCCTTTCCGGTTCGGGGCTGAAGTGCTCGAAATGCGACTCGGTGAACCGGTGCGCTTCGGGCAGTACCGTCCAGAGTTGGACGCCGTGCAGCAGCACGCCAATCTCGGAGTATTCGGTGTGCGAGATTGCGCGTCCGGACGTCATCAGGTTCAGCTCACCGGGCTGGACGACGATGTCGGTGCCCAGGGCGTCCCGATGCCGAACCGTGCCAGAGAACAGCCATGTGACGGTTTGCAACCCGGTGTGGGGGTGGCCAGCGACCCGCATTTGGGCGTCCGTCGGCCCGAAGTGATCCAGGAAGCACCAGCCGCCGATCAGGCTCACCTTGCGCCTGGGCAGCAGCCGGTGGACGCGCATGCCGTCCGCCCCGATCAAAGGCACCTCGCGGGGAGAGAGTAGGACCGGCTCGACCTGCTCCGTGCTGCTGGGGTGCTGGCTGTCGACCATGTTCGCGTCCTCTCTGCGGGTGTTGGCTACCTCTTGCGGTACAACGACTTGGATTGGAACACCGGCTCGGACGTCACGTGTACGCCCAGGCTTCGGAAGATGCCCTCGTCCACATTCCCCAAGATAGTCGAGGTGTGGACGTCGCAACCCCGTAGCCGGTGCAGTTCGCCTAGAGCCCGGCGCGCGTTGGGATCGCCGTTCGCGCTGACCGACAGCGCGATCAGCACCTCGTCTGTGTGAAGCCGAGGATTCTGGCTTCCCAGATGTTCGGTTTTCAGGGTCTGGATCGGCTCGATCGACTCCGGCGCCAGCAGTTTCACGCTGTCGTCGATGCCCGCCAGGGTTTTCAGCGCGTCCAGCAGCATCGCCGAGCTCGCCCCCAGCAGCGCCGAGGTTTTGCCGGTGACGATCTGACCGTCCGGCAGTTCGATTGCCGCCGTGGGTGCCTTTGTTCGCTTCTCTAGATCTAGCACCGGACGCACGACGAGACGATCCTCGCCGGTCACCCCGAGCGAGCTCATCAGGACAGCGATCCGATCCGAATGGGTGGGTTCAAGTTCTTCGCGGCGTTCGTGAACCAGCGCCTTGTAGTAGCGCCGGATCACTTCTTGTTTGGACGCCGCCCGGCACACCTCGTCGTCGCTCATGCAGAAGCCGGCCATGTTGACGCCCATGTCGGTGGGCGACTTGTAGGGCGAGTGCCCCAGGATTCGCTCGAAAAGTTGATTGAGCACCGGGAAGATTTCGACGTCGCGGTTGTAGTTGACGACCTGCTCGTTGTAGGCGGCCAGGTGGTAGGGGTCGATCATGTTTATGTCGTCAAGATCGGCGGTTGCCGCTTCGTAGGCGATGTTGACTGGGTGGTCGAGCGGCAGGTTCCAGATTGGGAAGGTCTCGAATTTCGCGTAGCCGGACGAGACCCCGCGAAGATGGTCGTGGTACATCTGCGAAAGGCAGGTGGCCATCTTGCCGCTACCCGGCCCGGGAGCGGTCACCACCACGACATCGCGGCTGGTCTCGATGTAGTCGTTGTGGCCGTAGCCTTGTGGGCTGACGATCCGCGCAACGTCGGACGGGTATCCCTTGATCGGGTAATGCCGATATACCCGTAGCCCTAGCCGCTGCAGCTTTCGTCTGAACATTCGGGCTCGCGAGTTGCCTTCGGTCAGCTGAGAGATCACGACGCTGCCGACGTACAACCCGTAGGAGCGGAACGCGTCGATGTGCCGCAGCACCTCGTCCTCGTACGAGATGCCGAGGTCAGCGCGCATCTTTTGCCGGGCCAGGTCGAGCGCGCTCACCACGACGATGATCTCGACTTCGTCTGCCAACTGCTCCAGCATGACCATCTTGTTGTCGGGTGTGAAGCCGGGCAGCACCCGTGCGGCGTGCATGTCGTCGAATAGTTTCCCGCCGAATTCGAGGTACAGCTTGCCGCCGAACTGCTTCCGCCGCTTTGCGATCTGCTCGGATTGAAGTGCGATGTAGCGCTCCTTGTCGAACCCGATCTTGTGCATCCACTCCCCTGACACAGAACCAACGTGGCGGATCTTACCGCGTTCGACATCACACCCCCGCCCGGCTGCCGTCGCACCTTAAATTGGGATTTCGTGGGCGACTGGTTCGGACGCCGCCGCAACCCGCCTTTCGAGAGGGCACCTTAGCCCCGCGCGCGTGGTGCAACAATACGCTGGTGCGAACTTGGAACTTCTCTCCCGGCCCTGCGATGCTCCCGACCAGCGTGCTTGAACGCGCCAGAGACGAACTGCTCGATTGGCAGGGGTCTGGGATGTCGGTGACGGAGGTGTCGCACCGCGGCAAGCCGTTCGTCCAGTGCGCCGCCAACGCCGAGGCGCTGCTGCGCGAACTCTTTGGGGTACCCGAGAACTACCGGGTTCTGTTCCTGCAAGGGGGCGCCAGCGCCCAGTTCGACGCGATCCCGATGAACCTAACCCAGCCTGGCGACACCGTCGGTTTCCTGAACACCGGCCAGTGGTCGGCCAAGGCGATCAAGGGAGCCAAGCGTCAGGGGCTTAGCGTTGAGGTGCTGGCCGACGAGGCCGCGTCCAACTACTCCACGGTGCCTCCGGCAGGCAGCTACCCGGTCGACCCCAACCTGGCTTACCTGCACTACACGCCAAACGAGACGATCGGCGGGGTGGAGTTCGACTACATTCCGAGCACCGGTGACGTGCCGCTCGTGGCCGACTTCTCGTCGACAATCCTGTCGCGGCCTGTCGACGTCTCCCGCTTCGGGCTGATCTATGCGGGCGCTCAAAAGAACATGGGCCCAGCGGGGCTTTGCGTCGTCATCGTCCGCGACGACCTGCTAGGCCGTGCGCGTCCAGACACGGTGTCGGTGCTGCAGTACGCAGACATGGCCGCCAACGACTCGATGCTCAACACTCCGCCCACCTTCGCGATCTACATGCTCGGCCTGGTGCTTGAGTGGATCAAAGGCATCGGTGGCCTGGACGCCATGGGCGAGCGGAACAAGGCGAAAGCCGACCTGCTCTACGGCGCGATCGACGCGTCCGACTACTACTCAAACCCGGTCCCGGCCAACTACAGGTCGTGGATGAACGTGCCGTTCCTGATCAAGAACCCAGAACTGGACAAGACGTTCGTCGCTGAGGCGGCCGCAGCGGGGCTCGTCAACCTGGGTGGCCACCGGTCCGTCGGGGGCATGCGGGCCAGCATTTACAACGCCATGCCCGTGCAGGGCGTGCGCAAG
>CAYMMF010000068.1:0-3466 GCA_964391475.1 uncultured Propionibacteriaceae bacterium | reverse complement strand
CGAGAAGCGCAACGGGTAATCGCCATGGGATTCAAGATTCGTACAATCAACTCGATCAGCCGAGTCGGGTTGGCTCAGCTACCCGGGGAACACTACGAGGTCGGGCCTGACGTCGGCGACCCAGACGGCATCATCGTTCGATCTGCCAACCTTCACAACGTCGAGATCCCGTCGTCGGTGCTTGCCATCGCCCGCGCTGGCGCTGGCACCAACAACATTCCGATAGATGAGTGCTCCGCCCGCGGAATTCCGGTGTTCAACACGCCTGGTTCCAACGCCAACGCGGTCAAAGAGTTGGTGATCGCATCTCTCTTCCTCGCCGCACGCAACATCATCGACGCCGCAGCTTTCGCGCATCGGCTCCGTGGCGATGCCGCGTCCATGAACGAGGCTGTCGAGGCAGGCAAGAAGCAGTTCGTCGGGTTTGAACTACCCGGCAAAACGCTTGGGGTGATCGGGCTGGGTTCCATCGGCGTCGAGGTCGCCAACGCCGCCGTCGACCTTGGGATGAGGGTGCTGGGCTACGACCCGGCCATCACCGTAAAGCACGCCTGGAAACTCTCCAGCCGGGTTCAGCACATCACCAAGCTGGACACCCTGCTCAGGCAGTCCGATGTCGTGAGCGTCCACGTGCCGCTTCTCGACACCACCCGCAGTCTGATCGGACGCGACCAGCTCGCGCTCATGAAGAAGTCGGCCATGCTGGTGAACTTCGCCCGAGCCGAAATCGTCGACGTCGCAGCAGTTGTCGAGGCGATGGACGCCGATCGCCTTCGCGGCTACGCCTGCGACTTCCCGTCGCCCGAGTTGAACACGCGGGCACGAGCACTCACGCTGCCGCACCTGGGCGCTTCGACACGCGAAGCCGAAGAGAACTCCGCCCGCATGGCAGCCGAGGAGCTTCGGCAGTACCTGGAGGAAGGAAACGTCACCAACTCGGTGAACTTCCCCGAGGCTGTGCTGCCGAAGAACGGCAAGATCAGGATTGCGATCGCCAACTCTAACGTCCCCAACATGGTCGGTCAGATCTCGACGATGCTCGCCGACGCTGGGTTGAACATCGAAGACCTGCTCAACAAGTCCCGCGGCAACTTGGCCTACACCTTGGTGGACGTCAACAGCGAGATTCCAGCCGCGGTGTTCGACCAGATCCGGTCGATCAACGGCGTGCTTTCTGCCCGGCTGATCGGGTAACGCCCCGGTTCAGTCTTCGGCGAGCGTCAACTCCAACCCGCCCAAGATGTTGGCGGACAGGTTGTACAGGAACGCGAAAATCGTTCCCAAAGCGGTCAGGATGATCGTGTTGGCTACGGCTAGCAACGCCGTGATGCCCATCACCTTGTTTGTGTTGATGTAATCCTCGATGCGGAACGGCGTCTGATCGGTCGGGCTCGACAACAGGCTGGTGAGCGTCGTGTTGATCGCGTCGAAAGCCCCAGACGAGCCGATCACCGTCCAAACCACGTAAACCGCGACCCACGACATGATCCCGAATGCGATCGAGAACAGGAACGAGGTTTTCATCACCGACCAGGGGTCAACGCGAGCGATCCGCAGGCGGGCTCGCCGCGTCCGTACGCTGGGACGCACCCGGCCCTCTGCCGCGGGGGTCATGACCGTAGGGTCGACGGGCGCCCCCGCGCCTTGTGACGAAAAACTACTCACCGGTTTCCTCCTCGACCACCATGGATTCGGGTTCCACGTCAGTCTCGCCCTCAACGGTAGCCGATTCTGGTTCCTCACCAGAATCTGCGCCAGCAGTCGGTTCGGGGTACAAGGCGATAACCGAGACCGCGTCGTCACCGGTCAACCCGACGAATTTGACACCCATGGTGTCTCGTCCCTTGCTCGGAACGTCAGCCACCGCGCTACGAATCACCTGGCCGGACTGCTTGATCGCGATGACCTCGTCTTCAGCGCTCACCACCAAGCCGCCGACGAGGCGTCCTCGATCTTCATTCAGCTTCATGGCCTTGATGCCCAAACCACCCCGGCCTTGGACGCGGTATTCGCTCACCGCGGTGCGCTTCGCGAAGCCGCCGTCGGTGACCGTGAACACGTATCGGTCGTCGGTCGCCATCTCTGCGTCGATCACCGCCATGCTCAACAACTCGTCGTCGGAGCGGAACCGCATGCCCGTCACGCCGGACGTCGCCCGCCCCATCGGACGCAGTTGGTCGTCGTCGGCGCTGAAGCGGATCGCCTGCCCCTTCGCGCTGATCAGCAGGACGTCGTCGGACGCCGAGCAAGCCGCTGCCCCGATGAGTTCGTCGCTCTCGTCGCGGAAATTGATTGCGATCAGCCCAGCCTGGCGAGGCGAGTCGTAGGCAGTAAGGTCGGTCTTCTTGACCAGACCCCGCTTAGTGGCCAGCAGCAGGTACGGGGAATCGTCGTACCCCCGGATTGTCAGCACCTGCGCGATTTTCTCTTCCGGCAGGAAGCTGAGCAGCCCGGCGACGTGGCCGCCCTTGGCGTCGCGTCCGGATTCTGGGAGTTGCCACACCTTCGTGCGGTACACGCGCCCGAAGTTGGTGAAGAACAGCAGCCAGTGATGCGAGGTGGTGGTGAACAGGTGCGCCACCTCGTCGTCGGCGCGCAGACTGGCGCCGCGGACGCCCTTTCCGCCGCGCTTCTGCAAGCGATACTGATCAGCGCGGGTGCGTTTGGCGTAGCCACCGTGAGTGATGGTGACCACCATGTCTTCGTCGGGAATCAGGTCTTCGTCAGACAGGTCGCCGTCTGCCCGGATTATCCGCGTGCGGCGCTCATCGCCGTACTTATCGGTGATCTCTTGCAGCTCCGTCGACACGATCTTCCGCTGCCGCTGTGGCGTCGCCAGAATGTCTTTCAGGTCGGCAATCAGCAGTTCCATCTCTGCCAACCGGTCGGTGATCTTTTGGATCTCCATGGACGCCAGCCGCCGCAACTGCTGCTCCAGGATGTAGTTGGCCTGGTCGTCATCGATGTCGAGCAACTTCTTCAGGCCTTCGCGGGCGTCCTCGACCAGTCGGCTGGCCCGGATCAGCGCGATGACCTCGTCGAGCATGTTGAGAGCCTTCACCAGACCGCGATCCAAGTGAGCCTTCGCTTCGGCGTCCGCCAACCGGTAGGCGGTGCGCCGCTGAATCACCTGGATCTGGTGCTTGACCCACAAAGTGATGAACTGGTCGATCCGCAGGGTGCGCGGCACGTCGTCGACGAGCGCCAGCATGTTGCAGCCGAACGTGTCTTGCAGTTGCGTGTGCTTGTACAGGTTGTTCATCACGACGCGGGGTTGGGCGTCCCGCTTCAAGACGATCACGAGCCGCTGCCCGGTGCGCGCCGAGGTGTCGTCGCGAATCTCAGAGATGCCGGTCAGCTTGCTGGTGTTGACCAGCAGCGCGATCTTCTCGGCGAGGTTGTCGGGGTTGACCATGTGCGGCAGTTCGGTGACGACCAGTTGGGTGCGTCCGCGGTTGTCTTCCTC
>CAYMMF010000067.1:0-9836 GCA_964391475.1 uncultured Propionibacteriaceae bacterium | reverse complement strand
ACCGGCAGGAAATGCCCGACCACGCCCTGACCGGC
Organism: uncultured Propionibacteriaceae bacterium; assembly: GCA_964391475.1. Taxonomy (GTDB): domain Bacteria; phylum Actinomycetota; class Actinomycetes; order Propionibacteriales; family Propionibacteriaceae; genus Propioniciclava. The sequence continues at coordinate 9,801 of CAYMMF010000067.1, read as the reverse complement.
GCCTCCGAAACAACCTTTAGCGTCACCTGTGCGGTTCAACCCTTTCCGGAGACCCTGGGGAGACCGCTGGTTCCGGTTGTCGGGTGCGGTTCTGCCTGGTTCACCCGGCCGATGGCCATCGGATGCGCCAAGAGTTCAAGGTGCGTGACCTTCTCGGCGCTCTCCGTGGGTCCAGCCCATCAGATCTGCCATGGGTTCAGGCTGACACGTGACACTCTCGGCACTCACCAACCGGATGACCTTCGGATCCAGCATGGGTTCGACCTGGTGCGTGACGATCTCGACACTCTGTGGCGCGAAATCGTCAGATTCAGGCCTAGATTCTGATTTGACCGTCGAAAATGTCACACGCCGCCGCCGGAGTCGACCAGCGAGACTTTCGAACTGTCCCAGTAGGCCACCCAAGCCGACACTCATCGGGTAACCAACCTCAAGTTCAGTCACCGACGCATGACTCGAACCACTCAAAGCGCCCCATAAGTTCAAGGTGCGTGACACTCTCGGCACTCACCAACCGGATGACCATCGGATCTGCCATGGGTTCGACCTGACCCGTGACGATCTCGACACGCTGTTGGCTGAGATCAACGAAATCGAGCCAAGATTCTGATTAGACCGTCGAGAACGTCACACACCACTGTCGGAGTCGAACATGGCAGCTTGTGAGCGACCCGAGAAGACGACTTCGACTCCACCAGGCACAGAAACAAGCGTCAGCTAGGTCACCCCCCCGTAAGGTCACACCCCCCCCGTAAGGTCACGCCCGCATGGTTCGAACCATGCGGGCGTGCTTCGAGAGGGGGAATGTGTCCCAAGCGGGGGAATGTGTCCCAAGCGGGGGGATGTAGCCAAAACCGCGCCGACGTCCCAGCGGACTAACACCCGCACAGCAGAACTAGCGAGCAGTCCAACTGCACCACCGCGCCTCAACCGCACCTGCAAAGAAAAACCAGCGGTCACCCCAAAGAAACCAGCAAGTGCTGAACCGCACAACTGACATTAAAGGTTGTTTCGGAGGCGCCGGTCAGGGCGTGGTCGGGCATTTCCTGCCGGTCGGCGAAGCCGAACCTGCAGGGGGCGAGACCGGCGCCTCCGAGACGACCGGAACCCAGGGGGCGGGACCGGCGCATCCGAGACGACCGGAACCCAGGGGTGGGACATGCGCCCCCGAAACAACCAGAAACCAGGGGCGTCCAAGTAGCAACCGCCCGGGAGGGTAGGCGTCCCCGGGTAGGCATACCCTCCCCCTGAAGCGAATCATCATGGTGTAATGCACTAGGGTGCGCGGGGAGGCGCACATCGTAGACGGCTTTCAGGGTGTGCTGGCCTCGGAGGGAGGGCCAGCACACAAGGCGGGGAAAGCAATAGCTCGCCTTGACTAATAACCACGATTTCTCGTCCTTGAGCAGCAAAACCACCAGTGGGGTGGACTTTGAGGGCTCGCAGGTGGTTGTGTTACCCCATGGTGGCCAACGCCGAGCAGATCACTCCGGTTGTGGCGACCCACGGGGAAAGTCCTGTGTGGTGGCCTCGCCTTGGCGTATTGCGTTTTGTAGATGTCCAAGAGGGTTGTGTCATCACGCTGGCTAAGAACGGGCGAGTCACCAGAACGCACATTGGATCGTCAATCGCGGCGTGTATTCGGCCTCGATTTGAGGGCGGTGCGATCATCGCGACCGAGCGTGGTATTGCGATTGCCGACCGGGATGATCTGCATGATGTGCGTCCTTGGGGCGGTTTGATCGCTGATGTCAGGCAGCGTTGCAATGATGGTGGTTGTGATCCTGACGGCCGGTTCTACATCGGCACTAAGGGGTATGCCCGCCAGCCTGAGATTGCGGCTTTGTATCGCGTGGATCCGGGGTCGGCGTCCGCTACGCCGGTCGTTTGGGGTTTGACGGTCAGTGGTGGGCTTTGTTGGTCTCCGGACGGACGCACGGCTTACCTCAACGACTCTGGCGCTGGTGTCACGTACGCGTTCGACTATTCGTTTGAATCGGGTCTTGTGAACCAGCGGGTGTTTATTCAGACGCCGCCCCATCGCGGTTCGCCGCATGGTTTGGTGGTTGACGTTGAGGGCGGCCTTTGGATCACCATGAACACCGCCGGACGAATCGACCGGTTCGATGCCGCTGGGGCGCTAACTGATTCCATTAGCCTTCCGGTGCCGGGCGTGACTGGTTGCACATTCGGTGGCACTAACTTCGACACTCTGTTCATCACCACGTCAGCAACTTTGACGTCGCCTGATTCAGTCCCGCAGGCAGGGGCGGTTTTCGCGGCCAACGTTGGCGTCCGCGGAATGCCGATCAGTTCTTTCCGTGGCGAGGTTCCACGCCACTTCACCTAAGCAAGCCTGAACCCGCTCGAAGCCAGTCCCCTATCGAGTTCAGCGTCCGTAGAGCAAGCGGGTGATGGAGGGCGGGGCGAGTTGGACGCGTCCCCAAGTTGGCGCGAAAACGGGCGCGTACGGTGTTGGTCGGCTGCTGCTGACCGGTCGCGGCGTCCGGGTGCGGCCCACGTCGGGCGGGGGGTTAGCAGACATCAACTCACCATCCTCACACAGGTTTCCAGCAGGGTTGCTGCCAGTGATGAAGTGTAGTCGCGGCGTTGCTCGGCGACGGCGGCCATCAGCAGGTGGCAGCGTGCGGGGTGGTCTAGTTCGGGCCAGGGACGCCGGCGCGCCTCGGCGTCCCTGGCGAAGTAGCCATCCAGCAGGGTGCCCCAGTCGGCGTCCGCTAGCAACCCGGCGCCGAAGAGTCCGGCGAATAGCCCAAGATCCCAGGCGGGGTTTCCCAGCCCGAGGTTTTCGACGCGCAAGAGGACGAGGCGTCCATCGGCGAGGCGTCCGCAGTTGCCAAGGTGGGCGTCACCGTGAACCAGTCGGTTTCCGCCGTCTGGCCAGGATCGCATCAGTGAAAGTCCTAGTTGGCGCAGGATGTCGGTTGGTCCACCCGGATGGAGGGCAGCAGCGTCGGTGGCGCTTCGGGCGAGGCGGGCGCGTCCCCCGTGAGGCTGCAGATCGGGGATCGGCAGCCTGTGCAGTCGCGCGAGGAGTTCGCCGAACTCGCGCCACGGTGGTTTGGCCTCTTCGGCGTCCAACTTGTTGATGCGTGGCCAGAGGGTAACGAGGCGTCCGTCTGGTGCTGGAATGGGCGCTGGGCGTAGCGGTGACAGCAGCGCGTTGCGCCATGGGTCGGCGCTGGCGACTTGGAGTTGGGCGGTGAGCAGGTCGGCGTCGGTTCCGCTAGCGTGCTTCACCATCACTACATCGTCGAGGGTGACGGTTTGCGAACGCTTGTACATGGCACAACGCTAGCCGAGTCCGGCCGCGCAAACCGGCTACGGTGGGCATATGTTGCGGTGGGAGGGCGCGGTGAACGCGCACCAGGTTGCGCCCGGTTTGGTTCGGATGGGGCGCCACGAGTGGCTCACCCAGCATGGTTGGTCGCAGATGAGCGCCGACGGGTACGAAACCGTCGTCGATTTGCGCGCACCCAATGAGATCGGTCGCCGCGAGGGGGATCCGGACGCCGACCCTGCGGTGAGCGGGGTGAAGGTGATTTCGGCCCCGACGGAGGACGCCGACCACCCTGAATTTCGGCGGCGTTTCGTGCCGTATCTCGATCATCCTGAGTCGTACGAGCAGTATTTGGCGCTGTTCGGGGACCGAGTGCTGATCGCGATGTTGGCGATCGCCGAGGCGCCTTCTGGGGTGGTCGTTCATTGCGCGGGTGGGCGCGACCGAACGGGGTTGATTGTCGCGCTCGGTCAGGCGTTGGCTTCGGTCCCTACGGGGCAGATCGTCGACGGGTATGCTCGGGCAGCGTCTGGGATCAACGCTCATCTGGCTAATCGGATCCATCCGTACGAGCGTCATATGTCTGGTGCTGCTTGGGATGACTGGCTCGGTGATCGTCTGTCTGCTCTCGAGGCGTTCGTGGCGTCGGTGGACGCCGGGTTCCTTCTTCGTTCCGAGGGCGCCTCGAAGGCTGATCTCGCCGCGATTCGCGCCAGGTTTTCAGCCTCCGAGTGACACTTCAACTTCAGCAGGGACGCTTTTGTGGTTGGCCTTCTGCGGTCTTCGCGGGGTCGCGTTCGACGATGGCCCCGAGGGCGTCGTCAATGCGTCTCATTACGTCCACGCTGAGGACGACCCCGGACGCCTTCACGTTTTCTGCGACCTGTTCGGGGCGTGAGGCTCCGATGATGGCCCCAGCAAGGTTCTCGTTTTGGAGCACCCAGGCGATCGCCAGTTGGGCCATGGTCAGCCCCAACTCGTCGGCGATCGGGCGCAGCCGCTGCACTCGGGTGAGCACGTCGTCGTTCATGAACCGGGAGATCATGGTTGCCCCGCCCTTGTCGTCGGTGGCGCGCGAGCCGTCCGGCAGCGGCTGACCTGGCAGGTATTTGCCGGTTAGGACGCCCTGCCCGACTGGTGACCACACGATCTGGCTGATGCCGAGTTCGGAGCAGGTGGGAATCACCTCGTCCTCGATTACCCGCCACAGCATTGAGTACTGGGGTTGGCTCGACACCAGCGAGATTCCGAGGTCGCGGGCGAGCGCGTGGCCAGCGCGGATTTGGTTCGCGGTCCACTCAGACACTCCGATGTAGTGCGCCTTGCCCTGGTGGACGACGTCGGCGAACGCTTGCATGGTCTCTTCAAGCGGGGTTTGGTGGTCGTATCGGTGGGCTTGGTATAGGTCGACGTAATCGGTTTTTAGCCTAGTCAACGACCCGTTGATCGACTCCATGATGTGCTTGCGAGACAGCCCGCAGTCGTTGGGGCCTTTTGGCCCGGTTGGCCAGTAGACCTTCGTCAGGATTTCGAGTGATTCGCGGCGTTCCCCGGCAAGGGCGTCGCCTAAGACAGATTCTGCGAGGGTGTTCGCGTACACGTCGGCGGTGTCGAAGGTGGTGATTCCGGCGTCCAACGCGGCCTGGACGCTCTGGATTGCGACCTCGTTTTCCACCTGTGACCCGTGAGTTAGCCAGTTGCCGAAAATGATCTCCGAAACCTTTAGTCCTGAATTTCCCAGGTGCCGAAAACGCATGACGCTCCTTCGCGATGTTCTTTATTGATTGCAGAATATCGCCGCCTATCGCTCCAAACGCTGTTCCGGGGCACGATGGGGGTATGAGTGTTCCCGCTGCCGCCGCTCCACTCGTCCTGCGTGGACGGACGTTCGACGTTGCTCGTCCTGGCGTCATGGCGATTATCAACCGCACCGCCGACTCGTTCTTCACTTCGACGGGGACGTCCGGCCTTGATGACGCACTTGCGCTAGCCAGGCGCCACATGTCAGAGGGCGCCGGCATCATTGACGTGGGGGGCGTGCGCGCTGGCCAGGAGGGCGATTGGGTCACGGTGGACGCCGAGGTCGCCCGGGTTCTGCCGTTCTTGGAGTTGGTTCGGCAGGAGTTTCCCGGTGTCGTCCTCAGCCTCGACACCTGGCGGACGCCGGTACTCACGGCTTGTGCCCACGTGGGCATCGATCTGGTGAACGACACCTGGGCGGGCGCCGACCCCGATCTTGTTCACGCCGCCGCCAGCATCGGCGCGGGTTACGTTGTCAGCCATAGCGGTGGCCTACCGCCGCGCACCGACCCGGTCGATGTCTCGTACGGCCCTGATCCGGACGCCGTTGTCGCCGATGTTGTGGCTGGTTTGGCCGCGGGTGCCCTTCGGGCATTGGACGCCGGGGTGGCCGCGGAACGAATCCTCGTAGACCCGACGCTTGACTTCGGGAAGACCACCCGCAACTCGTTGGCCTTGTTGCGCGCCAGTGATCGAATCGTCGCGTTGGGGTATCCGGTGTTGCAGGCGATCTCGCGGAAGGATTTCGTCGGGGAGTCGCTCGACCTGCCTGCGTCGCAACGGCTTGAGGGGTCATTGGCGGCGACAGCAGTTTCTGCCTGGCTTGGGGTGGCGGTTTTCCGGGCCCACGATGTGCTTGCGACACGCCGCGTCCTCGACATGGTGGCGACCATTCGTGGTGATCGAGAACCCACCCGCGCGACCCGCGGTGAGCCTAAGATTGGTTGATGGATTGGAATTCATTCGACGCCGCGCTCTTCGACCTTGATGGGGTGATCACTCCGACCGCCGAAGTGCACATGCAAGCCTGGTCTGAGATGTTCAATCAATTTCATGCCGCGCGCAATGACCCTTACACCTACACCGCTGAGGATTACTTCGCGTTTGTGGACGGGCGTCCTCGTTACGAGGGTGTCGCAACCTACCTGGCTTCGCGGGGCATTGAGCTCCCTCCCGGCGGCTCAGAGGACGGGCCTGGGTGGCAGACTGTCTGCGCGTTGGGCAACCGCAAGAACGAGTTGTTCAACACCGTTTTGGCTCGTGATGGCATCACGCCCTACCCCGGTTCGGTCGCATTGTTGGACGCTCTGGCCGCCCGCGGCGTCAAGGTGGCAGTGGTGTCGTCGTCGAAGAATGCGCGTCGTGTGCTGGACACCGCCGGGTTGTTGGATCGCTTCCGGGTGGTCGTGGACGGCGTGGTGGCGGCCCGGCTGAAGCTTCCAGGCAAGCCGAATCCTGACACGTTTTGGTTCGCCGCCGACCAGTTGGGTGTTGAACGGTCTCGGGCAGTTGTGATTGAGGACGCGACGTCTGGCGTCCAGGCCGGGAAGGCTGGCGATTTCGGACTCGTGATCGGGGTCGACCGGGGTGCTGGCGAAGCTGAACTGCTTGCAGCTGGCGCAGACGTAGTGGTCGCCGACCTGGCCAACCTGGTGTGAGCGGAGGCGCAGCATGAATTCGGACGCGGTCGGCCCCGATCCGGTTGACCGCACCAGGTTCCCGGCCGACGAATGGCGGCTTGTTGAGGTCAGTCACAACGATGACGACCTGGGCACAACAGAAACCCTGTTCGCGCTCGGGAACGGCTACCTGGGCATGCGCGGCAATCCCGAGGAGGGGCGGACGTCCTACTCTCACGGCACGTTCATCAATGGGTTCCATGAGACGTGGCCGATCAGGCACGCGGAGAACGCCTACGGGTTCGCGCGCACCGGCCAGACGATCGTCAACGTTCCCGACTCCAAGTTGATGAAGATCTACATCGACGACGAGCCGCTGCTGCTCAGCATGGCCGACCTGGAAACGTACGAGCGTTCGCTCGACTTCCGGGAGGGCGTCCTGCGACGCTCCCTGATCTGGCGGACGCCTGCCGGCAAGCGGGTTCGAATCACTTCGTCGCGAATGGTGTCGTTCACCGACCGCCACCTGGCGTTGATGACGCTGGACGTTGAAATGCTGACCGGGAACGCCCCAGTGGTGATCTCGTCTCAGCTTGTCAACCGTCAGGACGGGTTGGACGAGTACAACCAGCCGTCCGACAAGGCGGAGGGGTTCGATCCGCGGAAGGCGAGCAAGTTCACCGAGCGGGTGTTGGTACCTCAGGGCAATTGGCACAGCGACCGGAGGATGCTGTTGGGTTACAAGACGGCCGAGTCCGGGATGACGTTGGCGGTGGGTGCCGACCATTCGATCGCTACCGACAACCCGTACGAAGAGCTGGTTGCGACCGAGCCCGACATCGGTAAGAAGGTTTTCCGGATCGAAGCTCGACAAGGTGTCAAGATTCACATCGCCAAGGCGGTGGCGTACCACACGTCCAGGCACGTCCCCACTAGGGAGCTGTTCGATCGCTGCCGCCGGACCCTCGACAGGGTGCGCGATCACGGGTTCGAGCATTTTGAACAGATGCAAGAAAACTGGCTCGCCGAGTTTTGGGCGAACTCAGACGTCGAAATCGTAGACCGGCCGGCGCTGCAACAGGCGACCAGGTGGTCGCTCTACCAGGTTGCGCAGTCGACAGCGCGGGCCGACCAGTTGGGGATTCCCGCGAAAGGCCTAACCGGCTCTGGGTACGAGGGGCACTATTTTTGGGACACCGAAATCTACGTGCTGCCGTTCCTGATCTACACGAACCCGCACATCGCCAGGAACGCGCTGCGTTTCCGGGTGAGCATCCTGCCCCAAGCCCGTAAGCGGGCTCGCGAGTTGAACCAGAATGGGGTGCTGTTCCCGTGGCGCACGATCAACGGCGAGGAGGCGTCTGCCTACTACGCGGCGGGCACCGCGCAGTACCACATTGATGCCGACGTCTCGCACGCGTTCGGCAAGTACGTCGACGTCTCCGGCGACCACATGTTCATGCACAAGGACGGCGCCCAAGTGGTGTTCGAGACCGCGCGAATGTTCGCCGATCTGGGTTTCTGGCGTGAGATCGGCGACGAGCTTTCGTTCCACATTCACGGTGTGACTGGGCCGGACGAGTACACGACCGTGGTCAACAACAACTTGTTCACCAACGTGATGGCTCGCGCCAATCTGCGGCAGGCGGTTGCACTGTTCCGCCGTTTGGAGCGGGATGATCGGGCGTCCTTCGACTGGCTGGTTCGCCACCTCAGCCTGGACGAGCCCGAGGTTTTGGAGTGGGAGCGGTGCGCGGACGGCATGGTGATCCCGTACGACGAGGGTTTGGGAATCCACCCGCAGGACGAAAATTTCTTGTCGAAAGAGATGTGGGATCTATCCCAGACCCCGGCGGAGAGGCGCCCGCTGCTGCTGCACTTCCATCCGCTGGTTATCTACCGTTTTCAGGTTTTGAAGCAGGCCGACACGATTCTGGCGCTGTTCTTGCAGGGTGACCAGTTCTCGTCCGAACAAAAACGCGCCGATTTCGACTACTACGATCCGATCACCACCGGCGACTCGACGCTGTCGGCGGTCGTCCAGTCGATCATGGCTGCCGAGGTCGGCTACCAGGATCTGGCGTTGGACTACTTCTACAAGGGCTTATTTGTTGACATGGCCGACCTGCACGCGAACACGTGCGACGGCGTCCACGTCGCGTCCGCTGGCGGGGTGTGGAATTCGCTCGTGTACGGGTTCGGCGGGTTGCGCGATCACGGCGGGCAGGTCTCATTCGACCCTCGTCTGCCTGAGAACTGGCCTGAGTTGGCTTTCCGGTTGCGGATCCGGGGCTCTCGGTTGCACGTTCGGTTGCGGCGCCACGAGATGGAGTTCACCGTCGAGGAGGGTTCGGCGTGCGATTTCACCGTGCGCGGTGTGCAGGTTCACGTGGGGCCGGACGCCGCCGTCCGGTTCTCGCTGGCAGACATGGGTCCGCTGCTGGAGGGGGCTCCTGAGTCGGACGAGAGCGCCGTGCGCCCGGACGGTTCGACGATGACGATGAACCTGCCGAACCTTGATGCGACTGCACCCGGTTTGGCGGAACATCAGGATTAGCGATGCAGTTCGAGTCTTGGATTGATCGCCAGATCCGGGAAGCAATCGAACGCGGGGAATTCGACAATCTGCCTGGAGCTGGCAAACCGTTGGAGTTGTCGGATGACCCCGACTGGTGGATCAAAGCCAAGATGAAGCGCGAGAACCTTGATGCTGTGTTGCCTAGCGGCATCATGCTCCGAAAAGAGGTCGATAGCATCCAGGACACGTTGGCCGACGTCAGATCCGAGCGCGCTGTACGTGAGATCTGCGAGGACCTAAACGAACGCATCCGCGAGTACTACCATCGTGGCTTGTCCGGGCCATTGATCATCGTGCGCGTGATTGACGTGGACGCCGAGATCACCCGCTGGCGCGAGGGAGTTGGGAACTGAATCGACGCCCTCAGCAGGAGCAAAGGTTCGGCTCCCTGAGGAGGAGCAAAGGTTCGGCTCCCTGAGGAGGAACGCAGTGACGTCTCGAAGGGCTCCCTGAGGAGGAGCGTAGCTCCGTCTCGAAGGCGCGGTTCGGTCCCCTGAGGAGGA
>CAYMMF010000066.1:8136-9935 GCA_964391475.1 uncultured Propionibacteriaceae bacterium | reverse complement strand
GTGCGGAGTTATCCGGTGGTCGCGACCACATTAGCTGTCGGTGTGGTTGGCTTGGCGCTGCTGTTGAGCGGGCTAGCGGGGCCTTCGGCGATTCTGGTCGGCGGGTTCGCGCTCGCCGTCGCTGCCTGGCAGGCGTGGTTGATGGCCAAGTCGATCCTGCGTGGCGACTTCGGGCTCGACTTGTTAGCTGTCACCGCCATCGTCGCCACAGTTTTGGTGGGCGACCATTGGGCGGCGCTGATCGTCGTGCTAATGCTCACCGGCGGCGAGGCACTTGAGGATTATGCGAACAACCGCTCCCGCAAAGAGCTGTCGGCGTTGCTAGAGAAGGCGCCCAGATACGCCCACCGTTGGGTTTCCGATGACGAGTTCGAAGAGATCGCGGTAGCCGAACTAGACACCGGCGACCTCGTGATGGTTCGTCCCGGCGAGGTTGTACCAGTCGACGGCGTTTTGGAGGGGGAGTCGGCGTGGTTCGATCAGTCTTCGATCACCGGCGAACCGCTCCCCGTCGAGCTCATCTCTGGCGAGCAGGTGTTGTCGGGATCAGTCTGTCAGGACACGGTTTCGCTGGTTCGGGCGTCCTCCCCAGCCAAAGACAGCATGTACGCCAGGATCGTAGCCCTTGTGCAAGAGGCAGCCGAGAGCCGGTCGCCGATCGTCCGATTGGCTGACAGGTACGCGCTGCCGTTCACGCTGTTCTCGTTGACGCTGGCTGCTGCGGGTTGGTGGTGGTCGGGTGACCCGGCCAGATTTGCGCAGGTGCTGGTGGTTGCTACGCCCTGCCCGCTGCTGATTGCGGCTCCGGTCGCGTTCCTTGCTGGGATGGGACGCGCAGCGAGCAGTGGGGTCGTGGTCAAGTCGGGTGGGGTGCTGGAAACCCTTGCCCGCGTCCGAACAGTGGCACTGGACAAGACTGGCACGGTGACGCATGGGCGTCCCGTCGTCGACGTCGTTGAGCCCGCCGACGGCGCTACCCCAGACGAGATTCTGGCGATCGCAGCTTCGGTGGAGCAGTACTCAACTCACGTCCTCGCCCGGGCAATCACGGACGCTGCCACTAATCGAAATCTGATCTACAGGCCTACAGCCGACGTGGCTGAGGCGACCGCCGCCGGAATGTCCGCCCAAGTGGACGGGCTGTTGACCGCGGTGGGTAATGGTGGGCACGTGGCTCGGGTCACCGGATTCACCCCGCCCAGATTGCCGATCCCGCCGGGGCGGATAGCGATCCACGTCGGTAACGAAAACGGTTATATCGGCCGAATCCTGCTCACCGACCAGGTGCGGGTCAACGCCCGGGCGACGATGGAGGCGCTGAAGGATCTAGGCGTTGAATCGTTGCTGATGGTGACCGGCGATGCCGCGTCGAACGCGAACCATGTCGCCGAGCAGGTGGGGGTTTCGGACGTCCGTGCCGACCTGCTTCCAGAAGGCAAGGTTGTGGCGGTAGCAGGGTTGCCGCTGCGTCCGGTGGCCATGGTGGGGGACGGCGTGAACGACGCTCCGGTGCTCGCCGCGGCCGATGTCGGCATCGCGATGGGCGCCAAGGGTGCGACTGCTGCCAGCGAATCGGCCGACGTGGTGATCATGCTGGACGACCTGGGGCGGGTGGCCACCAGCGTGGCCATCGCCAAACGTACGGTGCGGATCGCGCTGGAGGCTATCTGGCTGGGCATCGCGGTCAGCGTCGGGTTGATGCTGCTTGCGTTCTTTGGGTTCCTGCCAGCGATCGTGGGTGCGGCACTCCAAGAGGTCGTCGATTTGGCGGCGATCCTCACCGCGTTGAGGGCGGTGCG
>CAYMMF010000066.1:0-8036 GCA_964391475.1 uncultured Propionibacteriaceae bacterium | reverse complement strand
GATCGCAAACCACCCCCGGGAACAACCACAGCACGATTCGCGTTACCCTCAGCGGACAGTTAGGAGCGCCTGTGTTCGAAATTCCAGACGACCTGAATCCCGCCCTGGTTGGCCTTGCCTGGCTGCGGGGTCGATGGGAGGGCACCGGATACCGGGAATGGCCTGGGCAGGGGAAGTTGAAGTTCGCGACCCAGGTCGACTTCGCCGATAACGGCGGCGATTTCCTGCACTACCTGTCGCAGTCGTTCGAGGTCGACGAAGAGGGGCGCCCAATTCGCCCACTGATGATGGAGACCGGATTCTGGCGTCCGCAGGCTGACGGCACCGTCGAGGTTGTGATGTGCAACCCCGAAGGGTTCTCCGAAATCTGGTTCGGCAAGCTGTCTCCCGGTCGGGTTGATCTGAATACGGATGCAGTCGTCCGTTCCCCAGCAGCCGAAGTCGAGTACACCGCCGGGCGTCGGCTGTACGGCACCGTTGAGGGGAAGCTCATGTACAGCTTCGACCGGGCGACTTCCGACCAGATGCTGCGTCCCTACGTGTGGGCCACCCTGGCCCGGATTTGAAAGAGGTAAATCGTTGAGCGTCGTCATTCATGATTCTGGTTTAGACGTCGGGGCTCCATGGCATTACGGCGATCCGTTGGCCGAGCAGCGACTTTTGGCATCCGGTGACGCGACCGTCGATAAGTCTCACCGGCCCGTGTTCACTGTCACTGGTGGGGATCGGCTGGTGTGGCTGAACGCGTTGACCACCCAGCAGTTCATCCTGCTGCGGCCCGGCCAGCGCACTTCTGCGTTCATTCTCGACCCGCAAGGCCACATTGAGCACTCGTTCGCGGGCCATGACGACGGCACCACCTTTTGGGGGCACACCGAACCAGGCCACCTGGAGGCGCTTCTCGACTGGCTCGAGAAAATGAAGTTCGCGTCCCAGGTCGAGATGGCGGACGCCTCGGCGTCCCACGCAGTGATCGAACGTTCCGACGGGAACCACATCGTGAAGCGGGACGACCTCGAAACTGAACTTGGCGAAATCCGGGCGGGGATGTGGGCGTCCGAAGCGCTGCGGATCGCCGCCGGACGCCCCCGGGCGTTCGTTGACACCGACGAGAAGACCATCCCTAACGAGATCATGGTTCCCATTGGCTCCCAACTGCTGGGCGACTCGGTGCACCTGGTCAAGGGCTGCTACCGCGGGCAGGAGACCATCGCGCGCGTCCACACTCTCGGACGCCCCCCGCGCCGGTTGACACTGCTCCACCTGGACGGCTCCACCAATCATCTGCCGGAGGTTGGGACTCCGTTGATGAGTGGTCCGCGCACAGTCGGCAGGCTGGGATCAACTGCGATCCACTACGAGTTAGGTCCGATCGGGTTAGCCTTGGTGAAGCGCAACACTCCAGTGGACGAGACGCTCCAGGTTGATGAGGTGGCGGCGTCCCAAGAGGTGCTGGTCGATCCCGACGTGGGCTTGCACGTGCGTCCACAGGTTGGGATCAACCTTTTCAGCTGCTAACCCCGTCGTTTCGGACGTTTAGCACCCGAACCGGTGAGAGGACTCTCACGCCGTACCGCAGCGTTTCGGGTATGAGGCAAAGTAGTTACATGCGGCGTTTGTTGGTGCTTGTCACGCTCGGATGTCTTGCCCTCTCTGGATGCGTGTTGAGGGGGGTCGCCCCCAACCTTGGTGAACCCGTTGTGCTCACCGGAGTAGCAGAGAGCCCGAGTCCGTCGCCGAGCCCCACGCAGGTCAAGAAAACGCCCACCGCGTCACCAACCGCTGGTGCCGCCAAAGTGACGACCCGGCCTGCACCGGTCGCGGGTATCAAAGACTACGACGACGATGACGACGACGACGATGACGACGACGATGACTAGGACGTTCGTCCGGATCAACACCAGGGGGCGAATCCTTGCATGGTTTCTGGCGATCGTCGCCGCGTCGCTACTGCTGACCCTATTCATAGTCGCGGAATCCCTCCAAGCTCAGACCAGCCGGGATGTGGCTGCTGAACTCGAACACGAGATGCGCAAGTTCCGGGTTTACGCAGCCCAGGCCATCGACCCATCCACAGGCGAGGCGTACACCGACCCGGATGAACTGCTGCTCAAATACCTGGTCGAGGCCACTCCCGAGGTTGACGAGGCGCTGTTCAGTGTTGTTGACGGCCAACCGGGCTACCGAACCCGCAACGAGACCCCGGTGCGACTCGATCTCGATCCAACAGTCATCGCTGACGCGACCGCCGCCACCGCCCCGGTGACGCGCATGATTAGCACTCCCGAGGGGGATGTCGCCTACGCGGTCATGCCGGTGGCGACTTCGGCGTCCGACACCCGCGGGGCGCTGGTTGTAGTTGAGTCTCTGGCCGCCAAAGAGAACGCGCTCGCCCGCACGATCCGGGTAGTCGCGATCGTGTCGGGTTTGTCTCTGGCGGTCGCAGGCGTCGTGTCGTGGCTGGTAGCCGGGCGCGTCCTCTCCCCGATTCGAAAGGTGAGGGACGCCGCCGAAGCCATCGGCGCGGGGGATCTTTCCGCTCGGCTCGCAACCAAGGATCGGGGCGCGAAGGACGATGTGGCTCGGTTGGCGTCCACCTTCAACCGGATGCTGGATCGGGTTGAGAACGCGTTCCTAACTCAGCGGCAATTCTTGGACGACGCGGCTCATGAGTTACGCACGCCGCTCACGATCGTCCGCGGGCACCTGGAGTTGCCGGACGCCGAGCGTAGCGCCGAGCAGCGCAACCTGATCCTCGAAGAGGTAGACCGGATGGACCGCATAGTCGGAGACCTGCTTGTTCTCGCGAAGGCGGACCGCCCGGATTTTTTGTCTCGGGAGCGGGTTGACCTGACCGATCTGGTGCTTGGGGTGGCGGCAAAAGCCCGGCTTCTTGACGACCGGGCGTGGGGCGTCCCTTCGGTGGCTGGCTGCAATGCCACGGTCGACGGGCAACGAATCACTCAAGCCCTGATGCAACTGGTAGCGAACGCCGTCGCCTTCACCAAGGTCGGCCAAGCCGTGCATATCTCGTCTTGGTTGACTGATGACGGAATCGAATTTGTGGTCGAAGACGCCGGTCCTGGCATTCCCGCTTCTGAGCGGGAGCGGGTTTTTCAGCGTTTCGAGCGTGGCGGAGGCACGAAAACGACCGGTTTGGGTCTTTCGATCGTTGATTCGATCGTCAGCGCCCATGGGGGTGTCGTCGAGATTCGCGATTCGGCTCTCGGCGGGGCCGCGGTAGCGATCGTGCTGCCGGCTAGCGCGATCGACTTGGAAGTTCACACCAACTGGGACGAAGAGGAGGAAGCGTAATGGCCCGAATCTTGGTAGTTGAGGACGAGGTTCGCATCGCCGACTTCGTCAGGCGGGGGTTGGTCGCCGCCGGGTTTGAAGTGACTGTGGCTGGAGACGGTCATCGTGGGCTGACAGAGGCTGCTTCTGGCCTCTACGACCTCATGGTCTTAGATCTGGGCCTTCCCATAATGGACGGGATGGCGGTGCTTGCGGCGTTGCGGGCGGGTGGTAGCGCGATGCCGGTGGTGATCCTGTCAGCCCGCGACACGGTGGACGACACTGTCCGGGGGTTGCGCGGCGGAGCCGACGATTACCTGCGGAAACCGTTCGGGTTCGATGAACTTCTGGCCCGGGTGAGGCTCCGGTTGCGATCGGTAGGCGCAGCCCCCGAAGCGAACCAGTTGACGGTCGGCCCAATCACCTTGGATTTGCTGACTCGCCGGGTCTGGGTGGACGGACGTTGGCTAGAACTCACGACGCGCGAGTTCGCCCTCGCGGAATATTTCATGAGGCATCCGGGCGAGGTGGTGACTCGCGAAGAGTTGTTGAGCAGTGTGTGGGGCTTGGATTTCTCACCCGGAACCAACGTGGTGAGCGTGTACATCCGCTACCTGCGAGCAAAGATCGGCGAGAGCCGCATCGAAACGGTTCGTGGTGTGGGCTACCGGTTTGTTCCGATAACGTGAAAGGGATTCCACGGGATAGCCGTTTATTGACAACAACCTTATGGATTCGCCCTCCGGGAGTGCGTTCCAAGCGATAATGCGGTTGTGAATTCTAGGTCTTACCCCGAGATCGCCGAGCGCATGGACGCTGCCCGCCGCGCTAGACACCTCTCGATTCGGGCCACAGCCAAGATGGTGGGCGTCCCGCACACGACTGTCCAGGGTTGGTTGACCGGACGGCATCGACCCACCCCGGCGTTGCGTCCGCAATTCACAAAACTGACCCAAGTTTTGGGCGTCGCCGACGAACTCGACGAAGGTTGGTGGGAGACCGATGACGTCCTCGCCATCATGCGGACCGAAGACCCGCCCTATGTAGGGTTGCGTCCGTTCGTCGAGAAGGACGCCCCGGTCTTCTTCGGTCGGGAGCGAGAGTCGTGGCGGCTCGCCCAACAGGTGGAAAGCGTCGCCTCGCCGACCGGAATTGTGGCGGTGATTGGCCCTTCTGGTTGTGGCAAGTCGTCGCTTTTGGCTGCTGGTTTGGTTGCCGGGCAGTGCGGCCCCGACGGGCTACTCTCCGGCCGGTCGGCGAAAATCACCACTGTTGCGCGCCTTGACGAGGTGGCGTCCGAACTGCCTGATTTGCTCGTCGTCGACCAGTTTGAGGAAGTGCTGCTGGACGAAACTTTGTTGCGCGCTAGGCTGCATCAGGTCGCGGAGTTGTCCAGGCGGACGACGGTCGTCCTGGGCGTCCGGTCGGACGCCTTCGGTGGGCTCAGCCAGCTGCCCGAACTTGCCGAAGCGCTGAGTCGTCCGTTTTTGATCTCGCCGATGACCGACGACGAACTGCGCGATGTGATCGTGAAACCGGCCCAGTCACGCGGAGTTTCAGTGACGCACGGGTTGGTGGAGATCATCCTTCGTGACGTCAAGACCGAGACCGGGGTGTCGATGGCGGCGTTGCCGCTGGTCTCGAACGCACTCCTGCTCACCTGGAGTGCCGCGGTCGGGAAAGAGATGACCGTCGCCGACTACGAGCGGGGCGGGGGAGTCACCTCGGCCGTCGAATCGCTATCGGAAACCGTCTACTCTCAACTGGGACCTTCGCAAAGACAACTAGCCCAAGCCACATTCATTTCGCTGGTCCAATTGGTTGGGGATCGTTACGTCCGCAAACCGATGGCTCTGGAGAACCTTGGCGACGAGGTTCTGGAGGTCATCCAGAGGTTCGTGGACGCCCGGATTCTGACCGTCACCCAGTCCGAGTTGCAGATCAGCCACGAGGCGCTGCTCACCAACTGGCCCAGGCTCGCTGGTTGGGTATCGGAAAGCCGCGACGAGCTGAGAATTCGAGAACACCTCGCGAGGGCTGCGCAACTGTGGGTCGACAGCGGCCGATCGAACGATTCGCTCATTCCGGTGGAGCGGTTGCCCTTGTTCGAGTCGTTCCTGGACGCCCCGGGACGCGAAGCGCTCCTCACCCCGGTAGACCGGGAATTTTTAGCTGCTAGTAAGGAGCATTTCGCTTCCGTGCTGGACGCCGAAAGGAAGTCTGCGATCAGGTTTCGCCGAAGGGGGCGCATCGGAATTGCGCTGGCGGTGGTGTCGTTATCGCTCGCCTTGGTGGCTGGCGTCGCCCTTTGGAATGCGGTGTTGGTTCAACGGCAGGCGCAGTCTAGGCAGATCTCGTTGCAATCCCGCGCATTCCGTTCTCAAGACGCCAACCTTCAAGCACAAACCGCGTTGGCGTCCTACCAGGTGGCGCAGACGCGGGAATCGCGAAGTGCCTTGATCGAGGCGTCCGGTACGGACGTGCCCACTAGGTGGCCGGGCGAACCTGCCGCATATCTCGCAGTAAGCCCGAAGCAAGACATGATTGCTCGGGTCGACGGCCTGGGGAATGCGACGCTTTGGAATCCGGACACCATCGAAACCAATCCCGGAAACACGTTCGTCGTCGATCCGGACAAGCGAATGCTTTTCACCGTGGCTTTAGCCGAGGTCGGGTCTCGGCGGTTGATGGCGGTTGGGGGGTTCTCTGGCGCTAGGTCGCTTTGGGACGTCACCGCGAAGCCGTTCCTGATTCGAAATCTGTCGAGTAGCAGTGACACCTGTTATCGCGCTGCATTCTCCCCGGATGGCAAGTCTTTGGCGCTGGGGCTCTCAGACGGCAGCCTTGAAGTGTGGTCGTTGGACGACGTGGATTCGCCGACGCTTTCTGGTGAGGCCGCCATCGGTAGCCCGGTGAGTTCGCTGGCTTTCCACCCCACGCAAGCAGCCCTGTTCGTGGGAGGCGTCAACGACCTGGTTGCGGTTTTCTCGCTCCGGGGCAACGATCTCACTCGCCTGAAAGACGTCACGTGGGGCTCTGGTGAACAGATTCGGGTTCAGGATCTGGCGGTTAGCCCAGACGGCAAGTGGTTAGCCGCAGGGTTGGCGGCGCCCCGGGTGATCCGGTGGAAGCTGGATGGGACGGACGCCACCCCACTTGATCCGCTGCCCGACTTCGAGGGATGGGTGAATAGTGTCTCGTTCTCGCCCGATTCCACGCAGCTAATCGTTGGGGATTCGGGGATGAAGGTCACCATCCTCGCCTCGGAGTCCGGCGATGTGCAAAGGATCCTGCCCTCGCCCTCCTTGGTCACCAGTGCCGAACTGGCCGGAGGAAGGGTGGTCGCCACGGGAACGGACGGTTTCCTTCGAAGCTGGTCGGCTGAATCCCGCGTCCTAAACACCGAGGGTGCGACGCTCTTCCAAACGTCGTCGGACGGTACCGGTGGACGGTGGCTGGCCACCGTCCCCTCGAGGGCTCAGCAGGTTCTGCTTTGGAACCTGAAATCAGGGTACGAGCGGGTAGAGGTGCCGCTTCCGGACGAGCCAGTCCTGCTGAGCGTGTCGGTTGCGATCAGCGGTGATGGAAACCTGATGGTCGCCGGAACCAGAGAGGGTCAGGTCATCACCTGGGATCTCTCAGACGCTGGTGCCACCAACCCCAGATTGTGGCGAGCGTTCGGTGGCGGAAACATGGCGTCGGTAGCCGTAACATCTGACGGGGGCCTGCTCGCTGTTAGTCAGTATACCGAACGAAACACGGCAATCATGCAGCGTCAAGCGGACGGAACCTATCAGAACGTGGCGACCCTAGAAACCGATACTCCGCAGGCGTTGGGGTTCTCGGCGGACGCCTCCCTGCTTCAGGTTGGTATCGGAGCGAACGCCGTCCAACTGTGGGACGTCTCTGATCCCACCTCGCCGGTTCTCGCGGGGCAGGTTGAAACCGACACCGTACCCGGCGCGTCCGCGTTCTCACCGGCAGCGCAACGGCTGGCAGTGGGCACCGATTCTGGCGTGGTGACGCTATGGGACGTCAGCGACCCGACCCATCCCCGGTTGGAGCACAGCCTGGGGGATTCCACGACTGCGATGACCTTCATCACTTTCAGCCCCGACGGCGAGCGATTGGTCTCAGGCAGTAACGACGGCACGATTTTCGGGTGGAATCTGGACGGTTCGAACACCGCGGTGGTCGCCCTCGACTCCCGGCTCGGCCGGGCCAATGCCGGCGTCTTCCTCCGCGACGGAACCGAGTTCGTGGGGGTCGGAGGCAACGGCGAAGTCAGGCGCTGGGACATCGAACCGGACGACGCAATCAAACAATTGTGTGGTCGACGGGGGTTCGCGATGGCCGAGGACGAGTGGCAAAGGTTCCTGCCGGGTGTCCGGCCGCGGGAGCTCTGCCGCTAGTCAGCGCCACATTGGTTGTTCGAGATCGTTCGAACAACCCGGATTGGCTTGTTTAGTCTGATTCGATCGGGTCTGCTGGTGCTTGCAGTTGTTGGCGCATCTGCAAGTCGGTAGCCCGGGGTGGGGGGATACTCGGGCTACCGGCTCTTCAGCTTTTCGCGTCGGCTTTCGCGCGATTGCGAAGCTTCGCTCGTTCGTGTGCTGGCAGGTGCACCTTCCGCATCCTCACCGCCGCGGGTGTCACCTCTAGGCACTCGTCCACCCGGCAGTACTCCAAGGCTTGCTCAAGGGAGTGAAGCCGTGGGGGCACCAATCGTTCCAGTTCGTCTG
>CAYMMF010000065.1:0-10056 GCA_964391475.1 uncultured Propionibacteriaceae bacterium | reverse complement strand
CGCCAACCGCGCGTGCCAACCGCCTGGTAGCCGGTCAAGACGACGGCATTGCGAGAATCGGGCAGCATCCGCTCAAGATGGTGCAGCACGCGACCACCCGTGGCCATCCCGGAAGACGAGATGATGATCGCCGGTTCGTGGCCGTCTTTACCGGTCAGCTTGCGGGAATCGTCCGCGGATCGCACCTGGCGCAGGTCGGGAAACCGAACCAGATCGGACGGCGCGAGGTCTTCCCTCAATTCGTCGGTCAACGTTGTGTACACGTCAAGTGCCTTCGCAGCCATGGGCGAATTCACGTAAACAGGAACCGGCGGAATCCGTCCGCCCTCCCGCATCTCGGAAAGCGTCTTCAGCACCACCTCCGTCCGATCTACGGCGAACGCGGGCACCAGTACCGAACCGCCCCGCTGGATCGTCCGCCTGATCACATCAGCGAACTCCTCGTGGGCGAGACCGTCCGGTTCTGGATGCTCGCGGTTTCCGTACGTGGAATCGACAAGCACGACACCAGCGCCCGGCGGCGTCCCCCTCGGACGGAGGACTGGATGGTCGTGGCGTCCCAAATCGCCCGAAAACAGAACGGACGCGGTGGGCGTCCAAACCGAAATGCAAGCCGACCCAAGAATGTGGCCCGCGCGCGTGAATCGGGTGACTATGTCGTCGCCCAGGTCGTAGTCGGTCTCGTACTCGACCGGGACGAACAACGGCAAGGTCTTCTCGACATCTTCGGTCGTGTAGAGCGGCAACGCGGGGGCGTGGCGGGAGTAGCCGTACTTGTTGGCGTCCTCGGCTTCAGATTCCTGAATGTGCGCAGCGTCCCGCATTACGATTTCGGCCAGTTGGCGGGTGCCTTCGGTGCACCACACCGGCCCGTGGAAGCCCTTCTTGACCAGCGCGGGCAGGTAGCCTACGTGGTCCATGTGGGCGTGGGTGAGCAGCACCCCAGAGATGGACGCCGCTTCCACCGGGAACTCCGCCCAGTTCAACTCGCGCCAGTGCTTTTCGCCTTGGAACATGCCTGCGTCGACGAGAATCCGTCGCTCGCCGATCGTGATCAGGTACTTGGATCCGGTGACAGTTCCGGACGCGCCAAGGAACGTCAAAGTTGTGTTTGGCTTCGCCATGACACCATTTTCGCACCAGGCAGGGTGTCGAAGTAAGGGGTTGTCACGGAAACTTCTGCGGCTGACAAGGTGCTACGCGCTGCGCACATACCGGATGAAGATGAAGCCGTCGTCGTCGACAATCACATTGCCTGGCTGGAAGTCGCGGTCGAGTTGGGCCGCGGAGGCGGCAATCCGATCGGCGTCCCCGGCCACAAATTTTGGCGAGATCGTCAGGCACACTTCGTCAACCAAGTCGGCTGCAAGCATTGATCCGAACAGGTGCGGCCCGCCCTCAGACAGGATTTGGGTGTAACCGCGAAATTCGAGCTCGGCCAGCGCTCGGGGCACTTCGACGTGGGTGGAGCCGCAGGGGATCACATCGGCAACCTCAGACAGGGCCTTCACCTGATCAGCGGGCGCAGCCTCGTGAGTCAGAACGATGGTGCGACCGTCCCTACGTCGGAACACGTCGCTGCCTGGAGCGAGGTTGAGTCGGTTGCTCACTACAGCCAATGCGGGCACGTCGCTGAGACCGTTTTCGCGCCGCCACGCGACATCTTCATCTGTCGCGCCGAGTCCGCCGTACCCCTCAGCGCGCACGGTTCCGGCGCCCACGACGACCACATCAGCCATAGCGCGGAGCACGTGCAACAGCAGGCGGTCGGTCGGACCCCCGAGCGCACCACTGTGACCCGAGAACGTCACGGCGCCGTCCGCGCTTGAGATGAAGTTGATTCGCAAGTGTCGCTTCATGCGTTCTTCGATCGCGTACACGTCTAAGAGTTCGTTCCGGTCAATCATTAGACTCCTCGTAATCTGAAGTGCGCTCCACCCGAACAAGCGCGTCCAAGAATCTTGGATCGGGCAGGCGGGATTTGGCGATCGCTGCTCCACGTGCCTTGAGGGCATAGAGTGGGGACCACACCACACGCCCCGGCGGAGTCGGGTTGAGACAAGGAGGTCGTATGTCGTCACTGAGAAGGTACATGCTGAGCGAGCACAATCTGGGGCTTGATCTCATGCGTGCGACGGAGGCGGCAGCGCTTGCTGCGGGCCGTTGGGCAGGACGAGGCGACAAGGAATCCGGCGATCAGGCCGCAGTTGACGCGATGCGTCACATCCTCAATCAGGTGCAGATGGACGGCACCATCATGATTGGCGAGGGCGAGAAGGACGAAGCCCCGATGCTCGCTAACGGCGAGAAGGTCGGCACCGGCCAGGGCCCCAAGATCGACATCGCGGTTGATCCCGTGGACGGTACTCGTCTGCTCGCATGGGGTATGCGCAACTCGGTCGCTGTGCTGGCCGCAGCCGAAGGTGGGACGATGTACGACCCGCACATGTGCTTCTACATGGACAAGCTGGTCGTAGGTGCCGAGGCAGCGGACGCGGTTGATCTCGACGCCCCCATCGCCGACAACATCAAGAAGGTTGCAAAGGCACGTGGCAAGAAGGTCGAAGACGTCGTTGTTGCAGTGCTCAACCGTGATCGCCACGAAGATCTCGTTCGGCAGATCCGCCTTGCTGGTGCTGCTACCCGCATGTTCACCGACGGTGACGTAGCCGCAGGTGTTGCTGCCGCCACCCCAGGTCGGAATATCGACATGCTGGCAGGCATTGGCGGCAGCCCTGAAGGTGTCGTAACCGCGTGTGCGATGAAGGCCCTTGGTGGACGCATCATCGCTCGGCTTTGGCCAACAACGAAGGAAGAACGTCAGAATACGATCGACGCTGGGTTCGACCCCGACGCGATCTTGGACACGAATGACCTAGTCAACACCGATGACACCATCTTCGTGGCTACCGGCATCACCGAGGGCGACTTGGTGGACGGCGTCCGCTACACCAAGGACGGCAGCGCCCGGACCCAATCAGTCGTGATGCGGTCGCGTTCAGGGTCGGTGCGTTACGTCGAGGCGTTCCACCGCTTCGACAAGGTGCAGGCTTGGGCAGAAGCTCACGGTCAGCAGTACTGATCTGAGGGGCAGCCTGGTTTGAGTGGCCGTCTGATCTGAGAAGCAGAACAGACTGACTAATCCAGCGGAACCGGCGTGGGGTATTAGCCCCCGCCGGTTTTTCGCGTCCGCCGGTTTTTTCCGTTCGGGGGTTCAAGGGGGCGCCGAACCCCCGAAATTTGGGGACGCGGAGCCCGAACGTGCCTATGGTGCGTCGATGATTTAGGGTTTTCGTTGTGGTGGGCGGACTGTTACTTATTTTGGCGATGCAACTGCTTGGCGAGTTCGTTGCCAGGTTGACCGGAGTTCCGGTGCCTGGGGCGGTCATCGGCATGATGCTGTTCTTCGCCTACCTGCTCGTTCGTAACCCGCGGCAGGACGCCGGTGTGGTCAAGGTTGCCGACAGTCTGCTCGGTTCGATGGCGCTGTTCTTCGTCCCCGCCGGTGCCGCCATCGGGCTCTACCTGCCGCAACTGGCGTCGGAGTGGCTTCCGGTCACCGTTGGGCTGCTGGCGTCCTGGACGATCACGATCATGATCACCGGGGCGCTGGCCTACTGGTTGCGTCCGCGACGCCCCGGGCGGGAGGAGCGCGCATGAATCCCGCGGACGCCTGGGCTGGCGTGGTCGAATCGCCTCTGTTTGGCATCACGCTCACCCTCGCCGCTTTCTGGATCGCCCAAAAATTGGCGCGACTCGCCAGGGGTAGAGCGTGGGCGAATCCGGTTCTGGTGGCGATGGTCCTGGTCGCCGTCGCACTAGCCCTGCTCGGGGTCAGCTACGAGCAGTACATGAAGGGCGGCCAGTTCATCGCCTTCCTCCTCGGGCCGGCGACAGTAGCGCTCGGGCTTCCGCTATACCGCCAGTCGTCGAAAATCCTGGCCTCGGCCCCCATGGTTTTGGTGTCAGTGATCGTGGGCAGCGTCGTCGGCGTCCTCTCCGGCTACTGGATCACCCGCTGGCTCGGCGGCACTCACCCGATGGCGCTGTCGATGGCCCCCAAATCGACCACCACCCCGATATCGCTGGCGCTCTCTGAGCAGGTCGGCGGCATCCCCCCGTTGAGCGCGATCTTCACGATCGTCGCCGGAGTGGTTGGCGCCATGATCGGACCCGGGATTCTCACCCTCATTCGGGTGAAGGACGCCCGCGCCCGCGGCCTCGCGATCGGCGTCTCATCTCACGGGGTCGGCACTGCCCGAGCCCTCGAAGAATCCGAAACCGCTGGCGCGTTCTCTGGGCTTGCGATGGGACTCACCGGTCTGGTGACCTCCCTAGTCATCGGGGTGACCTTGGCGTTGACCAACGCCGGCTGACACTCACCCCAGGCGGACGACTCGGTCGCAGCGACTCACAACCGTCGGATCGTGGGTTATCACCAAAAGCGCCTTGTCGGACGCCGATTCCCAAATGTCATCGAGCAGTGCCGATGCCGTATCTGGGTCGAGATGCTCGCTGGGTTCGTCCAAAACGAGCACCTGGTAGTCGCCGACCATCAGCCTCGCCAGCGCCACTCGCCTGGCCTCGCCGCCGGACAGGGACGCCCCCAGTTCGCCGACCACCCGGTCGGATGCAAGGTCGAGACCCGCACGGGTCAGCGCGTCCGAAACCTCGGCTTCTGAGGCATCACGGTTGCCGATCTTCACGTTCTCGGCCAGCGAGGTGGCGAAGATGTGGGCGTCCTGGGCGAGGTAGCCGATTCGGCCCTCGACGGCGACCTCGCCAGCCACCGGCGGGATCAACCCCAAAACTGTGGCAGCGAATGTGGTTTTACCCACCCCGGACGGGCCGACAACCGCCACCTTCTCGCCGGGATTGACGTGCAACCCTAGCCCCGACGCCAGCGTCGGCCCGTTAGGCCATCCGATGGACAGGTCGGCAACGGCAAGCGATGGCTTTTTCGCGCGGGGTTGGTTGGCGTCCAAATCGCCCACTCCAACAACGGGCGCTTCGAGGACAGCCTCGACGCGTTCCAGCGCGACCGTCGCCCGAGTGTAGGTTTGAGCGGCTTGGGTGAATGCAGAGAGCACCTCATGCAGGGCGAGTGGGGTGAGCAGCAGCACGGCGAGCATCGTGCGGTCGAGGCGTCCGTCTACGACCGCCTGCCCGCCGATCAGAAGCGATGCGACCACGGCGATGCCAGCCGCCACCACCTGAAAGGCGGTCGTGAGACCGCGCACCCACGCCGCCCGATCTTGGATTCGGCGGAGTCGCAGGTCGGCGTCCATCATCCGCTTCAGGTGGACGCCGTCGGCGCCGTGCGCGACCAGATCGGGGGCGCATCGGGAGACTTCGTGCACGATGTCGGCCAGCGCTGCGCGGGCGGGCACCGCGTCGAGATCGGCCGCCAATGACAGCCGGTTCGCCAACCAGGGCGCCAGTGCGCCTGCGAGCAATGCGGATGCCAGCAGGGCCAACCCCGAACCGGGCGAGAACACCCCCAGCATTATTGAAGTGCCCAACACGACGACCCCACCCGAAGCGAACGGGACGAAAACCCGAACCACCATGTCTAGGATCGCGTCCACGTCGGCGACGATGCGGGTGAGCAGGTCGCCGCGGCGGCTTCCGAGCAGCGTGGTCTGGGCCAGGCGAGCGTAAGTCTCTAACCTGAGTGCAGATTGCATTCGCAGGCCAAGGTCGTGGCCGACTAGCCGCTCCAGGTAGCGGAAAACTCCGCGGCTGATGCCGAAGAACCTCACCCCGACGGTCGCCGGGATCAGGTACATAACCGGTGGCATCTCTGCCGCCCGTGACAGCAGCCATGCCGAGACGCCCATCAGTGCGATCGAAGCGCCGGACGCCAGCGCAGCCAACCCGATTGCACCCCACAGCCTGCGCTGCGGGTTAGCAATGCCGCCAAGAAGACGACGAAACATCGCGATCACGAGAGCACCCCCTCGGCGTTTGCCCGTTCGGAGGCCCCCGCGATCGTGATCACGCGGTCGGCCTCGGCGATCACCGCTGGACGGTGCGACACCACGATCGCGGCCACCCCCGTGCCACGCAGGCTGCTGAGCAGGACGCCTTCGGCGTCCGCGTCGAGCCCAGCGGTCGGCTCGTCGAGGATCAGCAACCGCGCGCCACCTTCGATGCGGAGCAGCGCGCGGGCGGTCGCGACGCGACGTCGTTCGCCCGCAGAAAGCCCGACCCCCTCGTCGCCGACAGGGTGTTCTAGCGCCAGTTCGGGTGCGCCCGACTGGTCGAGAGCGCGGCGGATTTGGGCGTCCGTAACGCCCGAAAGACCCAACAAGACGTTGTCGGCGACGGTGCCGTTGAGCATGCCGGGCTCCTGCCCGACGTAAGCGATGTGCTCCCGCGGGGGAGTGATCACCGCGCCGCGGGTCGGGGTAAGAAACCCCATCAGGGCGTGCAGAATCGTCGTCTTGCCGCCACCCGAAGGGCCTGTCAGCACCACGAACTCGCCGGGGTTCACCTCAAAGGACACCTGTGGCCCCGCCGGAGCGTCGGCACCTGGGTATGTGTGCTGCATTTCGCGGACCGCCACCAGCGGCGTCCCAGACCCCCTGGCGGGGGTCGACTCATCAACCCGCCCCGAGGCGGACACTGCGATGGCGCCCGGCTCGCTACCGTCGATCATCGCGAACGCGGATTCGGCTGCGGCCATGCCGTCGGCAGCGTCGTGGTAGTGGACGCCGACCTGACGCACCGGCAGGTACGCCTCGGGCGCCAAAACCAGCACGAACAGTGCCGTGAAGAGGTCGAGTTGGCCGTCAACCACCCTCAAACCGATGGTGACGGCGACGATGGCGACGCTCAATGTCGCCAATAGTTCGAGCGTGAACGCCGAAAGGAACGACACCTTGAGGGTGGCCATCGTCTCTTTGCGGTGAGCTTCCTCGGTGCGGCGCAGCCCCTCTGCTTGCGCGCGGGCTCTTCCGAACACCTGGAGCGTCGGAAGGCCTGCTACCAGGTCGGCAAAATGCCTTGCCAGCCTCGTTTGGAGTCGCCAGCGCTTCTTCGTGCGGGCTTGCGTTGACCAGCCCACCAGCATCATGAACACCGGGATCAGCGGCAGCGTCAACACGATGATCAGCGCCGACGTCCAGTCAGCCCACCAGACCGCAGCCCCGATCACGAACGGCACCGTCACCGCTAGGACGAGCTGTGGCAGGTACTTGGAGTAGAAGCCGTCCAGGGCGTCCAACCCCTGGGTGACAAGGGTGACAAGCGACGCCGTGGACGCCTCGGCGTCCACCGGACGGGCGAGGCGGGCGCGCATGATGTCGATGCGCAATTGCGACTTGACTGCCGCGGACGCCTGCTGCGCCCAGAACGTGTTCAACCAAGCCAGACCAGCTTTGGCCGCGAAGACCACCGCCAGCCACCCGGCCGTCTGAGCCAGACCGTCCGAGTTGCGATTGTGAAACACCCCCGTGACACCAACCGCGATCAGCCAAGCCTGAACGATCGTCAAAATCGAAGTGAGGATGCCGACCACGACCCCACCCACTAGGTACCAGCGGGTGGCCGCCGCCCGCCGGACGAGGCGCGGATCGATCGGCCCTCGACGGGCGGCGCTCGGCCCAGTTGCGCCTTGGGAAGCTCGGGCTTGGACTTGCGTGGTCATCGTCGTCACTCTCTCACGTGCCACTGACAAGATGAAAAAGGGGCGGCACCTTGCAGCGCCGCCCCTTTTCGTTGCGGTTTGATCAGACGGGCATCGGCTCGACAACGTCGTCCGGAATGTTCTTAACGCTGATCCGCTTGCGATTCACCCAGTACGCCCACGCCGTGTAGGCGAGCACGATCGGCACGAAGATGACGGCAGCGACCGTCATGATCACGTGGGTGTAGGGGGTGGACGCCGCGCTCACCATGTCGAGCGGGGTGTCGGGGACGGCGGAGCTGTCGAATCCGAGGTTGCCGTAGATGCGGGCGAAGATGCCCACGGCCACGAACAGGATTGCGACGAACGACCCGACGAAAGCCCAGCCGTCACGCCCGGCGCGTCCGGCAAGCCACGACACGACTAGCCCGAGGGCTGCCAGCACCAGTGCGATCCAACCCACAACGCCTGCGGGGTAGGCCAGGTTCGACCAGAGCAGGAACACAGCGCCACCGGCGATGGCGACCAGGCCGGACGTGGCTGCAACAGCCCTCGCTCGGTCGTGGACGTCGCCGCGGGTCTTCAGCGCCAGGTAGTTGGCCCCATGGAACAGGAAGGCAACCACGAGCACGATGCCGCCCAGCAGACCGAATGGGTTGAAGTAACCCCACAGGTTCTGAGAGACGATGTGCAGCAGCGGGTTGCGCTCGTCGGCGACGACGGGCAGACCCTGGACCATGTTCGCGAACGCGATCCCGAACACCAACGCGGTGAGGAACGAGCCGATGACGGCCATCCAATCGAAGGTGTGACGCCATTGCGTACCCGGGTTCTTAGCCCGGTACTCGAACGCGACACCGCGCATGATCAGTGCAGCAAGCACCAACAGCAGCGGGATGTACGCACCCGAGAACAGCGTCGCGTACCAGCCTGGGAACGCCGCGAAGGTGGCGCCGCCGGCGGTCAGCAGCCACACCTGGTTGCTGTCCCAAACCGGGCCGATGGTGTTGACGATGACGCGGCGTTCCTTCTCGTTCTTCCCAACGAAAGGAATCAGCATTCCGACGCCGTAGTCGAAGCCCTCGAGCACGAGGTACCCGATCCACAGCACGGCAATGAGTAGGAACCAAACAGTCTGTAAGGCATGAGGTTCAGCAGCTAGAGGTAGCACAGTCATTCACTCCTTCTCAGTACGCGAAGGAGAGGACGTCGTCCTCACCCTTGATCTCGATCGGTGCGACATCGGGCAAGCCGAGGCGCACGTATTTGTTCATCAAGCCGACCTCGACGATCGCCAGGACGCCGTAGATCACGGTGTATAGGGCGAGCGAGAATGCGACTTCGCCCGCGCTCACCCCTGGCGATTCGGCCGCCCACGTCGGAAGGACGCCGGCGACGATCCAGGGTTGGCGCGCCATCTCTGTGAAGATCCAGCCGAACGAGTTGCCGAACAGCGGGCCGAGCACTGCGACCAGCATCAGCGTGTTCCATAGCCCGCCGGGCTTGGGTAGGCCGCCCTTACGCATGACGAACAGCACCCACGCGCCGATTGCCATTGCGACGAAGCCGGTGGCCATCATCAACCGGAACGTCCAGTACGAAACCGGAATATTCGGCACGAAGTCTTCGATGCCCACAGTCTTCAGGGTCTCGGCGTACGCCAACTGAAGTTCGTTCGCAGGCTCGACAGGCAGGTTGAACTCACCCGCCGCCAGGCGTTCGGTGTACAGCTTCTCAAGGTTGTTGATGCCAGGAATCTGTGCGAACGGGTCACCCTTGGCGAGGAAACCCAGCACGTAGGGGACGTGGATTTCGAAGAGCGGTTCGCGGCCGTCAAGCGTTCCGATCGTCAGTAGCGAGAATGGTGCGCTTGTGCAGTTGCCAGCCTCGTCGCAACCCCCCGCGGTTTCGTACAGCGCCTCTGCAGCAGCCATCTTCATGGGCTGAACCTCGTACATGACCTTGCCCTGCAGGTCGCCGGTGATGACACCGAAGACGCCGCCGACGATGAGCACCCAGGCGCCGAACTTGGCGGCCCAGCGGTGGGCGTCCAAGTCGAGTTCCTCGCGCTCGGTGCGGTTTTGCTTGTTCAGTTTGGCGACCCACCAGCCGGACACGGCGAGCACGAAGCCACCGGCCGTCATGTACGCGGCAGCGAGCGTGTGCGGGAACGTGACCAGGAATACGGGGTTAGTGAACAGTGCCCCGAAGTCTGTCATTTCTGCTCGGTTGGTTACCGGATTGAACTCGGCGCCGACCGGGTTCTGCATGAAGCTGTTGGCGGCGAGAATGAAGATCGCCGACAGCATCGTGCCGATCGCGACCAACCAGATTGACATCAGGTGGAGCTTCTTGGGCAGCTTGTCCCAGCCGAAGATCCATAGGCCGATGAAGGTGGATTCAAGGAAGAAGGCGAGCAGCGCCTC
>CAYMMF010000064.1:0-10078 GCA_964391475.1 uncultured Propionibacteriaceae bacterium | reverse complement strand
TCATCGATGAAGTGGCTACCAACCCCGCAGCGAACTCGGCGCCGGAAGCACCCGGCGCCGAGGCTGGGCGACCGTGAGCTACGCACCACGTGGCAATGCGTGTCGCTTCTGCTCGACTACCCGACCACCGAACTGATCGACCTGCTGCCAGCCATCAAGGCAGAAGTCGCCACCCTTCCGGTGGAGGTCGCGGAACCGCTGGCGAGGATGGCGTCCCACCTGGAGGCGTCCGAACTCAGCGAACTCCAACGCGACTACGTTGCCACCTTCGACACCACCCGACGCTGCGCACTGCACCTCACTTACTACGTTTTCGGCGAAACCCGCAAGCGTGGCATCGCGATGGTGCAGTTCAAGCAAGCCTTCCGGCGAGGCGGGCTCGAAGTGACCGAAGACGAGCTACCCGACCACCTCTGCGTGGTCTGCGAATTCGGGGCGACTGGCGATCCCGAGATCGCCTGGAAGCTCATGAACGACTACCGCGTGGGAATCGAACTGCTTCACATGGCACTCGACGACCGCGCGTCCACCTGGGCTCACGCAGTGGCGGCCCTGCGCGCCACCTTGCCCGAACTCGACGGCACCACCGCCGAGGCGGTCGAACGGCTGCTAGCCGAAGGCCCGCCAAACGAAGACGTGGGGCTCGACGCGTACGCGCTCGACCCGCGCCTGAACCCACATCCTGACGACGACGCTGCGCTACTGCAAGGAGCACTGGCATGAATACCTTCCTCTGGGTGGTCTTCCCGTACATCGCCCTGGCGATCTTCGTGGTGGGCCTGATCTGGCGTTACCGCTACGACAAGTTCGGTTGGACGACGCGAAGCTCGCAACTCTACGAAACCCGGCTGCTGCAGATCGGCAGCCCGCTGTTCCACTTCGGTCTGCTGTTCGCATTCCTGGGCCACGTCATGGGCTTGGTGATCCCCAAGGCCTGGACTGACGCGATTGGCATCGACCAGCACAGCTACCACCTGGTGGCGGTCGGCGGCGGCATCGTCTCTGGGTTGATGATCATCGTGGGCTTCACGATCCTGGTGTTCCGGCGCCGGACGGTTCGCACCGTGTTCAACGCCACCACCGTCAACGACAAGGTCATGTACCTGGTTCTTGGTGTGGTCATCCTGTTCGGCATGTGGAACACGATCAGCACGACGCTGAGCGACGAGTTCAACTACCGCGACTACGTGTCGCCGTATTTCCGGAGCATCTTCTACTTCCAGCCGAATCCGGATCTGATGGTGAACGCACCGTTCCAGTTCCAGGCGCACACGTTCTTGGCGTTCGTGTTGTTCCTGATCTGGCCGTTCACTCGGTTGGTGCACGTGATCAGCGCCCCATTTGGGTACCTGACCAGGCCGTACATCGTCTACCGGACGAAGGGCGATTCGCGTACGCGAGTCAATCCAGGCGCCCGCGCCCCGATCAACACGTGGGAGAAGGCAGCGTCCAAGAAACCCAAGGAGAGCGGAGTTCGGTGAGAGATTCCGACCTAAGCCAAGAGATCTGGGCCGACTGGGTGGCCCGCGTCAGCGAATCCGTGGGCGTTGACCCTGGGAGCGTCAATGTCGCAGCCATCCACGAACTCACTAGGGTCATCGCGCAAGATTTCGTGCGTCCGATGGCCCCGGTGAGCGCCTACATTTGGGGGCTCGCAATTGCGGCAAACCCAGGTGCTGACCCGGCCGACCTGGCTGCAGCGATCGTCTCTGCGATCCCGGAGAAAGCGGTTGGCTAGGGGGCTAGCACCGCTTGCTGCTCCGGGGCCGTCCCTTTCGCCGGGCCAACGCGCGAGGTACGCCAGGCACCTGCTGATGCCAACAATTTCAGAACTCGGGCAGCGTCGACTAGGCGCTGCCCGAGTCGCCGTGATGGGGGCTGGCGGGCTCGGTTCACCAGTGCTGCTCTACTTGGCGGCAGCCGGTGTGGGCACGATCGGTGTGATCGACGACGACGTGGTTGACACCACCAATCTGCAACGGCAGGTGATCCACGAAGAAGGGTCCGTCGGACAGGCCAAAACCGAGAGCGCCGCGCGAGCGATCGCCGCCCACAACAGCGAAGTCGAGGTGGTGACCCACCGCGTGCGGATCGACGAGGTGTCCGGGCGAGACGTGTTCGCCAACTACGACCTCGTGGTGGACGGCACCGACAATTTTCCCACCCGCTACGCCGTCAACGACGCCTGCGCCGCGTTAGGGAAACCGTTCGTGTGGGCGTCGGTGTTCCGCAACCAGGCGCAACTTTCGGTGTTCTGGAAGCAGCCGAGGTGGACGCCTGGCGCCACCCCCATTCCAGGGGTGGATTTGCGCGACCTGTTCCCCACCCCGCCGGATCCGTCGTCCGTCCCGTCGTGCGGAAACGCCGGCGTCCTCGGCGCACTGACCGGCCAGGTCGGCGCGATGATGGCGACTGAAGCCATCAAACTTATCGTCGGAGGTGGGGATTCCCTGCTAGGCCGGGTGCTGTTCGTTGACGCGTGGGGCGCCACCGTGCGCGAAATGCCGCTGCGGCCGCGCCGTCACGACCCTCCCCCGTCGGAAACGGCCGAATACTGCGAACCCCCGGCGCTCGATTTCGTCACCCCCGAACAGGTGGTCGCGATGCTGGCATCGCACACCCCGCCGGTCGTGCTGGACGTCCGCTCGCCCAACGAGGTTGAGTTGGCCGCGATCGCAGGGTCGGTGCGAATCCCGCTGGACGAACTTGCCAGGCGCGTTTCGGAGTTACCGCCAGGTGTTGTCGTCGTCCACTGTAAAACCAGCCCGCGCGCGGAACTCGCAGCGCGACTCCTGCTCGCTGCGGGCCGGGAGGCCTCGGTGATGGCCGGTGGGATCATCGCTTGGGCCGACCAGATCGACCAAACACTCACCCGCTACTAGGCGCGATAGAGCCCGCGCGCGCAACAGCTACCCAGGAAACAGTGCCAACCACAGGAAGAAACGAGATGCAACAACCGCGGTTGAAGATGACAGTCGAAGAGTATTCGGCAGAGTTGCTCTCGCTCGTGGAGCCCCTAGCGTCGTTACCCGGCGGGGTCCAGACAGTCCCGCTGGCCGACGCGTTGGGGCGGACGCTGGCGTCCGACGTCACCACGAAAGGCCCGGTTCCCGCGTTCGACAACTCGGCGATGGACGGCTACGCCGTCCGGCACGCAGACTGCACCGACGGCGTCCTACTCGAAGTGGTGGGAGACGTCCCGGCTGGCAGCCCGGCCAACCCCAAGCTCGGGCCTGGACAGTGCGCGCGAATCATGACCGGCGCCCCGGTGCCAGACGACGCCGACACGATCGTCCCAGTGGAGCTGACCGCCTACTCGCCGGACACCCCGCTGCTGGCGGGCGGGAGGGCGGTCAGCTACGCGCAGGTCGAGATTCGCGAGGTTCCCCCGCTAGGTGCGCACGTGCGGCGCCGCGGTGAGGACGTCCCGGCTGGGGCGACCGTCCTGAAAGCTGGTCAGGTGCTGACACCCGGTGCGCTCGCGGTTGCCGCCGGGGCGGGCCACGCCACGGTGGAAGCCGTGCGTCCGCCCGTGATCGGCGTCCTGGCTACCGGCGACGAGCTGGTGACGCCAGGCGGCACACTAGCCAGGGGCCAGATTTTTGAGTCGAACGGCACTTACCTCGCGGCCGCCGTCACCCGGGACGGCTGCCTCGCGGTGATGGGCGGGTCGGCGTCCGACGCCCGAGCCGTCGACGACGTGGACGCGTTCAAAGCCGCCCTAGACGGGCTTTCCGGGTGCGACCTGGTGATCGTCAGCGGTGGGGTGAGCGTCGGCGACTACGACGTGACTCGGCTGGCGCTGGCCGACGGCGACGCAGCGTTCCGGCACGTGGTGATGCAACCAGGCAAGCCGCAAGGTTGGGCGCGCTGGCCGAGAGCGGGGGGTGCTGACGCGACGCTGCCGGTGGTCGCGCTGCCCGGTAACCCGGTGAGCGTGACGGTCAGCTACGACGTCTTGGTGCGGCCGATGCTGGAGCGGATGCTGGGGCGTCCCCCGCGCCCGTGGAGCCCTGCGCTCGCCGGCGCCGACTGGAAACCCCCGAAGGGACGCCGCCAGTACATCCCGGTGCGGATCACCTTCGACGAAGACGGACGCCAGGTCGCAACCCCGTCACACCGCGGAGGATCCGGCTCCCACCTGGTCACCTCGTTGGCGGACGCCGACGCGCTCGGCTGCGTGGCAGCCGACGTCGAACAGGTGATAGTTGGCGACGTCTTGGCCGTCCGAAGGATGGGATAACTACGATGCCTGCGCGAGTAAGGTCAGCCACATGACCGAGCAGTACTTCACGCACCTCGACCCGGCCGGACAAGCCCGGATGGTCGACGTCACCGGCAAAGAGCCGACGATTCGGATGGCCACCGCCTGCGGATTGGTCCACTGCAGCGCCGAAGTGGTCGGGCTGCTGCGGTCAGGTGACATCCCCAAGGGCGACGTGCTCGCGGTCGCACGAATCGCCGGCATCCAGGGTGCCAAGAAAACCGCAGAACTGCTGCCGCTGGCACACCCGATCGGCATCCACGGCGTCGTTGTTGACCTGCTCGTCACAGACGAGGGCGTCGAGATCAGATCGACCGTCCGGACGGCAGACCGCACCGGCGTTGAAATGGAGGCGCTGACCGCGGTGGCGGTCGCCGGGCTGGCGATCATCGACATGGTGAAGGGCCGCGACCGCTCGGCGCACATTTCTGGCATCAAGCTACTCACGAAAACCGGCGGCCAATCGGGAGGATACCGGCATGACGACGAACTTTGACGCCATCATCCTGGCTGGCGGCCAGGGCTCTCGCCTCGGCGGAGTGTCAAAGGCCGACCTGTTGGTGGGCGGCGTCCGGCTCCTTGATCGGGTGCTCGCCGCAGCTAGTGGGGCTTGTACGACCGTGGTGGTGGGGCGGGTCGCCGTGCCCGAGGGCGTCCTGGTAACGCTCGAGGATCCGCCCGGGACCGGCCCGTGCGCCGGCATCGTGGCTGGGCTTGAGGCCGTCGAACGCCCAGCCGAGTGGACGCTGGTTCTGGCCTGCGACCTGCCGGACGCTTCGCCCGCGATCGCCTCGCTGAGGGCGGCGATCGCGTCCGAAACCGACTCCGACGTCGATGGGTTCACGGTAGCCGGACGCGAAGGCGAACCCCAATGGCTGCTCGGAATCTACCGATCCGGCGCGCTGCGCAAGGCTGCCGACGAATACGGCGACCCCCGAAACCGGTCGGTGCGGCGCATGATCGGCTCACTGAAGTTGAGCATCGTGGGGCCTGGTGGCACCCACGCCGAAGACGTCGACACTTGGGCAGACCACGCCCGCTGGAACGCCCACCTGCGAGGAAGGCACAGAATGAAGCAACCAGAAGACCGCACGCCGTGGCGTCCATTCATCGACGCAGCTTGCGAGGCGGTGGGGGTGGAGCCGTCGCGAGTCGACGAGGACGCCCTGCTGCAAATGACCCGCGAGATCGCCCATGCTGGCGCACGGCCGATGGCGCCGGTGTCGGCCTTCATCATGGGGTTGGCTGCCGGACGCCCGGACGCACCCGATCCCGAATACTTGCGCCGGGTGATCGAGGACGCGGTCAGCGCCGCTCCCCTGCCCAACGAAGCAGGCTGAACGACTCTTTCGACGAGGAGATGAGACCAAATGGTCACCATCCGATACTTCGCCGCGGCCGCTGAGGCGGCCGGAACCGACTCCGAGCAGGTGGCGGCCGACACTTTGGGCGAGTTGCTGGCCACGATCACCGGGTCGAGGGACGCGCGGTTCGCCGACGTTCTCGCCCGGTGTTCGCTGCTTTTGGACGGCGGCTACGTGACCGACGCCGACACCACGCTGGGAGCGGGGACGCTGGACGTCCTTCCGCCCTTCGCCGGAGGCTAATGCCGCCCCCTGAGGAGCACCGTAGGTGCGTCTCGAAGGGCTAACACCGCCCCCGGAGGAATCAACTCGCCCTACGGCAAGCGTTTGTGGATCGGTGGGCTAGTTCGACGTGGCATCCTTCGGGGCTGGCGAACGGGATTAGGCGGACGCCTTCGGCGGCGCCGAGTTTGCGCATGACTCCGTCGACCATGCCTTGGTGGAGTTCGCACATGACTTCGGGGTTGTCGGAAACCATTCCGATCAGCGGGCAGGTGTGAAGCACGACAGCGTCACCGGCTTCGGTGGATGCCAGGGTCGGGTCAAAGCCCAATATGTCGAGCATCTCGACTAGGGCTTCTACTGGGTCGTCGCCCTCTTTGTGGCGGGAACGGGTACGGCCCCACATCTCGCCGACGGCTCTGGCGTCCGACTCTGAGCCGGACTCGATCAGGTAGGTTGCGAAGGCTCCGACTAGTTCTCTGTATTCGTCTCCGGCTGCGGGGGACGCCAAGGCCTCGCGCCCGACATCGGTGACCGAGAAGCCGAGTGGACGGCGTCCTGGGGTGTCGCGGGCGATGGGCTCGGCGGCAACAAAACCGGTCTCTACAAGGACGTCAAGGTGTTGTCGGGATGTATTTGGATGACCGCCGATAGCTGCAGCCACTTGGGTGAGGGTAACCGGCTGCGGACCAAGCTCAATCAAGGTTCGCAGAACACGCTCCCGCGCAGGCGAGAGACGACTTGCTATGCGACGT
The DNA here is from genome assembly GCA_964391475.1 of uncultured Propionibacteriaceae bacterium. Classification (GTDB taxonomy): domain Bacteria; phylum Actinomycetota; class Actinomycetes; order Propionibacteriales; family Propionibacteriaceae; genus Propioniciclava. Next base: position 3,473 of record CAYMMF010000064.1, on the reverse strand, counting down.
TCACTCATGGAGCCATTCTAGCTAGTTTTTACAGCAATTACTAGATAATCTGCCGCCCCATATTTACGAGTGCTGCGAACGTGACTACCGAGACGCGGGCCACGAGACGGAGGTACGCACTTGCGGGAAAACGTGACTGTAGCGCCGCAGGTGACCTTCGAGGTACACGCGCCTTTGAAACCAAACGTGACTGTAGCGACACCGCCACTGCGCTCCAGTCACGATTTTGAGCGTAAACCAGGCCCTGACACCCTCCGGCGGAGTCGCTGTAGTCACGTTTCGCGCCTCGACATGCGCGAAACGAGCGAAAAGTTGCCGCCGGCTAGTGCCAGTTCGCGAGGCGATCGGCTGCCTCTTGATGGGTGACTCCACCAATGGCGACTGCGACGATCAGGTCATAAGCGTCGTCATCGGGCGCTTCGAGAGTGATGCCGTTGAGGCCATAGAAAACAACTGTCACCAACCACCCAAGGCGCTTATTCCCATCCACCAAGGCATGATTACGAACCAACGATTCCAACAAGACAGCAGCCTTCGCATCGATGGTGGAATACGCATCAACACCAAAGACGCTGACCTGAGGCCGATGCACGGCGGAGTCCAGAAGCCCCACGTCCCGGATCGGACCTACCTGGAGATCTTCGACCAACATGAGGACGTCCTCCAAGGCGAGGTACTCGATCACTGACCGAGACGATCAATCAAGTCGGAGTAACGCTCACGAGCCGCTGCAGATAATGCGGTCACCTTGTCACGACGCAACCGACGAGAAGCCGCTTCGCGGATCGCACGCACAGTCGCCTCCTGCTTGCTAACGCCCTGCGCCTCAGCCAAAAGAGCAAGTACCCGATCGTCATCGGGAGTCAGCCGCAAAGTCATCGCCATGCGCTAATGATACCGCTTCGGTATCGTGCGTTCGTGCCGCCCAGAAGACACGTGACTGCAGCGACACGCGCAAGCTACGTAGGAAACGTGACTGTAGCGACGCTGGTGACGGCAGACAGGCACCATTGAAACCAAACGTGACTGTAGCGACGCCGCCAGCGCGGCCCAGTCACGGTTTTGAACGTAAACCTGGGCATGACGCCCTTCGGCGGTGTCGCTGTAGTCACGTTTCGCGCTTTGAGAGCCCCATCCAACGCCAAGGGCGTCACTAGTCTTGTGACTATTCGACCCAGCAAACGGGTCAGGCGGCGGCTATCCGCCGATTGCGCTCATCGGACGATCCGGTTGCAGGAATCCAGGCTCGTTGATCCCGTGACCTGGCAGTTTCGCTGCCAGGCATGCGTGGATCAGCCCTGCCATCTCCTCATTCGACGCCCCGGCACGCAGCGGCGTCCTCAGGTCGGATTCGTCGCGGGCGAACAGGCAGGAGCGTAGTTGGCCGTCGGCGGTCAGTCGCAGCCGGTCGCACGCCCCACAAAACGGGCGGGTGACCGAAGCGATGATGCCAACCACCGCCGGGCCGCCGTCCACCTCGAAGCGCTCCGCCGGGGCAGCACCCCGACCCTGCACGGGAGTCAACTCAAACGCCTTCGAAAGCACGGCCTGGATCTCATCGGCGGTGATCATGCCCTCACGCGTCCAGGTGTGCCCGGCGTCCAACGGCATCTGCTCGATGAACCGCATCTCGTGGCCGCGCTCCAGCGCCCACGACAGCAGATCTACCGCCTCGTCGTCGTTCTTCCCCCTCATCAGCACCGCGTTCAGCTTCACCGGACGCATGCCCACCTCAGCCGCGGCGTCAATTCCGGCGATCACGTCGGCCAACCGGTTCCGGCGGGTGAGCGCGTGGAACCGCTCGGGCACCAGGGTGTCCAGCGAAATATTCACCCGGGCCAGCCCGGCGTCCGCCAACGGCTCAGCGATCCGGGCCAACCCGATCCCGTTCGTGGTCATCGACACCTCCACCCGCTCCCCATCTGGACGGATCAGCGCAGCGATCCGGGCGACGATCTCAACGATGTCTGGGCGCAGCAATGGCTCCCCGCCGGTCAGCCGCACCTCGGTGATTCCCTCAGCCACGGCAATCCGGACGACCGACATGAGTTCTTCCGGGGTCAGCAAGGACGCCCTAGGCAGCCACGGGACCCCTTCGGCCGGCATGCAATAGGTGCACCGCAGATTGCAGTGGTCAGTCAGCGAGATCCGCAAGTCGCGGTGTTGGCGCCCGTGACTGTCTACGAGCAGCGGCAGCCCGCTCACTGGTCTACCCCCAGCGCCGACCAGACTGAGCGCCCGTCGGCCTCGAACTGCTGCTTCCAGATCGGGAGTTCCTCTTTGATCGCCTCAACGATGGCGGGGCACAACTCGAACCCCAACGCCCGGTGGGGAGTCGCAACCACGACAACGAGCGCGAGGTCACCGACCTCGAGGGGTCCAACCCGGTGCGCAGCCGCAACGAGGGCAACTCCGTCCCCATCGATGCGGGCGACCACCCGCGCGACGATCTCGCCGATGAGCCGATCGGCGTCCGGGTGGTGGGTGTAGGTGATCCCAACAACCTCACCGGCCGCCTCGGGGTCGTGGTCGCGGATCTGCCCGAAAAAGCAGGCCACTGCCCCCGAAGTCGGGCTCTGGACGAGCGCGACCAGCGCGTCGGCGTCCAGCGGTTGGTCGGTCACCTGGGCGAGAACCACTGGCATCAGTGGTCGCCTCCCTTCAATTGGTCAAGCAAATGCGGGACGAGCGGAAGGATGACTTCCAACCCCTCCACGACTGCTTTCGGGCTGCCGGGCAGGTTGACGACCAGCGCCTGGCCGTCCACGACCCCGGCCAACCCTCTAGTAAGAAAGGCGTGGGGGGACGCCTCCGAGCCGCGCAGCCGCAGCAACTCGGCCAGCCCGGGCACCTCTCGGTCGATCACCTTTCGAGTGCCCTCGGGCGTCCGGTCGCGCGGGCCAACCCCGGTGCCACCGGACGTGACAACCACCTCCACCCCAGACGCAATCGCTGCCGCGATGGCGTCTGCTACTGGTGCGGCACCATCGGGGACTACCTCGTACCCGGTGTCGTAGCCTGCTTCGCGCAGGGCGGCGGCGGCGGCTGGGCCTGAGGCGTCGGGGCGTTCTCCGGTGAAGCTGCGATCTGAAACGGTCACAACATGGGCCCGCCGGTTGGGGGCTTTCGTCCGCGCTTCGTCTGGAGCTGACATGCGACCACCCTACTCGTCCGCCGGGCGAACAAACGTCCACCCATCACCCCCGCCGCACACGCAAGCAAGCCGAAAGAACCCCGGCACATACCGCCCCGAGGCGCCAGGAAACCTGTGCGCGCCAAACAACGGGCATCGGTCACAAGACAGTACTGGGCGGGGGTATCGTGGCCAGAGGGGCATTGTGGCCCCATCAGATGGAGGAAGAGCACATGAGCATCAACCCCCGGGACATGACCCAGCTGCCCGATCTTGCGCAAGCCACCGGACGGGTTGGTCCTGTCCGCACCAGGATGCCGGTGTATGTCGACCTCCTCCC
>CAYMMF010000063.1:0-10126 GCA_964391475.1 uncultured Propionibacteriaceae bacterium | reverse complement strand
GGACATGGTCATGGAGAACTGGGATCGCATCCAGAAGGAAGGCTGATCGATGGCAAACGAGGCACTGAAAGCCGAGGTTGTTTCCGCCGAAGGCCTCGTCTGGGAGGGAAGCGCCATCTCGGTGGTCGCACGAACAACGGAGGGCGACCTTGGGGTGATGGCTCGTCACGAGCCTTTCCTTGCGGCGTTGGTACCGTGTGCGGCTGAGATACTGACGCCTTCTGGTGATCGGGAGATCCTCGCCGTTGATGGCGGATTCATATCCGTCTCCGAAAACAAAGTTGCGCTCATCGCGCAATACGCTCAGGTTGCGCGTGAGATCAAGATAGATGTCGCCGAACGCGAACTGGCGGTTGCTGAGAAGGCGCTTGACGACGGGGACGAGTCTTCTGACGCTATACAGCGCCGCAACCGGGCGCTGGCACAGGTGAAGGCCGCCTACAAGGTTGCTGGAAAGGGTCAGTGACCACAAACCCTGTCGTACGTAGGAGATGATGACCAGTGCCTGGTTGGTGGAGTGCGACACTCTTCCTGCTGGTGCTGGTCTTCGTCTTGGTACTACCGCTTATCGGGTTGATGGTCCGCAGGCGGTGGCTTGCCGCGCATGGCTGGGTTGTTGATTGTTCGCTGCGATATCGAGGTGCGGCTCCGGGCTCCGGGTGGATGCTCGGAGTTGCGCGTTTCCACGACGAGGAACTCCAGTGGTACCGGGTGTTCAGCCTGGACATCCGCCCGCGCGTGGTGATCAGGCGGGGGGAGTCGCTGATCTCCGTTACCAGGTCTCCAACGCGAGAAGAAGCGTACTCGTTGTACGGAGAGCAACGAATTGTTGACGTCGAAACAGAGACGATTGCCGTGTCGTTGGCGTTATCGCCAGACGACATGATGGCATTTCTGAGTTGGAGTGAGGCTGGGGCTCCCGGATCCCCATTCAGGATTTAGAGTTCTCGATTCGTTCCCGCTGCCGTTTAGCGCGAGCGTCAGTTGGGTCTCGATCCTTTCCGGGGACCCACAGGATCTCGTTTTCGGTCCCAGTCGCCACCCGCGAGAAGATGAACAGTAGGTCTGAGAGCCTGTTTAGGTATGTCAAGGCCAACGGGTTCACCCCACCGGGTGCATCCGGGTCTTCATGAATCCCGAGCCCGTAGGCGTCCACAGCTGCCCAACCCGATCGTTCAGCCCTGCGGACGGTTGTGCGAGCCAGATGCAACCTGGCTCCGGTTTCTGTCCCCCCGGGAAGAATGAACGAAGTCAGGCTTGGCAACCGCTCACCGAACGAATCACACCATGCTTCAAGTCGGTCGATGCTGCTTTGAACGATCCTTAAAGGCTCCCACTTAGGTTCGGAGACCATGGGGTTGGAGAGGTCGGCTCCCACATCAAATAGTTCGTTTTGGATCTCGGCAAGTGCAGCAGCGACGTCCTCAGGAACGTCACCTGTGGCAAGAACCAGGCCGATGATGCAGTTCGCCTCGTCCACATCGCCGTAGGCGACGACCCGAGGGTCAGTCTTTGCCGCCAGTGTCATGTCTGAAAGTCGGGTGGTGCCGGCGTCACCGGTACGGGTGTAGATGCGTGTCAGTCGGACCATGCCTGCAGCCTATGTGACAGTCTGATCCTCGTGAAGCTACTTACGCCCATCATGGTTGCTGGGGTGTTGACACTGGCAATTACTGGCTGTGCGCAGCCCAGCGAATCAACGGGTGATTTCCTTGGCGGGACGACCTCGTGTGTTTACCGAGTTTCTGGCACAGCCGCTAAAGCGGTTGAACCACCGTCGAAGACGAACGTTCCCACGACGGGGGACGTCACAGTGACCATGACGTTGGGTGGTTACCCGATCGTCCTGACATTGGACAGAGCAACCGCGCCTTGCACCGTGAACTCATTCGAGTCGCTGGCCAAGCAGGGGTTCTTCACGGGATCCAGCTGTCACCGGTTGGGCACTCATGGGTTGTTGATGCTTCAATGCGGTGACCCCACAGGTACCGGCACTGGCGGGCCTGGTTACACGTTCGACGACGAACTGAAGCACACCACTGGATACCCTGCGGGCACTGTCGCGATGGCGAATTCTGGCCCTAACTCGAATGGTTCCCAGTTCTTCCTGGTTTTCGGTGACACGCAGCTGCCCAAGAACTACACGGTGTTCGGGCAGATGGACGAGGCGTCCACCCAAAATATCGCCGACCTGGCGTACTTAGGTCACGATGACCGATTCGGTGACGGAACCGGTTTTCCGCACGAGGACACGACGATCAGCGAAGTCACTGTTGGGTGAACGACCTCGGCCCGACAGGACCACCCCTAAGGATGATCCGCAGGTCGGTCAGGAACTCGCGGATGCTTTCAACGAGTGCGTCAGGTGCATCTGAGTTCACCCAATGACCAGCACCCTCGATGGTTACTAGTTGAGTGCGGGGGAATAGCTTCGTCATCGGTCTGATGTGTTCGTCTCGGACGTACCCGGATTCACCTCCGCGGATCCATAACACGGGGACGTCTGAAGGACCGGTGAGGTCTTCAGGCCAACCGCTAATGTCGGGCAGAGCGCGGGCGATTAGTTCCAGGTTCGGCTGCCAGACGAAACCCTTCTTCGTACGATGCAGGTTTTGCAAGAGAAACGCGCGCAGAGCGGGATCAGGAAGCATTTCTGAGAGTGCGGAGTCAGCGGCCAAGCGATCGCCGAAGGAGCGAACGGGAGCGTTGCGCAGAGTGTCTACGAGGCGTCCGAAACCATAACCGTGGCTAGAGTTGTCGGGAGCGATGTCGACAATCACCAACGCTGTCACAGACCTGGGATGGGTGAGCGCCAACGTCATGGCGATTTTCCCGCCCATCGAATGCCCGACCACCACGGGTGGAACACCCAGTTTGGCAATCTCCGAGGCTACTGTGTCGGCCATCTGTTGATAGGAGAAGTGTTCTGTCCAGGGGCTGCGGCCGTGATTGGGCAGGTCGACGAGCATGCTAGAGACGTCGGGCAGTAGCCCTCGCGCGATCGCAGTCCAGTTCTTGCCTTGACCGAACAGTCCATGAAGAAATACGACTCGTGGCAACCTGGAGCCGATGTGGGTTGTGTGAAGCATCAGTTCCTCCGTGACCAACATGATGTGTGCCAGTGTCTGCGCTCTTCGATGCCGGACGATGACCCTAAGCTTGGCTGCTGAGGCCAGGCGACTAGGTGAGCCGCACCGGGGTGGATCCGCTGGTTGCAACCTGGGCAAACGTAGTACTTGACCGCGCCTGCCGCGGGCACCGACTGAACCATCCACACCCCATCGAGCTTGGTGTGTGCTCGAGCAAAGCTGTTAGACAGCGGGCGTGCTGGTCTGAGGTGCTTGCTAGGTCGGCGGGCCATGCCGGCAATCATATTGGGTAGGCTCGGCGCGTGCGTTTGTTGATTGCCCGTTGCCAGGTGGACTACACCGGACGTCTCACTGCTCACCTTCCGATGGCCCCCAGGCTGATCTTGGCCAAGGCCGATGGCTCGGTGTCTATTCACGCCGATGACCGGGCCTACAAACCGTTGAACTGGATGAACCCGCCCAGCACGCTTACGGTGCGCGACGCGGACGCCGAATCCGAACCCGACCTGGTTGAGGTCTGGGAAGTCGTGAACAAGGACGACGACCGGCTCCGGATTGCTATCGCGGAGGTGCTGCACGATTCGCAGCACGACCTTGGGGTGGATCCTGGTTTACGCAAGGACGGGGTGGAGGCGCACCTGCAGGAGTTGCTAGCTGCTAACCCGGAGACGTTTGGGAATTCATGGTCGTTGGTCCGCAGGGAGCACCCGACAGCCATTGGCCCAGTCGATCTGCTGTTCCGGGACGAGTCGGGTGGGTACGTCGCGGTTGAGGTGAAACGGCGAGGTGAGATCGACGGAGTGGAACAGCTCTCCCGCTATCTGGAACTTCTGAACGCGGACCCGCACCTGCGTCCTGTCGTCGGCGTGTTCGCGGCCCAAGTGATAAAACCCCAGGCGAAAGTGGTTGCCGCCGCTAGAGGCATTTCGTGTGTGACCGTCGATTATGACGCGCTGCGTGGTTTGGACGACGGGGAAGGACGGCTGTTCTAACGCCGGTCCAGGTGCGGGATCAGCACCTCGCGGTAAAGCAAGATCATGGACGCCACCGACGGGATGGCGAGCAGTGCTCCCGGTATCCCGAGGAGGAAACCACCCGAGATGGCGCCGAGAATCACCAGCACTGCTGGCACGTTCATCGACTTGGAGAATACCCGAGGCTGGACGACGTAGGCGTCCATCTGTTGATAGAACACGAAGTAGATCAGGATTACGAACCCTGCCGTCACCGAGTTCGAGAACGCTACGAGCGTGCAGATGACCAGACCGACCGATGATCCAACGACAGGAATGAATGAGAAAAGCCCCGTGACGACTGCCAGCGCGAGAGCGTACTGACCTAAACCAACAAGATTGAGCATGATGAACGATCCGACCGCCCACAGCGTTATCACGATGAACATGCCCGACATGTACCCGCCGATTCTGGCGAACATTTCGTTAGCCAGGTAACGAGCGCGGGGTCGTCTTGAGGCTGGCGCCAACTGGTAGATGACCTCTTTGATCGAAGGGAGGGTCGCCAAGAAGTAGATAGTCAGAACCAAGGTGATGATCACCGAGAACACCATGTTGGCGAGGATTTTTCCTGCCCCCAGAATTCCCCCGAAGAGTGCGCTCAGCGATGAACCCGAACTGAGGAATTCGATAGCTTTGTCGATCACCCCGAATTGGGCGTCAAATTCGGCCACCTGCGGGTTTTCTCTCAGCCCTTTGAGCAGGGTTGGAGCGTTGAACATCAGGCGGTTGATCTGTTCGGTCGCCACCGGAACGACTGCCCACCCCGCCAGCAACAGGAACACGATTGCACCGACGCCGACCATGATGACCGCGACCGGGCGCGGGACGCCTCTGTCTCGCATCCACTCCACAGAGGGGTTGAGACCCAAGGTGACAAACAACGCGAAGAGCGCAAGCACCAGGATGCTTTGGAGGCTGACCAGCATATTTACCAAGCCGTAGGCTGTCATGGCTCCTACAGCCATAAAGAACCCGATCTGGAAGGGGGAGCGCGTAAGCAGTGATGTTGGTGCGGCGTCCGGCAAATTCGGATCCAGCGCGGGGTCGCTGGGGGTTTCCACGCCGCCCTTTCGGATTCGCCTCAACCACTGGCGGGCCGCCCCCACGGGGGTGGGCATCGAGCGGGGAGGTGTGGGGGTCGGCGCCGGTCTTTCGGTGGCGTCCGATCGAGCTACGGTTGATGGCGCTGAGGCAGGGATTGGAGTCCCGCCGGAGCGTGGGCTAACCGGCGGGATTGGAGTTGCGGGCGTCCCTTCCAGAGGCGCGCTTGGATCGCTGTCGCTCACTTAGCGTTCGAGGAGTCGCTGGACTCGGGTTCAGAATCCGAGTCACCGGCAAATTCCAGTACAAGTTCCGTGTCGTCGGACGATTCCTCAACCAGTTCATCGAGAAGGATCTGGGGGATAACTCCCGAGGTTTCGATCGGCCCTGTCACCTCGTCTGGGTACTCGTCTTCACCCACGTTGGCGATGTTCGAAAGCTGCTGCAACTGCGTGATCAGTGCCTGCTTCCGCTGACGCAGCAGGTGGGAGTCGTGGCGCAGTTTCTCCCTGCGTCGAATGAGTTCGGTGTCTGCTTCCTGGAGCAGGGCGTCTGCGTCGGCGCGTGCCTTGCTGACGATGGCCTGAGCTTCACCGATGCTTGCGGCCTTGACCTCTTCGGCTTCTGCGTACGAGCGCTGCAGTCGCTGCCGGATCTCTTCGACACCCTCGGTCAGCTTGGTCTGGTACTCCTCTGACTGGGATCGTGCGCTTTCCACCATGCCACTGATGCGTTCTTGAAGCTCGGTTTGCTTGGTCTCCAGTTCCCGCAGGGTTTGCTCTCGATCTGCAGCTACTTGGGCTTTGACATCCGCAGCCTCTCGTTGGGCTTCCGCGCGGACTCGCTCAGCCTCGGCTTGGGCTTGACCCACCAGGGCTTCCGCTTGCTGCTTGGCATCAGTTAGAACCAGTTCGCGGTGGGTGTCGGCTGCTGAACGGATACCCTCAGACTCCGTCTTAGCGGTCGCCAATTCCTCGGCGGTCTGCTGCTCCATCTCAGCCCGCAAGGTCTTGATCGATTCGATCCCGTCAAGACGAGCCTGCTCGGCCATCTGGGACGCCTGTGAGCGGGTCCGGTCTGCGACCGCTTGGGCGTCGGTGAGGATGGCCGCTGCTCGGGTGCGCGCCTTTTGCAGGATCTCACCGGCTTGAGCTTCAGCCACTTGCAGCATGGACGCGGTGTGGCTGCCGAGTTTGCTGAAGTCGGTGTCGTCGATTCTCAGATTGGCGGCGATCAGTTCGCGGCGGACCTCTTCGAGTTGGTGCTTGGCGACGTTGACCTGTTGCTCCAGATCTCGGATGTAGTCGTCAACAGCCTTCTTGTCGTATCCGAGCATCGCGTTGGGGAAACCGCCAACCGCGGAAGCCTTGCGATCGAACAAATCAAGTCCGTGCTGGTCTGGCCTGTCGTTCACTTACGAATCCTCTCGCCCGATGGCAGGTGTTTACCCGATGCTACTTCGTCTTGCGCCGCTTCGTGCGTTGGCTCAGCCGCGGTTCGCGACCCGGCAGCATCGGTGCATGCTGCGTCTGGAGAATTGTTGCTCAGTGGGAGGCGTCCGGGTTTGGCTCCACCAGTTCCAGCAGGATCCCGCCGGTGTCCTTGGGGTGGCAGAAGTTGATCCTGGAGTTATTTGTGCCCCTTTTCGCTTCTGGGTACAAAAGACGTACCCCGCGGTCGCGAAGGGTTGCGCTCACCGAATCCAGGTCAGCAACGCGGTAGGCGAGTTGCTGCATGCCGGGCCCGTTGCGGTCGATGAACTTTGCGATCGTGGACGCCTCGGAGAGCGGTGCGAGTAACTGGATCTGGGCGCTTTCGACAGCTTGATCGCCGGTGCCCAGCATGGCTTCTTCGACGCCCTGCTCTTCGTTGGCCTCTCTGTGCAGGACGCGCCACCCGAGCACCTCGGTGTGGAACGTTATGGCTTCGTCGAGGTTGGGGACAGCCAACCCAACGTGGTCAATGCAAATAAAAAGGTCAGAATTCTCCATGCCTCAACATTGGCACAGCCGAACCCGCCCTTGCAGGAGTTCTCGGTGGCTCCCGGCGCGTCACCGCGGTGAAGATGACGCGGGTAGCGCAGAATGAGTTAGGCGCACGTAATTTGCGGGCGCTTGTGCATGCTCTACTTCCCCTGGAGGCTTGGTGACCAAGTGGATTAAGACTGTGTTGTCAGCCTTGTTGCTCGCATTCGGTGTCTTCTATCTGTACACGCGTCCAGAGGCGGCAGCCGACTTCGTCAAAGCGATATTCGGAATTTTCGATTCGGTCGGTAGGTTCTTCGAGTCTTTGGTGAAGTAAATCGTGTCCGGAGTGCGGCGGTTCCTGGTTCCGGACACCCAGGGGCGACTCCTCACCAGCGAGGGCGAGTTCATAGTTGACGAAGTAACGCGCCATTGGGTAACTCGGGTGCTCCCGGTGCTTGCGGTATTACTTGGCATGGTTTTGTTCGCAAGCATGCCTTTGGTTCGGCACTTGTTCTGGTTGCCCCTGCTAGCCGGCTTCGCGCTAGGTGGGTGGGGGTTTTATCGCATTCACTACGAATTCATGGATCGTTTCGTTGTCACCAACATGCGAGTGTTCCGGCTTCACGGGGTGGTCAACCAGCACATGGCAACCGTGCCAATCGCGCGCATCCTCGACATTTCTGTCGAGCTGCCCTTCCTGGGGCAGTTGTTGGGTTTTGGTCACTTCGTGTTCGAGAGCGCAGCCCAAGATCAGGGGTTGAAGCGCATCGAGTACGTTCCCCGGATCGAGCAGAGAGACCTGGTGATCCAGAGAGTGATTCAGCGGGCGGGGTTGCGAGCGCGCATGGCACCAATCGAAGACGACGATGCCGCCGACGGGGTGTAGCTCCCGCAGACGGCATCGCGCTTGAGAAGTAATCAGGCGAGGACCGCGTCCACGACCTGCTTTGCCTCTGCTTGAACGACAGCTAGGTGATCTGGGCCCTTGAACGACTCTGCGTAGATCTTGTAGACGTCCTCGGTGCCGGACGGCCGGGCGGCGAACCATGCGTTCTGCGTCGTGACCTTCAACCCGCCGATCGATTCATTGTTACCCGGAGCCGCGGTGAGTTTTGCGACGATGGGTTCGCCAGCCAGTTCGGTAGCTTCCACGTCTTCGGGTGTCAGCTTGGCAAGCTTGGCTTTCTGCTCACGATTGGCTGCGGCGTCAATCCGTGCGTACGCTGTGGTGCCGAATTCGGCTTCTAGCTCTGCATACAGCTGGGACGGAGTCTTGCCTGTCACCGCGAGGATCTCCGAGGCGAGGAGGTCGAGGATTAGCCCGTCCTTGTCCGTCGTCCATGTCTTGCCATCTTTTGTCAGGAAGGACGCCCCAGCTGACTCTTCGCCGCCGAAGCCGATGGACCCGTCGCTCAAGCCTGGAACGAACCACTTGAACCCAACTGGCACCTCCACCAGTCGTCGTCCAAGTTTGGCTGCCACTTTGTCTATCATCGAACTAGAGACCAACGTTTTGCCGATGCCCGCGTTCGGATTCCAGCCATCCCGGTGGCTGTATAGGTACTGAATCGCCACCGCTAGGTAATGGTTGGGGTTCATCAAGCCAGCGTCTGGGGTGACGATCCCGTGGCGGTCTGCGTCAGCGTCGTTACCGGTGGCCAGTGAGTACCGGTCTCGGTTTCCGATCAGCGAAGCCATCGCGTAGGCGCTGGAACAGTCCATTCGGATTTTGCCGTCCCAATCCAAGGTCATGAACGGCCACCTTGGGTCGACTGCTGGGTTCACAACTGACAATCCGAGGTTGAAGTTCTCGGCGATGTACTGCCAGTACTGTACCGACGCCCCACCCATGGGGTCGGCGCCGATGTTGAGCCCCGCGCCGCGAATGGCGTCGAGATCGACCACGTTGACTAGGTCTTCGCAGTAGGCACTCCGGTAATCGTGGCGGACGATGTTGTCGGCGATCTGCTCGTACGGCTTGCGTGGGATCGAGCGCCAGTCGCTCAGCAGTTCGTTTGCGCGGGCGGCGATCACAGAAGTGGCGTCCGTGTCGGCTGGGCCACCGTTAGGTGGGTTGTATTTGAAACCGCCGTCTGTGGGCGGATTGTGGGACGGGGTGACCACGATGCCGTCGGCACGGGGGCCTGAGTGGTCACGGTTGTAGACGATGACCGCTCGTGACAACGCGGGCGTCGGTGTGTACTCGTCGTCGCGTTCGGCACGGACGTCCACCCCTGCGGCGACCAGGACCTCCAGCGCTGTGCGCCAAGCTGGCAGTGAGAGCCCGTGGGTGTCCTTTGCGATGAAGAGCGGGCCGGTGACGTTCTGACTTGCCCGGTACTCCACAATCGCCAACGTGGTGGCTGCGATGTGTGCTTCGTTGAAGGACGTCTTGAAGCTAGACCCGCGATGACCAGAAGTACCGAAGACCACCATCTGGTCAGGGTTGCTCGGATCGGGCACCAGGTCGTAGTAAGCGCCGAGTAATGCGTCGACGTCAATGAGATCTTCGGGCAGTGCCAACTGCCCAGCGCGCGGATGAACCATGGTCCCATCCTGCCCTGTGTGAACAGAACACGCAGCAGGTGGATGTAAGAATGGGCGGCATGAACGAAATGCACGGCGCCGACGCGCACTTGGACCTTTCCCGACTCGCAGCAAAGGCCACGACCGATTCAACCGGTGGCTGGGTGCTGGAAGCCGACGAGCGCACGTTCGAACAAGTGCTGGCCCGTTCCCTGCAGCATCCACTGGTGGTCGAATTTTTCTCGCCCAGAGCAAACGCTGCTCAACTCTCGGCGGATCTGGGCGATTTGGCCAACGCGGCTGGCGGCAGGTATCTGTTGGTGCGCGTCAACGTGGACACCTCCCCTGGTCTGGCCCAAGCGTTAGGAATCCAATCTGTGCCGCTGGTCGTGGGCGTGCTGTCCGGGCAGGTAATGCCGCTATTCCAGGGCACCCGCTCTAAAGAAGAGGCGGAGGCGGTGATCAGCCAACTGCTGACTGCCGCGGT
>CAYMMF010000062.1:9092-10183 GCA_964391475.1 uncultured Propionibacteriaceae bacterium | reverse complement strand
CCCAACCTGGACGAAGTAACCAAGAAGTTCTAAAAACACCTGCGGATGCCTCGGATTGCCGACACTCCCCTGTGGATTTCCAATAGTTATCCACAAAAACAGGATCCGGCCTAGCCTTATTTCGCAAATCGCGTTTGATTTCACTATGCCTTCAACAACACCCCGACCTTGGAGCTTTCTATCCGGCCAAGGCCTTTCAAACCACGAGCTTCAGCGGCTGCTTCGCAGCAAACAATTGCGCCGGATCCGCCGTGGCGTATTCGCCAACCCCGGCACACTCTCCCCTCAGGCCGCTCACATTGAGATGATCAGAGCGACGCTTCCGTTGTTGACGGTGGACGCCGTAGTCAGTCACTCCTCGGCCGCGATCTTGCACGGCATACCGATTCGGAGTGGTCCCCTAGATCAGATTCATGTCACACGTCTTACTGGTTCCCACGGCAGATCCCAGGGTTGTTTGGTCGTCCATCGCGCTGCACTTGTACCCGATGAGGTGACCGTCATTCGCGGCATACCCGTGACCAGTCTGGCGCGCACGGCATCCGACCTGGCCCGGACGTCCGGTCACGAGTGGGGCGTCATTGCAATGGACGCCGCCTTGCACTCGGGTGCGACTCGCGAACAACTCGCAGTATCGGTAGGGCTTTGCGATCGGATGTGGGGCATCCAACGTGCTCGCTCAGCCCTCAACTTCGCCGACGGTCGCGCCGAATCCCCACTTGAGTCGATCAGCCGGATCCAGTTCTCTCGGATGGGGATCCCGATGCCCGAACTCCAGTTCGAGATCAGGACGCCCGCAGGCGCCTTCATTGCTAGGAGCGATTTCGGTTGGCGCGCGCAGCGTCTGGTCGGCGAAGTAGACGGCAAGGTCAAGTACGGAGATCTACTTCGTCCTGGACAGACCGCTGCGGATGCAGTGATGGCTGAGAAAGCTCGGGAGCAATCGATCCGAGACCAAGGTTTCTGGGTCGTCCGCTGGGGGCATCGCGAGGCCTGGGACCTCCCCGTCCTCACCGAGCTGATCCGAAACGCGCTCCGCCACGCTGCGTGAGAGGCGTGTGAGAGGCGCGTGAGAGGCGTGTGAGAGGCGT
>CAYMMF010000062.1:0-8992 GCA_964391475.1 uncultured Propionibacteriaceae bacterium | reverse complement strand
CGCCACGCTGCGTGAGAGGCGTGTGAGAGGCGCGTGAGAGGCGTGTGAGAGGCGTCCAAGACACCAAATCACCCGGCCATCGGATCGAGATCGCCTTTAGGCAGCAGAACAATCTGCCTACAGACCAAACCACTGCCCAACTAACCATTCATTGTCAGATTAGGGTGGTGCCATGCACTTGCAGTCGGCGAACAACCCTGCGCCCCACACCACGCCGCGGCTCGGGTAGGCCATGGATTCCTACCGTGCGAGCACCGGACACAAGGGGCTGGACGCCATCGTCGACCTGCTGCGTTTCGGCGACAGTGTGGTCTGGCAGGTCGACTCTTTGGCGGATTACCAGCGGGTAGCGCGAGTGTTCGTTGCTCAGGCTCTCGCGGATGGCCGCGAAGTCCACTACGTCCGATTCGGACGCCACGAGCCGCTTCTGGACGATCCGAGGGTGACAGAGCACCAGCTGGACCCAACGGAGGGGTTCGAGAGCTTCGCCACCGACATTCACCTGCTGTCGACGAGCCTCGGTGTGGGCGCATGTTACGTGTTCGACTGCTTCACCGATCTGCAAGACCGCTGGCACTCCGATCTGATGATCATGAACCTTTTCAAGGTCACCTGCCCGTGGTTGCACGAACTCGACACCATCGCCTACTTCGCGCTAATCAGGAACCACCACACGTTCTCAACGGTGGCGGGAATCCGCGAAACCGTCCAACTGCTGTTAGACATGTACCACATTGGCGGCCACACCTACGTCCACCCGTTGAAGGTGTTCGGCCGGTACGCACCGTCCATGTTCTTTCCCCACCTGCTGACCGACAGCGAAGCCGAGGCCATCACTTCGTCGGAGGAGTCCGCGCGGCTATTCAGTCGGCTCCACGGCACGATCGACCCGCCCGAACCTTGGGAGAAGCTGGTGGCTTTGGGCACCCGCGCGCTGGGCGGGTCGTCCGACGAGCAGGACGCCGCCCGCGAGCTCCTGCTGGCTGCGGTCGTCGGCCCCGAAGAAAACCGGATGGTCGCCCTATGTCGGCACTATCTGTCGTTGGCCGACCTGTTGGCGATCGCCCGCCGCGAGATCGGGACGGGCAACATCGGCGGCAAGTCGGTCGGCATGCTGCTCGCCCAGGCGATCTTGGCCAAGGACGCCGCGGGCCGGTTCACCGGGCGCATGGAGGCTCACGACTCGTTTTATTTGGGCGCCGATCTGTTCTTCACCTACATAATCGCCAACGGGTGGTGGGTTGATTGGACACAACAAAAGACCCACGAAGGCTACTTCCCCGCCGGCGCAAGGCTGCACGAGATGCTGAGCCAGGGCGAGTTCCCCCGCGAGATCAAAGAGCGCTTCATGCGTCTGCTGGAGCACTTCGGGTGGTCGCCGATCATCGTCCGTTCCAGTTCGCTACTTGAAGACAACTTCGGCAACGCGTTCGCAGGCAAGTACGACAGCGTGTTCGTCGCCAACCAAGGGACGCCCGAGGAACGGCTTCGCGCGTTCGAGGACGCCGTCCGTACCGTCTACGCCTCGGCGATGGGTGAAGAGGCGCTCCGCTATCGGCGGAACCGCCGGTTGACGCATCTGGACGAGCAGATGGCCGTCCTCGTCCAACGAGTCTCGGGCGATCACCACGGCGAACTGTTCTTTCCGCACGCAGCCGGGGTGGGTAACTCGCAAAACCAGTACGTGTGGGAGCCGAGCATTGATCCTCACGCGGGCATGGTCAGGTTGGTGGTCGGGTTGGGGACGATGGCGGTCGACCGCACCCAGGTCGACTATCCCCGGATAGTGACGCTCGACCGTCCCAGACGCTCCCAGTACACAGGCGAACTTGTCACCCGGTATAGCCAGCACAACCTCGACGTGATCAACCTGCGCGAGAACGCGTTGGGCAGGGTCTCACTGGCCGAGGCGATGAAGCTCGACATCAAGGCCGACTGGTCGCTGTTCTGCTCCCCCGACCTGGCGACCATGCGGCGCCTGCGGGAGTTGGGGCGTCCAGTCATGCCGGTGCCCATGGTCGTGGATTTCAAACGGCTACTCACCGACACCGACTTCGCGTCGCTGGTGCGCGACATGCTCACCGCTTTGGAAGAGGCATACGACTACCCCGTCGACGTCGAATTTACCGTGAACTGGAAGGGCGACCGGTTCAAGATCAACGTCGTGCAGTGCCGTCCGCTTCAAACCCGCGGTTTGGGCAAGTCGGTCAGGCCGCCGCAGGTTTTGGCCGACGAGCCTTGCCTGTTGGCGATGAACGGCAACTTCATGGGGGGCAGCGTCCGGCTGGCGCTCGAGTACGTCGTCTTGGTGAAACCGGACGCCTACCTCCGGCTCGGCGAGCAGGCCCGCTACGCGGTCGCCCGGCAGGTCGGCTTGCTCAACAAGGCGCTGAAACGGTCGTCTTACATGCTGGTTGGTCCCGGACGCTGGGGTACCACCACCCCGTCGCTTGGGGTCCCGGTGCATTTCACAGAGATCACCCACGCCAGCGCCCTAGTTGAGACGACGTACACCGCCGGGCAGTTCAGCCCCGAGTTGAGCTACGGGAGCCACTTCTTCCTCGATCTGGTCGAGAACGGGATTTTCTACGCCGCTGTGTTCGAACAGGATAGAAGGGTTCGTTACGATCCGACGCTGGTGACACAGCGGCCGAACCTGCTCGCCGAACTCGATCCCGAAGGTGCAGATCTCGCCGAAGTGGTGCACGTGGCTCGGTTCGAAGACCTGGTTCTCTACTCCGACATCGTAAGCCAGCGGGTGGTTTGCCGACCCGAACGCAGCTGACCCGAAAAGAAAGGCAGTTATGTGACCGCTAACCCCGGAAATTTGCTTGCCCGCACCCTCGACGAGATCGTCGAGGTGTCCGCGGGCGCCTACGCGGACGCCGAGGCGCAGCAGCTTCAGCTCACCAAACCTCCGGGGTCGCTTGGACGCCTGGAGCAACTCGGCAACCAATTGTCTGCCATCGCCGGGCAGTGTCCTCCCCCTGACCCGGCGCCCGCGCTGGTTTGCGTGTTCGCTGGCGACCACGGCGTCCAAGCGGGGCAGAAAGTCTCGCCGTGGCCGCAGGAAGTCACCCAGCAGATGGCCATCAACATCGCCAACGGCGGCGCCGCCGTCAGTGTGCTGGCTAGGAATTCCGGCGCCAGCGTGCGCGTTTTCGACGTCGGAATGCTCGCGCCGGTCGTCAGCGAGACGGTCGTGGACGTGAACGTAGCTCGAGGCACCTCCGACCTCTCGGTCGGGGCCGCAATGAGCCTTGAGGACGCCGCTCGTGCCGTTGAGGTTGGCATCACAGCTGCCCGGCAAGCGGTTGCGGACGGCTACCGCTGCCTGGTCATGGGTGAAGTCGGGATCGGCAACACCACCCCGTCCGCGGCGTTGATCAGCGTGTTCACCGGCGCCTCACCCGCTGAGGTGACCGGACGCGGCACTGGCGCCGACGACGAGATGCTGGCACGCAAAATCGCGGTCATCGAACGAGGCATCAGGCGTAATCGTGCTTCCGCGGACGATCCGCTGGCTGCACTAGCCGGGGTCGGCGGCCTGGAACACGCCGCCCTTGTCGGGCTCGTCCTGGGTGGGGCTGCCGCGCGCATCCCGGTTGTGATCGACGGGGTGATCGCGAGCTCTGCCGCCCTGGTCGCGGTCGCGCTGGCGCCCACAGCGTCCGGCTACCTGATCGCCGCACACCGGGGCGTGGAGGCTGGCATCGGGGTGGCGCTAGCCAAACTGGGGCTGGAGCCGGTGGTCGAACTCGACATGAGGCTGGGCGAAGGTTCGGGCGCCGCGACCGTCCTACCGATCATTCGAGGCGCTGCCCTGATCCTGCGCGAGATGGCGACCTTCACTTCGGCGGGCGTCTCCGGCAAGAATTAGCCGACATAGAGGGTCTCGTTACTTCTTGAAACGATCCAACTTGGACGTGTCCCCCTGGGCGATCTCGTCAAAAAGAGCGTCGGCTTCCTCGTCGTCCCACAGCACCGACGAGCCCGCCTGGGTTCGTGCATCGGCGTTCGAGATCGGGACGGTGATCGTCAACGCGTCGCTCGCTGAAAGCTGCGTCATGCCTACGACAAGCTTGCTGACGTCGAGAACCCCGGTATCGGTGCTAGTGGCGATAGCATTCGCCACCGACTGGTTGAGCCGCAGGTACCGCACCGGATCGACGAAGGACGCCGGCGACGCCGCCTTGCTCGCAACCGCGGAAACCATTTCGCGTTGACGCCTCACACGTCCGACGTCGCCTTCGGGGTCAGACTTTCGCATCCGGACGTAGCCCAACGCGGTGTCACCGTCGAAGTGCTGGCAGCCGGCGGGAATATCGAGGTGACTGTCGCGATCCTTGATCGCCTTCGGCGGGCACATCTCGATGCCACCCAAGGCGTCGATCACATTAACGAAACCCTCAAAACCCACCTCGGCGTAGCCGTCGATGCGCAACCCGGTGCGCTGCTCAAGAGTTTTCACTAGCAGCTTGGGGCCCCCGATCGCGTAAGCAGCGTTGACCTTGTTCTGCCCATGACCCGGAATTGTTAAATATGAATCCCTCGGCACTGACACCAACGCAGGGCGTCCCCTGGAGGGCACATAAAGAAGCATGATCGTGTCAGCCCGAGACCTGACCGGGGTTCCGTTCCCGGACGCGCCCTGCTTGGACGACTCCGCCGAATCGCGAGCATCAGAACCAGCCAATAGATAGAGACTGCCCGGCTGCGGGGGTGGCCGCTCGCCGTCTGGGGTGGCGTCCACGCGCTTGCCGAGACTCCACGCGAAGGCGGGAACCATCACTAAATAGACCAGCGTGACGGCGG
This sequence comes from uncultured Propionibacteriaceae bacterium, assembly GCA_964391475.1. GTDB lineage: Bacteria > Actinomycetota > Actinomycetes > Propionibacteriales > Propionibacteriaceae > Propioniciclava. The sequence goes on along the minus strand of CAYMMF010000062.1, from coordinate 4,177 downwards.
CCACCAGCGTCAAAGTCTTTCGGATCGGACGCCTGCGGCGCCTTCTGGACGCGCCGGGCGAGGGGCTCGCAGGCGACTGAGTTGGCAAAGGCGGCATGAACTGCTGCCCCGAATAGACCGGACCACGTTGGACGCGCACGGGTTCCCACTCGGGCTCCCCAACGTAGGCCCCACGGCGATACAGCCAGTCGAGGTCATCGTTGCCGTGGTAAGTCACATATCAACCGTAGATGCCCACTCAAATCGCAGAGGACCACTCGAACATCGGCGCCTCCAAAACGTTCTGCCAATAAACTTCTCTGCCGCTCGTCACACAACGGGTTTGGCGATTCATTTCCGGTGATCAGAAATGAAAGCTAGGGTGAAGCCCATGGCCGCGACCTTGGATTCGGTATCCCGTTCGTTAGAGATATTGCGTCTTCTTGAGGACGGCCAAGCCTATGGGCTCGTCGAGATCGGCAGAATCCTCGGCCTGGGGAACTCGCGAGTGCACCGGATCCTCGGCACGCTTGAAACCGCGGGTTTTGTAACCCGGCAAGAGAAGGATCGCCGTTACCGCCTCGCGTTCGGGACGCCCGCACCGACGGCGACTATCTCGGTGGGTCCGTTGCTTGAAGCGGCCTACCCGATTATGTGCAAGCTGCGTGACGATGTCGGCGAGACGGTGCACTTGGCGGCGTTGGGCGGTCGTCACATCTACTACCTGTTCACTGCGGAGTCGCGGCAACTGATGCGTGTCACTACGCGGGTGGGCGCCAGGGTGCCCGCGCATTGCACCGCGGCGGGCAAGGCACTGTTGGGTTTTTGGCCTGATGAGAATATTCGGCGGGCTTTCGGCGGCCCGCTCCCCCGGTGTACGGAGCGTACGATCCACACTGTAGAAGATCTGCTGACCGACGTCCATGAGTGCCGCAAGACCGGTTTCGGACGCAGTCTTTCGGAGTCTGAGATCGGCATGGCTACCATCGCGGTTCCGATTCGGATTGGGGACGCCCCGCCCACGGTCACGCTGTCGATAAGTGGCCCCGAATCGCGCATTAATCCGCGCAGAAGCAAGACTTTAACCTCGGTGGAGCGGACGCATTTGATCCTGCTGCAGAAGGCGTCCAGCGCGATCGCCGCCCGCGTCTAGGCTTGCCGCATGGATCAACACCAGCCTGCGCGCCGACGCCGGACGCCTAACCTGGGTTTGCGTGGGGGCAATGTCACTATCACCTTGATTGCGATCAACCTCGGGGTTTGGCTGCTGTTGCGCGCCACCGGTGGGATCAGCAGCTCGCTGTACGGGTGGCTGGCGCTGCACCCCACGGGCAGCTGTTTCGTTCCCGGCGAGGGTTACTTCATCGGCGTGTCTGAGGCCACGTGCCGTGCGCAAGCGGTGTGGTATCCGGGTGTCGCGGACGGCGGCTGGTGGACCCTGCTGACTAGCGCTTTCACCCATCTGGATCTGATCCACATCGGTTTCAACATGTTCGCGCTCTACGTGCTCGGCCCCCCGGTCGAGCAGGCGTTGGGACGCGTCCGGTTCATTGCGATCTACCTGTTCTCTGCGCTCACCGGCGGAGTGGCTGTGTTCGTCTTGTCTCACCCGAGCAGTTCGACGCTGGGGGCGTCCGGGGCGATTTTCGGCCTGATGGGGACGGTGCTCGTCCTGAGCTACCTTTACAAGGGTGACATGTCGAACATTCTGATTTGGCTTGGTTTGAACGTGGTGTTGACGTTCACGTTGGGGGCTCAGATTTCGTGGCAGGGTCATCTCGGTGGGCTTGTCGGCGGCATTTACGCGGGTTGGTTGTTCGGACGCCCGGTGCCTCGCGCGCCTTGGCCTCCGGTTCCCGGTCAACCGCCGGTACGTCGGCTCGACCCGTGGTTGGGGTTGGCGATCGGTTTCGCCGTCTTGCTGGCGGTGTTCGTGGCCCGCACGTGGACGCTTATTGGTTGATCCAGTCTGCGGCGAGCGTCGCGGCGTCCGCGCCTTTGCGGTAGCCCACGACCACCCATCCTTGGGCGTCGGACGTCCCCACCCACCATTCTTTGTTGCTTCCGATCTGCTCGACCCACTTTGCTGCATCCGCGCTGGCTTTTCCCAGCGGGGGGCGCGCCGGTGGCGTCCCCTCTACGACTAGGGTTGGCGATACCCGTTTGCCGGACGCGGTGGACGCCGCCACGAGCGCCACCCCGAGTGGGGAAACAATGGCGCCATCACCCGACATTTCTCCTAGTGTCACTGGGATTCCCGCGGTTGGCGGGTCGTCCCAGCCGAGCGCCGCCAGCGTCCTCGCCCCGCCGGGTGGCACGCCGACTGGCACCTGCGCCAGGGTCGCGGTTGAGAACCCGTCGCCGCCTCGTCCGGACGCCGCAGCGAGCACGTGGCCGTCGGCGATCCGCAGCAGCACTAGGCCGCACGGTTCGGTGAATCGGGCTACATGGTTTTCGGCTTCCTCTTGTCGTTGCCGGTGCAGTGTGACCGTGATCGGTTTTCCTCGCACTGGTTCTGCCCGGGTGAGCACTTCACCGTTCGGACGCCGTTCCACCACGAATCCGGGCACGCCGCGTAACTCTTCGTCCCGGTCGGCCTGCAAGCCCGAAAGCCCCACGATGTCGCCTTCTTGCACCTTGCCGCCGGAGCGTTCGATCACCTCTGCGGTCGCCTCGCCGACGATTCCTAGCAAAGGGCGGGCGAATGTTGGGTCGATCGCCAGCATCCGTTCGTCGTCGATCAGCCTCACCCCGGGGATTTTCTTCACGGCTTCGATCGCGTCGCGGTGCGCCACGTCCGTCAATCGCAGGGCCTGCGCCTCGACGAATGCGCGCGGCCCGGCGTCCTCTACTCGGCGCATGTAACGCGCCGTGTCGATCGCCAGTTCATTGGCCAATTTGCGGGCGGACGCCGCGGCTTTTTGTCGGTCGATCAGGGTTAGGTCGATGCCTACGCGCATCACCGGGTGGCGGTAGACGAGCCGTTCGTCGTCCGCCCCGATGATTTCGCCGCGTTGTGCGGGGACGCTGGTGTTTGTGAGTTTGTCTCCGGGCTCAAGGTTGAGGTGTACGACCTGCGGCGTCCACGAGGCGCGCCAGTGATGCCCGTCGTCCGATGTCAGAGTGAGTGGGACGGAGTACTTCCACTCCAGCTGGCCAGCGCGGAGCGTCCATGAGAAGGCCAGCGATGCGGCCGCTCGTTTTCTGTCCTCGCCGACGAGCAGTTCGCCCACGTTTACTTGCGGCCGGAGTCCTCGCATTCCTGCGTAGATTTCAGCTATGGACGTGGCCGACGCGAACGCCCCACTTGCGTCTTCGCCTGTGGCGAGAGATTTCGCGGCTAACTCGGCGGTCTGCCTGGCCGGTGAGTCAGGGTCCGGACGCCGACCCGGAGGCACCCGCGCGCACCCCGCGAGAGCTAAGCAGGAGTACATCAGCAGCGTCCGTCGGCGCACAATCTCATTATGCGGTCATCGTGACTAATTTGGTGAAACGACTGCGTTTTGCCCAGAAACCGGGAAGAGTGTGCGCAACCAATAATCCCTGGAGGGTTTCATGAGTGAGAACGCGGTTGTGGTCATTGACGGCAAGTCGTATGAGCTTCCGATCGTGGTTGGCTCCGAGGGTGAGCGTGCCATCGACATCAGCAAGCTCCGCGCGCTGACCGGGCACATCACCTTGGACGACGGGTACGCCAACACCGGCTCTTGCGCGTCGAATATCACGTTCATCGATGGCGAGAAGGGAATCTTGCGTTACCGCGGCGTCCCGATCGAAGATCTGGCTGCCCGTTCTTCGTTCATCGAAGCCGCCGAGTTGCTGATCTTCGGCGAGCTGCCGGATGTCGCCTCACGCGAAAAGTTCGGTGACCTGCTGACCGAGAACGCCGCCCTTCACCGCGACATGCGCAAGCACTTCGACGGGTTCCCAACGGACGCGCACCCGATGGCGATCCTGTCGGCGATGATCAACGCGATCCAGGCCTACGAGCTGCCTGAAATTCACATCAACGACGAGGTCACGTTCGCCCGTGCCGCGGCTGCACTCATCTCGAAAACCCGGACGATCGCAGCCGCCGCCTACAAGTCTCATAAGGGCGAACCGATCGTCTACCCGCGCTACGACTTGCCGTACGCCGAAAATTTCCTCCACATGATGTTTTCGGTTCCCTACCGCGACTACGAGGCCACGCCCGAGG